>CAZLRO010000304.1:0-3887 GCA_964561865.1 uncultured Rhodothermaceae bacterium | reverse complement strand
CGGGGGCAGGATTTGAACCTGCGACCTTCGGGTTATGAGCCCGACGAGCTGCCAGCTGCTCCACCCCGCGGTGTAGAATCACCATGATACGGCCTCTGCCGACGGGTAGTCAAGCAAGGCCAGGCATCGTTTGGTGCGCTTTTGTTGAAGTCGTAAGCGAGAAATAATTCGTGCGGCGGGAATCTTATGTTAGAATGGAACGTCGTTTGTTTCTCTGGCCGCTATCGTCTCGTTTCAAAAGATGTGGTTGGTATGTCCCGTTTCTGGATCCGTTGCCTGCCTGGATGGATAGGGGTGCTGCTGCTGGCGACCGGGTTCACCTGCGGCCTGTCCCAGGCATATTCGCCCCCGCCCAAACGCATCGCCCTCACGTTCGATGATGCCCCGGTCATGCGCTTTTACAGCCATCCGTCGCAGTGGCACCGGCAACTGGTCATCGATAGCCTGGCAAACGCCCTCGGCCGACACCGTGCCCCCGCCACCGTCTTCGTGATTGGAGACCTCATCCGGAACGAAGAGGGGGCGGCGCTGCTGCGACACTGGCTCGGCAAGGGGGTGCAGATGGGAAATCACAGCCTCACCCATCGCAATTTTGCGGCGTTGACCCCGGCCCAGGGACGGAACGAGATCGACAGCACCAGCCGGCTGCTCCAGCCCTTCGCGGCGGCCTATAACCGTCCGGTTCGGTATTTCCGGTTCCCGTTCCTCGCCGAAGGGACCACCGAGGCCGAGCGGGCCGTCTGGCAGGCCCATCTGAAAGCCCAGCACCTGCAAAACGCCCGTGCCACCCTCACCACCGACGACTGGAAATACGACGAGCAGTACACCCGCTATGAACTGGCCCAGGACTGGGGGCAACGCTATGAGGTGGGGCAGGCGTATCTCGCCCACGTCAAGGCGTCGGTGGCCTACTGGGACAGCGTGGCGGCCTCACTCTACGGGCGGAACGTGGCCCATGTGCTGATGCTGCACGCCAACCGGGTGAACCGGGATTATCTCGGCCAGATCCTGGATCACCTGCGGCAGCAGGGCTATACCTTTATTTCTCTCGACGAAGCCTATCGGGACGTACTCTACCGGGAACCCATCACCTGGGCTGCCGAAACCGGAACCTCGTTCCTCGAAAACATCAAGCAGACACGGCTGATGCAGGCAAAACAGGATTCGCTTTCGGGGAGAAAGTAGGTATTGGGTACTTGGTACGGCCTGACGGTCTTTGGGAAACCCATGCGCTTCAACCAAAGAGAAGCGTCCCAAAGCGAAGCGTACCAGGTACCAAGCCCCAGCCAACAGCTATTCCCCTGCGCCTTTCCTCGATTCTTCGATTCCCCGATTCCAGGCGATTGCGTATACTGCGGGAAAAGCACATGTCCCTGCGCAGAGATGGCGACCCTGCATCCTTTTCGGGCGCTCCGCCCGGTTCCTGAGAAAGCCGTCGAGGTGGCCTGCGTCCCGTATGATGTGATCAGTACCGACGAGGCGCGGCAGTTGGCGGAAGGCAAGCCGTTAAGCTTCCTGCATGTGATCCGCCCGGAGATCGACCTGCCGCCCGGCACCGACGAGCACGACGACGCGGTATACGCCCGGGGGGCTGCGAACCTCAGGCAGTGGGCCAGCAGTGCGTATGCTGTGCATGAGGCGACCCCGTCGCTCTACGTCTACCAACTGGTTATGCAGGGGCGGGCACAGGTGGGCCTCTTTGGCTGCGTTGCCGTCTCAGACTATGACGACGACACCATCCTGAAACACGAGAAGACCCGTCCGGACAAGGAAGACGACCGGACGCGCCACCTGCTCGAACAGCGTGCCCATGCCGAGCCGGTGATGCTGGCCTTCCGGGATGAGGCCGGGGTAGGGGCATTGATGGCGGAGGCGCAGGCCCAACCCCCGCTGTACGACTTTGTGGCCCCGGATGGCATCCAGCATACCTTCTGGCGTGTGGCAGACCCACAGACGCTCGTGCAGGCGTTTCAGGCCATCCCCCGGCTGTATGTGGCCGACGGGCATCACCGGTGCAAGGCCGCCAGTCGGGCCGCCGAAGCGCTGCACCCCTACGCTCCCGGGGACGAGGTGGCCTTCTTTCCGGCGGTGCTCTTCCCCATGAGCCAGATGCGGATCATGCCCTACAACCGCGTGATCCGAAAGCTGCCCATGCCTGCCGGGGCGTTCCTGGAAACGCTCAAGTCCCGTTTTCCCGCCGCTCCTGCGGCCTCCCCGGAACCTCCCCGGAAAGGCACTGTCTGTCTGTATCTCGACGGTGTCTGGCACGCCCTCACCCTGCCGCCAACCCGGCGGCCAAGTGTCGCCGACACGCTGGATGTGGGGGTGCTGGGGGAATATGTCCTGGAGCCGATCCTCGGCATCACCGACCCCCGGCGGGACCAGAACATTGCGTTCGTAGGGGGCATCCGGGGAACGGCGGCGCTGGAACGGCTCGTCGATACAGGCGAGGCCGAGGCCGCCTTCTCCATGTTCCCGACCAGCATGGAAGAACTGCTGGCCGTCTCGGACGCGGGCCTGCTGATGCCGCCCAAGTCCACCTGGTTCGAACCCAAGCTCCGCAGTGGAGTATTGGTACACCTGTTCTGAAGAAGCCATGAAGGTATTTCTCGCCGACAAGCTCTCGGCCTCCTGTCTGGAAGCGCTTTCGGGTGCCGGGCACGCCGTCGTAGTCCAGCCTGGACTCAAGGGCGACGCCCTCGTCGATGCCCTGGGGATCGAACAGCCGCAGGTGCTGGTGGTCCGTTCGACGAAGGTGATCGCGGCCATGATGGACGCTGCCCCGTCGATGGAACTGATCGTCCGGGCCGGGGCGGGCTACGACACCATCGACGTGGAGGCGGCCTCGGAACGCGGCCTCTTCGTCGCCAACTGCCCCGGCAAGAATGCAGTGGCCGTGGCCGAACTCACGATGGGGCTGATCTTGGCCTTAGACCGTTTCCTGCCGGACAATGTGCTCGATGCCCGCGCCGGGCAGTGGAACAAAGACAAGTATGCAAGGGCGCTGGGCCTGAAGGGCCGCACCCTGGGTGTGGTTGGCCTGGGCAACATCGGGCAGGAGGTGGTGCGCCGGGCGCAGGCGTTCGACCTCCACGTGGTGGGCTGGAGCCGCTCCCTCACCGACGAGCAGGCCACTCGGCTGGGCATCACCCGGCTCGACAGCCCGCTGGACGTCGCCCGGCAGGCCGGCATCGTCACGCTGCATGTGGCCTCCACGCCGGACACGCGGGGACTGGCCGGGCGGGACTTCTTTGCGGCGATGCAGCCGGGTGCCTGGTTCATCAACACCACCCGCAGCGATGTGGTGGATGAGGTGGCGCTCGTTCAGGCCATGAACGAGAAAGGGGTCCGGGCCGCGCTGGATGTGATATCGGATGAACCCCCCGGCAAGGAGGGACCGTTCTCCCATCCCCTGGCCGTGCATCCCAACGTCTACATGACCCACCACATCGGGGCCTCGACCGAGCAGGCGCAGGAAGCCATTGCCCGCGAGGCCGTCCGGATCGTCAACACCTATGCCGAGACGGGGAGCGTGCCCAACTGCGTGAACACTGCCCGGCACACCCCGGCCACACACCAGCTCACCGTGCGCCACCTGGACCGGGTGGGCGTGCTGGCCGCCGTGCTGGACGTGATGCGCAAGGCAGGCTGGAACGTGCAGGAGATGGAGAACCTCGTCTTCTCGGGCGCCAAGGCCGCCTGTGCCCGCATCCGCTTCGACGGTTCTCTCCAGGACGAAGCCCTCCGCCGCATCCAGGCCCACCCCGATGTCCTGGCTGCAACCCTGATCGCACTGTAGGTTGGAAACAAGAGGATTTCGGATTGTGGGTTTCGGATCATGTCCTTGCGAGGAGCATGGTCGATCAGGGTCCATCTCATGAGATCGA
>CAZLRO010000303.1:0-3911 GCA_964561865.1 uncultured Rhodothermaceae bacterium | reverse complement strand
GACGAGGCCGAGCGCATCGCCGGGGAGATCGGGTACCCGGTGCTCATCAAGGCTGCGGCAGGTGGTGGCGGCAAGGGGATGCGCATCGTCCATGCTGCCGCCGACTTCAAGCGGTCGATGGAGATGGCCCAGCGCGAAGCTGCCGCCGCCTTTGGGGACGGGCGCGTGTTCATCGAGAAATACATCGTGCAGCCCCGCCACATCGAGTTCCAGGTGTTCGCCGACCAGCACGGCAACTGCGTCCACCTGTTCGAGCGGGAATGCTCGATCCAGCGGCGGCACCAGAAGGTGGTCGAGGAAGCGCCGTCGGCCATCCTCACGCCGGAACTGCGGGCGCAGATGGGGGCCGCGGCCGTGCAGGCGGCACGGTCGTGCGGCTACGTGGGGGCTGGCACCGTCGAGTTCCTCGTGGACAAGGACCTGAACTTCTACTTCATGGAGATGAACACCCGGTTGCAGGTGGAACATCCCGTCACCGAATGGATCACCGGGCTGGACCTGGTGCGCGAGCAGCTCCGCGTGGCCGAGGGCGAGCCGCTTGGCTACACGCAGGCCGACCTCACCCTCCACGGCCATGCTGTCGAATGCCGGGTGTATGCCGAAGACCCGTGGAACAACTTCCTGCCCGACCCCGGCGTGCTGATCCGCCACGCCGCACCCGCTGGCCCCGGCGTGCGGGTGGATGCGGGCGTGGAGCAGGGCGGCACCGTGCAGATTCACTACGACCCGATGATCTCGAAACTGACCACCTGGGGCCGCACCCGTGAGGACGCCATCCGGCGCATGGTGCGGGCGCTGGGCGAGTACGACATCGCCGGGGTACGCACCACCATCCCCTTCTGCACGTTCGTGATGCAGCACGAGGCGTTCACCACAGGCCAGTTTTCCACCCACTTCGTGCCCGACCACTTCCGCCCCGAATACCTGTCTCCGCCGGATGAGCGGCTGGACGAAGCCGCGGCCCTCGCCGCTGTGCTGTACCAGGCGGCCCAGCGCCCTGTTACCGCCCCGACGACTAGCCCACCACAGGCGACGAGCCGATGGGCGCTGCGGAGACGACGGGCCTAGCCCCACCGCTTCCGCACCCGCATCACACCGTCGGCCAGAGAAGCAAAGCAGAGATCGATGCTGGAAACCTTTGCAATGCCCAATGGTAAGCACTGTCCAACTTATTGTTTTCAAAGATCATGCTTCAAAAGGAAGATGTTCTGCAACAGCTACACCACCACCTCCCGCAGTTGCAGGAACGGTTTCAGGTGCGGCGCATTGGGCTTTTTGGCTCTTACGTTCGGCAAGACGCCCAGCCAGGAAGCTATATCGATGTACTGGTGGAACTGGAAGCGCCTACCTTTGATCGGTAGATGGACCTGAAATTCTTCCTCGAAGACCTGTTGCATCGGGAAGTAGACCTGGTCCTCGCAGATACCCCCAAGCCCCGCCTCCGCCCCATCATTACCCAGGAAGTCGTGTATGTCCCGTGATCCTCGATTGTAGCTGGAAGACATACGAGAGGAGGTCGGAGAGGCCGATGGGGCGGTTGGACATGGTGCGTCTCAGCTACGTGCTGCTCACATCCACCCCTGCACCAGGCGAAGTCCCTGCCCTTCGAGCCAGGCGGTGAGGGCCTGGAGGGCTTCGCGCAAGCCCCGGGTGACAAGTGGCTCGCCGAAACGCTCGACCCCCACATAGACGCCCCCCGGGTGTGGCCAGGCTTTGAGCAGCACCTCCTGGCGCAGGTCTTCCTCCTCGACGACCGCCCGAAAGAGCAACCCCGCGTCGCCCAGTGCCCGGTAGGCGTCGGCGATGACCACACGCCCGGCGTCGTAGAGGTGGACGAGCTTGGGGACCCGCTGGATGTGTTCCAGCGAGCCTTCCATCAGGGCGTGTTGCATCGGGAAAGTCTCGATAGGGGCGGGAGCGTCGGGGGCGTCGGCGGTGCAGGTGAAGACGGCATGGTAGAACGTGCGGTGCGCAGCCTGCCACTTGAGGGCGTACTTCGTCTGCAAGGTCTCCGGCGGCGGGGCTGCCTCCACCATCGTAAAGCAGCCAGAGGCCGCGCCTTCGGTCTGGGCGAACCGGTAGTAGGGTTCGCTATCGGTGGTCAGACAGAGGGTGCCGCTGGGAACGAGCCGGGTGGAGAGCAGGCGGAAGAAGCCCGCTTGCAGCAGGCGGTGGTCCTGGTGGCGGCTCTTGGGCCAGGGGTCGGGGAAGTTAACCCACACCTGGCTTACCGCATGGCGCGGCACCAGGGTGCGCACGAGGAAGCGCCCGTACCCCTTGTACACCTGCACATTTTCGACGCGCTCGCGCCGCAGCCGCCGCAGCGCCCGCGTCACCGAAGCCATCGACACCTCCGCGCCCAGGATGTTCCAGTCGGGGTAGCGGCGGGCCAGATGGACGAGGAAACGCCCATCCCCGAAGCCGATCTCCAGCATCAGCGGAGCGCAGCGGCCAAAGAGGACGGCGGGATCAGGCGGCAGCGGATGGCGGGACGGGGTCAGTAGCATCGCGGCGACGGTGGAAAGAAAGCCGGTCGAACTCCTTCAGGCCCGCCCCGGCTAGACCTCGTACTGCCGGGCGATGATGATCTCGCGGAGGATGTTGGCCTCGGTCTCGATCTCGTCCAGGCGGTACTTGATCACGTCGCCGATGCTGACGATGCCCTTGAGTTGCCCCTCGTCCACGACGGCGATGTGCCGGACGCGCTGCCGCGTCATGATGCCCATGATCTCCTTGATCTGGTCCTCTGGGCGGCAGATGAACACATGCTCGCTCATCACCTCGCGCACAGGCAGGTGCAGCAACTCGGTCCCATGACGGGCCAGGCCCTGGATAATCTGCCGTTCGGAGAGCATCCCGACGACATGGGACTCGGCGTTCAGGACCAGCAAGGCCCCGATGTTCTTGCTGCTGAGGATATCCACCGCAGCGGCGAGGGAAATCTCGTCGTGGATGGTGATAACGGTGGTGCCTTTCGACTTGAGCAGGTCGGCTACACGCATACAACAGAACGGGTTAGATACCGTGAAGGTTAGGCAGCCGTGAAACCCTGTGTGCGGTGGCTGCCGTCGCAGAAGGGCTTGTTCTGCGAAGCCCCACACCGACACAGCCAGGCTTCCCCGAACGTGTGGGTCCGGGTGCCCTCGGCACTGTAGAGGTGGACGAGGCCCTGCACATGATACGGCCCGTTGGCGGTGGGGACGATGCGCAGGTCTGTGCGGTGGGCGGCGCCCCCCCACCGGTCCCAGGCAACCCCGCATCGCGGAAATCGATCTCGTGGTGGCTGCCGTCGCACAGCGGCTTGTTCTTCGAGGCCCCGCACCGGCACAGGGCCATCCGGGTATCGTGCAGCAGCAGCGTCCCGTCCTCCGTATGCAGGTTCAGGTTTCCCCGCAGGTACAACGGCCCGTCGGCCTCAAGGTGGATCGTGTTTTCGGGCGGGACGGGTTCATTCCACCCCTGCCGCTGCACATGCAGGGCACCTGTGGGGCAACGCATCACCACCTCGACGACCTCCTCAGCCGGGGCAGCGTCCGGGTCGATCCACGGGCGGCGGGTGGCCTCGAACACGGCAGGCAGGCCATGAATGCACCGCTCGGCATGGATGCACCGTTTCACATCGTACCGCACGGTGAGGTGGGCACCTTCGTAGTCGCGGGGACGCTGTTCCATGCTCTGGCCTCACACCGTCGTATCCATCGTCGCAGGAAGCACACCCACCCCGGCTTCCGCCAGGGTCTCCATCACATAATGAAAGATCAACGGGGCTACGATGGTGGCATCGGACTCGATGATGAACCGGGGGGTATCCCGCGCCAGCTTCTCCCAGGTGATCTTCTCGTTCGGCACCGCGCCCGAGTACGACCCGTAGCTGGTGGTCGAGTCGCTGATCTGGCAGAAGTAGCGCCACA
>CAZLRO010000302.1:0-3918 GCA_964561865.1 uncultured Rhodothermaceae bacterium | reverse complement strand
CATGTGGACGTTCACCCATTCGACCGGCATCCCGGTGGCATAGCTCTCGCGCACGGGTAACAGCTGGAGGGACTCGGTGCGGATCTGGTTATGGCAGTTCATGCAGGTCTGCGTCGCTGGCACGTTGGCATGGTCGGCCACCGTCACGTTCGTGTGGCAGTACTGACAGTTCAGACCCAGTTGCCCGGCGTGCAGCCGGTGGCTGAACGGCACAGGCTGCACCGGTGCATAGCCAGCGTCGGTGAAATCCGGCGAGAAGTAATACCAGACGAACCCGATCAGGAAGATGCCGCCGAACAGCGCGCCTGCAAGCGAGAGATGGGGCAGGAGGTTTGCCTTCTTCGGGAAAAGCTGAGGCATGGGGAGTGAGGGTGCAGGTGGTGGGTGAGGCCCTGTGGCGCAAAAATCACCAATTGGGTCAAACCTAATCAATTATCCGCAATGAAGCGAGTCGGGAAGCATCAAAATTCGCCAAAGAGACGATGGGGATTTCAGGAAAATCCGCATCCAACCCGCTTTTGGAAGCCTGTGCTGTTGGGTGGGGGCAGGTACATACCGGTTCACCACGCGAAAAGCCCCGCCGGGCCTGAACAGGCGGGGTCAATTTATCGGGAAACCGGGGTGGGGTCAACGGCCCGGGGCACCTGCCGATGAAAACGCCAGATGAGGGCACCGGCTGCTGTCGCCAGCCCCACGACCAGCCCCCACCACAGGCCAATGGCACCGAAACCCGCCGTGAACCCCAGCAGGTAGCCGCTGGTCAGGCCCATCCCCCAGTAGGTGAACAGGCTGATGATCATGGTGGCACGGGTGTCCTTGAGGCCGCGCAAGGCACCGGCGGCCGAGACCTGCATCCCGTCGAACACCTGAAATACCGCCGCTGTCCCCAGCAGGGTCACGGTCAGGCGGACGACCTCGGCATTGGCTGGGGCTTCCAGGTCCAGGTACAAGCCGATGACCAGCCGGGGCGCGGTCCAGAACAGGAGGGCCGTCAGCGTCATAAACACAACCGAGAGGCCGATGCCGGTGAACCCGGCCCGTTCGGCGGCGACCCTCTCCCGCCTGCCGATAGCCTGCCCCACCCGCACGGTCGTCGCCATGCCGATGCCTAATGGTACCATGAAGGTGAGGGCCGCCGCCTGGATCGCCACCTGGTGCGCGGCCAGGGCCACCGTCCCGATCCAGCCCATCATCATCACCGTGATCGAGAACAGCCCGGACTCAATGCCGAGGGCCGCCCCGATGGGCAGCCCCAGCCGAAAGACTTCACGGAACCGCACCCCGTCCGGCTTCAGGACGTCGCGGAACAGGTGGTATTGCCGAAACGCCGGGCGGGCCAGGAGGTAGCCAAGCAGCACCAGGAAGTTGAACCAGAACGCGCAGGCGCTGGCATACCCGGTGCCCACCAGCCCCAGCGCCGGAAAGCCCAGCTTGCCGTACATCAGCACGTAGTTGCCCCCGATGTTGACCAGCACCCCGCACAGGGTGATCACCGTCACGGCACGGGGACGGGAGACGCCCTCCAGGAACCCGCGCAGGGCCACCAGGCCCAGGTAGGGAAACACCCCCCACAGGATCGCCCGCAGGTAGGCCTGTGCCCGCAGCAGCGTGGCCTCGTCCTGGCCCAGCAGCCGCAGCAACGGCGCGATGTTCCAGAACAGCCCCATGCACCCGACCGTCAGCACGAGGGCTACCCACAACCCCTGCTGCACGCTGTGACGGATCGCAGCATCGTCCCCTGCCCCGAACGCCTGCGACACGAGCGGACTCACCGCCAGCACCACCCCCAGGCACAGGATGCCGAAGGTGTAGAACATGGTGCTGCCGAGGGCAGCCCCTGCCAGTACCTCCGGCCCCAGCCGCCCCACCATGATCGTATCCACGAACCCCATCGAGATCTGGGCTAACTGGGTGACCACTACCGGCCCGGCCAGCACGAGCGTCTCGCGGATTTCACGGCGGATGACAGCAGGCACCTGGAGCACGGCAGCGCGGCGGGAAAGCGGAAGGAAACACCGGGGCATGATACGGAAAAAGCACCCTCACCTCTCGCTACAATCCAGTGCTTTGCCGGGCATCCACGATGACCAGGGCCATCTGAAATTATCTGATTGAAAAGCAGGTTGCTCACGTCAGGTTTCTTCTGCCGAGCCATGTTCCAACGCCTCTAACGCCGCTTCGGGCGTCGCTGCCTCCGGGTAGAAGTCCAGGATACGGCGGATCACCTCGTCGAGCAGACTGTCCGGGCAGGAGGCACCAGCGGTGAGGATAAGGTTGAGGGGTGTTCGGGACGGAAGCCAGCCGTCCGTCTCGCGAAGGGTGCGGGTGTGCAGGTCGAAATGCCGAATGCAGGTGGCACTCAGTACCTCGCCCGCGTCGGAGATGAAATAGGTGGGCATCTGCGCGGCGCACAGCTCGACCAGGTGGCTGGTGTTGGACGAGTTGTAGCCCCCCACGACGAGCGCCAGATCACCGCCCTGCTGGATCAGGGCTGTCGTCGCATCCTGGTTCTCATTCGTGGCATAGCATAGCGTATCGCTCGTGTCGGCGAAATGCCGGGCCAGGTGTTCCGTTCCGTAAACGGCTTGCATGGTCTGGCGCAACAGGTCGGCAATGGCTTGGGTCTCCGTCGCCAGCATGGTGGTCTGGTTGACCACCCCGATGCGTTCCAGGTCGCGGTCGGGGTCGAAGCCCTCGGAACACCGATCGGAGAAGTGTGCGAAGAACGCCTCGGCCGTCAGTTCCTTCCGGATCACACGGGCCAGGGTCTGGGCCTCGGCCAGGTCACGGACGACGACGACGGGGGCCGACTGCCGGGCGTGCGAGAACGTGGCGCGGGTCTCTTCGTGGTACCGCTTGCCATGCACCACCACCGTGAACTGCCGCTTCCCGATCTGGGTGCTGCGTTTCCACACCTTCTCGACGAACGGGCAGGTGGTGTTGTATGCCTGCACGTCCACTCCCCGTGCCTCCAGCACCGCCTGCACCTCGACCGATGCCCCGAAGGCCGGGATGATGACGACATCGTCCGGGCACAGTTCCTCGAACGGGATGAGTTGCTCGCCGTTGGTGGTGCGGAGGAAGCGGATGCCACGCGCCTGGAGGTCGGCGTTGACCTGCGGGTTGTGGATCATCTCCGAGAGCAGGAACAGCCGCCGACCGGGGTTCTCGACCAGGGCACGGTAGGCGATCTCGATGGCGTTCTCCACCCCATAACAAAACCCGAAATGCCGCGCCAAACGAAACCGTACCGGCCCGAAGTCCAGCACCGAAGGCGACAGGTCCTGCTTGCGCGGGTCCTGCTGCCGGCGCAGGGCCTTCACCTGCCCGATGATGGGGCTGCGGTAAAACGTCGGGACGTCGAACTGGCGGGACATGAACGATTTCTGATTGGGGCTTGCGGATCTCGGATTGCAGGGCCACACCCCGATTGATTACGATCCTGTCCTGCTTCGGTTCATCCCTTCCCTGTTTCTTCGTCCTCCACTCCTTCTCCCAACCCCCCGCGCTCACCAACCGGCTCTCTGCACACCTTCAGTCCGATCCAGCATTGGGCGCGACGGGCATCAACAGAGTGAACGTAGAGCCTACACCCACCTGGCTTTCCACCTGGATCTGCCCGCCCATCCGTTGCACCAGTTCCTTCGAGATGGTCAGGCCCAGACCCGTACCGGCATAGGCCCCGCCATACCGCCGTTCCTGGGCAAACCGTTCGAAGAGGCGGGGCAGAAACTCGGGCGTGATGCCCGCACCGGTATCCTGCACCGCACAGCCCACAAGCGGCTGTTCCGGTGGCCCGGTCGTAAAGACCCGGATGGTGATGCCCCCCTGGCTCGTGAACTTGATAGCGTTGGAGACCAGGTTGATCAGCACCTGCCGCAGCCGGGCCGGGTCAGCCCAGGCGGGCGGCGTCGGCTC
>CAZLRO010000301.1:0-3921 GCA_964561865.1 uncultured Rhodothermaceae bacterium | reverse complement strand
GCCCAAGATAACCCCCTCCTGCTCTCGGTACAACGCCAGGGTTTCTCTCCCGTCCTGCCCTGCAACCTTTGGCAATAACGGCATCATAGTCATCTGGCAGAACAAGGGGATCAGCCCCCACGGGATATGCTCGTCAGCGGTCTGCCCCTCCGGCCCGCCTCGTTAATCCCTGTGCTTCCATCCAGTGAAAGAACGCATCGATCCAGTGGTCACTGCTGGTACCCTGTTTTTGAATGCCAAAACCATGACCCCCCGCATGGTAGACGTGGACTTCCGGTTTGTGTCCCGCCGATTCCAGCGCATCCCAAAACCTGATGACCGGGTCGCGTGCTACGGTATCGTCCTGCGCCCATGCCATAAACATCGGCGGCAGCGTTGCGGGAATGCTCGGCATGACCCCGAACGGGCCGCCATAGATCAGGGCAGCGAAGTTCGGACGGGCGGTGGCATCTTGCTGCAGCAACGCACCACTGGCGACCATGGCTCCGGCCGAGAACCCCATGAAGCCGATCTGGTCCGGTGAGAGGCCCCACGCCACTGCGTGCTGCCGCACCACCTGGAGGGCCTGAATCCCATCAGCAATACCATACTGGCCGGCCTCGTCCATGTCCATCGAAGGAATACCTTCCTGGCGCTTTTCCAGGAGTCGATACTTGAGCACGAAGGCAGCAATCCCCTTCTCCTGGAGCCAGCGGGCCACATGGTGCCCTTCCAGATCGATGGCGAGTGCAACGAAAGCACCACCGGGGGCGATGATGACACCGGCTCCGGTCGCCTGGGCTGAATCCGGAAGGTAGGCTGTCAGTGTAGGCGTCACCACGTTGAAGACGACGGTTCCCAGCGGGGTGTCCTCAATGAGGCGTTCCTCATGGGTCCACTGTTCGGAGCCAGGAGCAATGCCCGGCCAGAGGTTGAAGGTCTGTGCGCGGGCCGTGTCGATCCGCATAACCACGAGGGCGAGGGCAGCAGCCAGATACACCGCGAAGCGCTTCATCATCCCTGTTTCCAGATAAAGGTCGCAGGTTACGTGGTGGAGGGCCAACGCTTTCAGGTGCGCGGTACCTTGATGCCGGGGTCAGAGTTCTTGTCCGAACATGAGGCGGTGCCCGTCGCACGTCCGTATTCCGAACTCTCGCATACCCCAGGGTTTGGTGGCGATGTGCTGCGTGAACGCAAGGTCGCGGGCCAGGTACTCCGCGTACAAGGCGTCAATGTCGGTCACGGTCACATACCCGAAGTACGAATGATCTCCTAGCTCGGAGGGCGGAAGCGCGTCCGGGCATTCGCCGAGCATCAGGCGGAACACAGGGCCACGTGACAGGAAAGCCCAGCCCGGCGCCGTGAAGTCAACCTCCATGCCGAGGGCAGACGTGTAGTAGTGGACCGACCGTTCCAGGTTCGGGACCGCCAGAACGAATCGTGTCTTCGTGAGTGCTGTCATCTCCTTGCTTGATTACCCAATTGCAGGACAGGTAAAGCATCCAACGGCCAAACACCCTGGCAGCCTGATGGCCGAAGCCCAGCCGCTGTAGCGCAAGATACAACCAACCCCAGGACATCCGCTGAAGACGACCGCGCCTTCCTCAGCTACGCCCGAAGTCGTCTTCGAGGCGGATGATGTCATCCTCGAGGCAGAGACCCAGTTGCGTCTCGATGATCACCAGGTAGTCGGTGCCGTCGTTCTCGATGCGATGGACGCCGCCGACGGGGATGTAGAGGTGGTCGCCTTGCCGGATGGGATGCACGTGCTCGTCCAGCGTGAACTTGCCGGTGCCCTGCACGATCACCCAGTGTTCTTCGCGGTGTGCGTGCTTCTGGAGGGAGAGGCGCTTGCCCGGAAACACGACGATGCGCTTGACGCGGTAGCCCGGCTCATTCAGGTATTCTTCCCAGCGTCCCCACGGACGGTTATCGGCTTCGAGATACATGGGTTCAGGTGTTGGTTGCTGTTGTTTTGCGCAAGCCCTCTGGCAGGATTGCAGCGGCATGCGGGGAGATACAGGAACGGCGTTGCTTCCAGGCCGCTGCGTTTGTGCTTGCCGCCTCCCGCGCTCCCGGACCTTCTCTCGCCGGGAACGTGCTGCTAATTTAGACGCGCCAAGGCGGTTTTTTCAGGGGCGGAGCTGGTCTTTTTGCCAAAAACCCGTAATCCGGCCCCGGCCATCAGCAGCCCGAACAGCAGCCCGACCCACCCCGGCAGCCCGTAGCCCGCAGGCAACGTCCCGCACAGCAGTGCGACAGCTCCGACGAACAGCGCATACGGCAACTGGGTGCGCACGTGGTCGACGAGGTCGCAGCCGGTGTTAACGGCAGCAAGGACGGTGGTGCTGGCGATGGGCGAGGCGTGGTCGCCCCAGACGGCCCCGGTGAGCACGGCGGCGGCGTTCATGGCGAGCAGGTCGAGGTCGGGCTGGGTGGCCCAGGCCAGGGGCAGCACCAGCGGCATCAGCAGGCCCATCGTGCCCCAGCTCGTGCCGATGGCGAACGAGGTGGCGGCGGACAGGACGAAGACCAGCGTGGGCAGCAACGGTGCAGGGATCGCCCCGGCCAGCAGCGACGTGAGGTACTCGGCGGTCTTGAGGTCGGCGGCGATGCGGGCCAGCGCCCAGGCAAGCACCAGGATCACCATGCCGTACATCATCGAGACCACGCCTTCGAGCCACGCCGCCACGGCCTCATCGACGGTGAGCAGCCGTTGCCCAACAGAGAGCAGCAGGGCCACGAGTACGCTCAGCAACGACCCCCACAGCAGCGCCTTGTTCGCGTCGGCACTGCCGATGATCTGGCGCAGCGACGTGCCCTCGCCCGTCACGTACAGCCCCGCGAGCACGGCCACGACCAGTACGACGAGGGGTACGAGGGCGTTCACGGCCCGCGCGGGCACCCCCGGCCTGGGACTTAGCTCGGCGGTGGCAAACGGGGTCGCCGATTCGACGGCCCGCCCTTGCCGGGTCTGCTGCTCCGCTGCCGCCATCGGCCCGAAATCACGCCCGGTGACGGCCACCAGCAACATGAAGGCGAGCGCGAGGAAAGGATAGAAGCTGTAGACAAGCGAGGCCAGGAACAGCGCGTAGGCCGAGGTGGCAGCACCCGTCTGCGCCAGCGCCCCGTCCAGCAGCCCCACCTGGTAGCCGATCCATGTCGTCACGAGGGCTGTACTGGCAACCGGCGCGGCGGTAGTATCGACGAGGTACGCCAGCTTCGCCCGCGAGAGGCGCAGCCGGTCTGCCACCGGGCGCAGGGTGTTGCCTACGACGAGGCAGTTGGCATAGTCGTCGAAGAAGATGATGAGGCCCAGCAGGGCCGCCGCCATCTGGCCGTGCCGGGGGGTCGTGGCCCAGCGGGTGATCCCGGCCACGATGCCCTGCATCCCGCCGTTGCGGGTAACCAGCCCCACCATCCCACCGATCATAAACGAGAACACGATGATGGCCGCGTTGCCCGGATCGGCCATGACCGGCACCACGTAGTCCGTCACCGTGCCGAGCAGGCTGTGCCACACCCCTGCCAGCGAGAAACCCGCCCGCACCCACACCCCCACCCAGAGACCAGCGAACAGCGCCGGGAGCACCTTCTTGTACACCAGGGCGACCAGGATCGCCACCAGCGGCGGCAGAAGCGAAGTCCAGTCGGGCATGAGGAGATGGTGCTTGGTACTTGGTGCTTGGAAAGAGGGCGTTAGCTGAAAAAGGAGAAGGGAAGATTGCCCTGTTCGACCCAGCATGAAACATAGTCAATTTGACTATATTTCCCAATCCAGCATCGAGATTGCCACGTCGCTACGCTCCTCGCAATGACACGTTCGGGCGAGATTGATTGACCTCCCCCATCCCCCTGTTCTCAGGAGGGGAGATAAAATCCGCACTCCCAAATCCGCAAGAGATTGCCACGTCGCTGCGCTCCTCGCAATGACATGATCCG
>CAZLRO010000300.1:3091-3933 GCA_964561865.1 uncultured Rhodothermaceae bacterium | reverse complement strand
ATGTGTCGATTGGGGTTGAGTTCGAATGCAGGTCGTTTTTTCCAGGTATCCAGCACCAGGCCCCCTGCCCGCCAACAGCAGACCGTCTGGTCAGAACCGCAGCTGCTTCAGGTGCTGGTAGCTGTTGGTGATGGTCTGGACGGGGTCGGCGGGGTCGTCGTGCTCGACGATGAAGTGTTTCAGCCCGGAGTTACCCGCCGCAAAGATCGTCGCAAAGTCGATCTGCCCCTGGCCGACGTCCACCATCGTCTGGTTCGGCCCCATGTCCTTGACGTGGCACAGTTCAAACCGCCCCGGATACCGGTCGAAATAGGTCTGGGGGTTTTGCCCGGCTTTGGTGATCCAGAACAGGTCCAGTTCCAGTGTGACGAGCGCCGGGTCCAGCTCGGCCATGAGCAGGTCGTAGGGCAGTTCGGCCTGCCCCTCGATGGGCATGAACTCGAAGTCGTGGTTGTGGTAGGCGAACTTGAGGCCCAGGGCGCGGGCTGCCTCGCCAGCCCGGTTGAACGCCTCGGCCCAGCGCTTCCAGTCGTCCGGCGTGCGGCGGTCTTCCGGCACCCACGCCACGATGGCATACTCGTTGTCGATGGCCTTGCAGAATTCGAGCACGTTGCCGAGCGTACCGTCCTCGACCGCTGCAAACCCGATATGGGACGAGGGCGAGCGCAGGTTCAGCCGGTCCAGCAGGGTCATCACATCGCGGGCGGTGTGGTCGAAGTAGCCGGCGAACTCGACCTCGTTGTAGCCGATAGCGGCCACCCGCTCGATGGTGCCCATGAAGTCGGTTTCCATCAGGCTGCGCAGGGTGTAGAGCTGCACGCCGATGGACGAGAGTGCCCGCG
>CAZLRO010000300.1:0-3081 GCA_964561865.1 uncultured Rhodothermaceae bacterium | reverse complement strand
GCTCAAGCGTGCGCCGGTCAAAGACGGCGATGATGTCCGTGGTATTCGTCTCCACCTGCTGGATGCGCAGGTTGCCGTCCGGCGGCACCGCCGGAACCTCCGTATAGACGCCATATTCCCGATGGACGAGAGTGCCCGCGTTCCAGCGGCGGGTGTGGCCGTCGTGTCGGCAGCCGACGGGGCCGACACGGCTTCTTTCGACTCGCATCCAAGCAGGGCCATCGACAGCCCTCCCAGGGTGGCGCCCGTTGCGGTCTGGAGGAAATGGCGGCGGTTCATGGGGTTCATGGGGGTAGCAGGTCAGACGGTGCAAAGGGTAACGGCTGCCCGAAGGGAGGTCAAGGGGTCGCGGGCGGGGATGAACTCCTGGGCCACGTAGCCGTCGAAGCCCGTCTCGGCGATGGCTTGCATGATGGCCCGGTAGTTCAGTTCCTGCGTCTCGTCGATCTCGTGGCGTCCCGGATTGCCGCCTGTGTGGTAGTGTGCAATCAGGTCGTGGTGGTCGCGGATGGTGCGGATGATATCGCCCTCCATGATCTGCATGTGGTAGATGTCGTAGAGAATCCGGAACCGGTCGGACCCTACCCGGCGGACGAGTTCGAAGCCCCAGGCCGTCCTGTCGCCCATATAGTCGAGGTGGTCGACGCGGCTGTTGAGCAGTTCCATGCAGATGGTGACGCCCTGCCGTTCGGCGGCAGGCAGGATCTGCTGCAAGCCCCGGACGCAGTGTTCGAGGCCCTCTTCGTCGTCCATCCCCTCGCGGTTGCCGGAGAAGCAGATCAGGTTGGGATATCCGGCCTGCTGCACCTTCGGGAGGTGCTCCAGATAGGTGGGCACGAGGTAGGCGTGGTGTTCAGGCCGGTTGAAGCCCTTCGTCAGCGGCGACGGCGTGCCGACGGGCGGGTTCGCCATCGCGCAGATGAGGTTGTGCTTCGCCAGCGTCGGCCAGTCCGACGGGTCCAGCAACTCGACCGAGGCCATCCCGAAAGACCGGGCGGCCCGGGCCAGTTCCTCCACCGTCATGCCCTGGTAGCACCAGTGGCAGACCGAATGCCCGAACTTAGCGGCGGGCACGGCGGCCTCCCGGGCGGGCGCACCCGTCATGGCCGCCGCCCCGGCCACCAGTCCGGTCTTGAGAAAGTCACGGCGTTGCATAGGGGTCAAGAAGGACATGTCTCTGGATTGGGATTAAGGCGGGTATTTTAATATGCCTGTTGTTGACAATGTACGATAATTTGTGTAAGGTACTGGTAAGGAGAAAAGAGCTATTAACCAAGGTAAACAAGAATGCATAACATGCTCACGTAAGCTTTTGGTTTGTTTTGACTTATACTCATTCCCTGTATGTCACGGCTTGTTTTGATAGGGTCGCTCGTCTTGATCGGCATGCTCCGTTGTGGGGCCGTAGAAGTCGTGGATGACCCTCCAGAGCCTTTTTTCAAGCCTGGTGAGTACGGCGATGATCCGTTACCGGGCACCGAGTCCCTGGTGAACCTGCGGCTCAGCCCAGATGGCAGCTAGGTAGCCGTGATCCGCCAATATACACCGGAGAGCTTCTCCGACCCCCGTTATCAACTTTGGATTGTAAACCGGGATGGCTCGAACCCGCGCCTGATCGGGGTGAATATTCTTGGCGTAGACTGGCATCCATCTGGCAAGCGGCTGGCACTCACCGTAGCAATCGGACTCGACTTCTTCGTGTACACCCTGGATCTGGAAACCGGAGACACTGTTCAGTGGACAGGTGGAGAAAACCAGTTCTTCAACAAACCTACCGTTAGTTTACCTCTTTGGTTCAACGACGGAGAACGGTTGCTGGTCTCGGTTTTTGCGAAGGCTTTCGAGCAGCCATTCGAGCGCGGCATCTACACGATCAATACCCGTACCCGTGAAATCCGAGGACCGCTTGTGGTATTGATGCAGGGAGCATTTCTCGGTAACCATGAACAATATGTCATTGGTACCAAGTATACTTTTGAACATGATCCACGTGATGGTAATGCAGCGCGGTATGACTTCGATACACGTGCGGTAACCTGGTTGACTTCGTTCCCGACGGACTCGCTGGTTCGATATATCGATTCGGCTATTGCCAACCCTGTCAATGAACTCGTGGTACAGAGCCGTTATGTAGAGAATGCCTGGCAGCTCTTCCTGATGAATGCCCAGGGAACAGAACTTCGCCAGATTACCCGCCTGGGAGGAGATGCTCCCTGGTGGCATTACGGCGGGCAGTCCCTGATCTTCCGGCGGGATGTATACAAAGGCATTGGTGCCCGTTATGTGCCTTTCATCTATGAGGTTGACACAGATCAGGAAACCCTCTTGTGGCCGAACCTGCCTGATTCTCTGCCGGTATTTCCGCCCCTTTCCACCCAACAGCCTATGATGAGGCGATCTCCATAACGCCTCGGAGGAAATGTCCATGCCTTGAGCACCGATAAAAAACCACCCGTGTGGTACCAGCACACGGGTGGCTCAACAGCAAACCAACACCGGGGTTGATGACCGCTGCAAAGCGGGCGGGTGTTTTTTGTGTTTGCTTCACCCTGATACCTCCCCAATCTCGTTTTGTGCCATTCTGAACACACGAGGGAACCATGAAATCGCAAAAACTGCTTTCTCAGCGGGCCTATCTGTTGGCTCTGTTGCTGATCGGCCTCTGCCGTCCAATCCTGGCCCAGACCAATGACCCGCTGGTAGGCTCCCAATCCTACCTCTTCGACGTACACAAGATCGATAAGGTCTGGACCTACACCACCGGTTCTGCCAGTAACCGTATCGGCGTGTATTCTATGCTGGGGTTCCTGCAAAACCATGAAGACCTCTCCGGACGCGTGCAAACGCCTGTAGGCGAGATCCTGTTCTCGGAGCTGGACTATGCCACCGAGATGGTGGGCATTGCCGGCGCTAATACGAACAACAGTCGGGGCATCGCTGGCATCGACCGTCTGGCCAAGTTGCAGTCCTACAGCCTGCTGAGCACCAGCCCTACCTTCAGCACTACCGAAAGTGTGGTTAGCTATAACGCCAATGGATTGGTCTTGACCTATTATCTCGATTTGAACCGACTCTCTACCA
>CAZLRO010000299.1:0-3935 GCA_964561865.1 uncultured Rhodothermaceae bacterium | reverse complement strand
CTCCTCGTCCACATTGGCGATGTCCAGGGCTTCCTGTCCGACGGCCCATTCGGGCTGGCTGTCGTTGGGCATCGAGGCCTCGCTGAAGAAGTGGCGGGTGCGTCGGGAGAAAGGCCGTTCGCTGCTGCGGGCATGCCGGACGTACCAGGCCAGGTGCAGGGCGCGCTGCCAGTTGTAGGCCTCACTCTCCCAGACGAGGGTGCTGTAGTAGTCGCGTTTCGGGTGGTTGGGATTGAAAGCGCTGAACTGCTGGGGGTCGAGCACCACCTCCTGGTACGTGTGCTGCCCCCGGTAGCGCGTGTCCACCCGGTTGCGGACCACCCAGGCCACCAGCAGCATCTCCTGGGCCACTTGCGTCTCGGAATAGATGCACCGGGCCAGCCACAGCGTCTCCTCGTCGATGTCCTCCGGGGTTAGTAAGGGTAGTCGCTTCGGCTGGTGCAGCACCTGCTCGAGGAACGCACTGCGGGCTTGTACCGTGATCGGGCGCGGGGTGGCTTCAGGGCGGGCATGGACCAGCACCACCGGGGGAGAAAACGGGAGGGGCGGGCGCAATGCCGCCGCTGCCTGTACCGAGCCAAGCCGAACCCGGGTCGATTGGGCCGGGGCTTCGGCCAGGGTCTCGTCGGGCGTGGGTCGGGAAGACCAGGGCGGGGTGAGGGGGCCAGACAACATGAACATGCTCCCGTATCCCAACCCGAACATGGTCAGGATACCCGCGAAGCGAAGGGTCTGGCGTAGAGACATACGGCAGAGAGCAGGTGCTGGATCACAAACTTCCCGTTGATCGGCTTCCGGGACAGCGGATAAAGCGGCTTGCCGTTATTTTAACACAACCGCTCCGATGCACGCTGTGCCTCGTTCGACAAGGGCATCACCCGTTCGACAAGGCGTTCAAAAGATTGGAAAAGAATTGATTGGGCACAAATGAAAAATTGGTAGCGCCATGCCAACCCGCCTTACCCAAACCGGTTTGAGCCGTTTACTTCAACCACTACATGAAATCTAAACCCCGAATTCTGCGCATCCTGGCCGATGAGAACATCCCGTTTGTCGAGGAAGCCTTCGCGCCGCTGGGCACGGTGCAATCCCTGCCTGGCATCCAGATCACCCCGGCGGCGGTACAGCACGCCGACATCTTGCTCGTGCGCAGCGTGACGCGCGTCGATGCGGCGCTGTTGCGCGGCAGCCCGGTGCAGTTCGTCGGCTCGGCTACCATCGGCACAGACCACGTGGACCAGCCCTGGCTCCAGGAGGCGGGCATCGTCTTCGCCCATGCCCCCGGCTCCAACGCCGGGTCAGTGGTCGAGTATGTGCTGGCTGCGCTGTTGTGGCTCGGCGTCCGGCAGGAGCAGCCGCTGCGGGGCCGCACGGTGGGCATCGTCGGGTGCGGACATATCGGCAGCCGACTGGCGGCACGGCTCCCGGCTCTGGGGCTGTCGGTGCTCTGCTGCGACCCTCCGCTGGCCCGCCAGGCCGAAGTCCGGGGCGCGCCGCACGGCTTCCTGCCGCTGGAGACCGTCCTCGCCGAAGCCGACATCGTCACGCTCCATGTGCCGCTGACGCGCCAGGGCGATGCCCCTACCTGGCACCTGATCGACGAGGCCGCCCTGCGGCGGATGAAGCCGGGGGCCTGGCTCCTCAATACGGCGCGTGGCGCGGTGGTCTCGAACAGGGCGTTGCAATCGGTGCTGGCCGCGGGTGCCCCCGCCGCCGCCGTGCTGGACGTGTGGGAAGGAGAGCCAGGCCCTGATCCAGCGCTGATCCGAAGGGTCCAGATAGCGACGCCGCACATCGCCGGGTACTCGTTCGACGGCAAGGTGGCCGGCACCCGGCAAGTCTACCACGCCCTCCTGACGTTTCTGGGGCAGCCTGCGGACTTCGATTTCGAGTCCGTGCTGGGGCCAGGGCCGGATGACCACCTGCGCCTGCACCCACCTGATGCGGCCTTGCCGGAAACCGCCTGGCTCGACGCGCTCGTGCAGCAGATGTACGATCTCCGCGCCGACGATGCCCGGATGCGGACCCTGCTGGAGGTACCGGCGCCAGCCCATCCGGAGCTGTTTCACCGCCTGCGCCGGGACTACCCGCGCCGCAGGGCATTTTCCCGGTTCTGCATCAGCGTCGCCGATGTGCCCGCAGGGCTGAGACAGGCCGTGGGGGAGGGGCTGGGCGTCTCCCTGGAGACAGCCCTCGAATCCTTCAAATTATCGTCAATTTGACTATATTATAGTCAAATTGACGATAATATCCAGTGCAGGTGCACCGGCCTTGCCGCCGGGTTATCGGTAGCCAAACGAGCGGAGGAAGGCTTCTTTCTCCCGCCAGTCCTCCCGGACCTTGACGAACAGCTTCAGGAAGACGGCTCGTCCCAGGAACGTTTCGATGTCGCGGCGGGCGGCGGTTCCGATGGCCTTGAGGGCTTGCCCGCCCTTACCGATGAGGATGCCTTTCTGCGAGGGCCGCTCAACCACGATCTCCGCGTCGATGTAGTCCTTGCCCTCGGCTTTCTCCTCGAACAGCACGATGTTGACCTGGGTGGAGTAGGGGATTTCTTGCCGGAACTGCTCGAAAATTTTCTCCCGGATGATTTCGGACACGAAAAACCGCTCCGGGTGCTCGCTGATCATGTCTTTTGGATAGAAGGGCGGGGCGAGCGGCAGACGGGAGACGAGTGCCTGGCGCAGCACGTCCAGGTTGTCCCCGCGCAGGGCCGAGATCGGGATGACCTCTTCAAACGGGTGCAGGGCCGTGTAGGCCGAGACGAGCGGCAGGGCCTGCTCCGGGCGGATCAGGTCCATCTTGTTGAGCACCAGCAGGGCGCGGCGTCCTTGCAGGTGGGCCAGGCTGGTGGTGTCCGGTCGTTCGAAGGTGGCATCGGCCAGCAGCACCACCAGGTCGGCGTCGGTGATGGCTTCCTGCACCCGGTGCATCATGGCCTCGTGCAGCCGGTAGCGGGGTGTGAGGATGCCGGGCGTGTCGAGAAAGAGGAGCTGGAACGTCTCCTCCGAGAGGATGCCAAGGATGCGGTGGCGCGTGGTCTGTGGCTTGTCTGTGACGATGGAGAGCTTGCGGCCCAGCAGGGCGTTGAGCAGGGTACTTTTGCCCACGTTGGGCAAGCCGACGATGGCTACGTAGCCGCTGCGATGGTCCGGCGGGGCCTCGTCCAGGGGGAGCAGGGTTTCCATGTGGGGGGTCCTAATAGCCTTTGACGAGCAGCCGCATCTCACGCACGGCCTGTTCCATCCCCACCAGTACCGCCCGTGCGACGACGGCAAAGCCGATGGAGACTTCGTGGACGTGCGGGACGTGCTCGCGAAAGACCGGGTAGTTGTGGTAATCCAGCCCGTGCCCGGCGTGGACCTGCAACCCCAGCCGGTGGGCCAGTGTTGCGGCGTCGGCGAGCCGCTGGGCGTGCCAGCGCTGGTCGGCGGGGGTGCGGGCAGTGGCGAAGTCGCCCGTGTGCAGCTCAATGGCGTTGGCTCCGACCTCGCGGGCGGCTTCGATCTGCGCCGGCACCGGGTCTACGAACAGCGCCACCTCGCCGATCCCGGCATCGAACAGGCGCGGGATCACTTCCCGCAGCCGGTCGCGGTGGTGGACGACGTCCAGCCCGCCCTCGGTGGTCACCTCTTCCCGGCGTTCCGGCACCAGCGTTGCCAGGTGCGGACGGGTATGGCAGCAGATCGCCACGACCTCCTCGTGGGTGGACAGCTCGAAGTCCAGCTTCGTCCGGACGGTCTCCTTCAGCAGGCGGACGTCGCGGTCCTGGATGTGGCGACGGTCCTCGCGCAGGTGAAACACGATGCCGTCGGCCCCGGCCAGTTCGCACAGGGCGGCAGCGTGGACGGGGTCGGGGAATGTCTCCCGCCGTGCATTTCGCAGGGTAGCCACATGGTCGATGTTGATGAGCAGGTTGGTCACGGCAGGGCAAC
>CAZLRO010000298.1:0-3956 GCA_964561865.1 uncultured Rhodothermaceae bacterium | reverse complement strand
ACCGATCTCATCTGGTCGATTTCATGAGATCAACCATGATCGCTCAAGCTCCTCGCAATGACAGGGAAGGGGGGTAGCTTCATCCCCAATCTCCGTGCTTAGCCGAGGAGGGGCCAGGGGTAGTTGGATCACGGTTTCTTATCGACCACCCCCGACCCCTCCTGTCCAGGAGGGGCACTCGAAAGAACCTATCGGTTAGCCTGCAATCCACAATCCGAGATCTGCAATCCACAATCCGAGATCTGCAATCCGAGATCCGAGAATCGGCCTCCCCCGTCCCCTCCTGTTCTCAGGAGGGGCGAGAAGATCCGCAATCCCCAATCCGCAATCCCGCAACTCCCCTTCCGCCATTCTGTCACACCGGGCCAACGGGCACGCTTTTCGTTTTGTCCAAGCCTTGACGCACGGCAGGGTTGTCCTGCCAACTTAACCACGACCGGTATCCCCGACTCGCATGAACCTGCAAAAGTTTACCGTCAAGGCGCAGGAGGTAGTGCAGGCGGCTGCCCAGCTTGCGGCGGCAAAGAACCACCAGGGCCTCGAACCGGCCCACCTGCTCAAGGCGTTCCTGACCGACGAGACCGGCATTGTCGTCTCGATCCTCCAGCAGCTCAGTGCCAACCTGGCCTTCCTCCGGACGCGCGCCGACCAGTCCATCGACAAGCTGCCGGTGGTCACGGGCGCGAGTGTATCCGGCCAGTACGTGGGCAACGACCTGAAGAAGGTGTTCGACCGGGCGCTGGCCGAGGCCGAGTTGCTCAAGGACGATTTCGTTGCCAGCGAGCACCTGCTCATCGCCCTGGCCGAGGCGAAGGACGCCATCGGGCAGGCCCTCCAGCAGCAGGGTGTGACGAAGGAGCGCATCCTGGGGGTGCTGCGCACGGTGCGCGGCAGCCAGCGGGTGACCGACGCCCACGCCGAAGACCGCTACCAGGCCCTCCAGCGCTTC
Source organism: uncultured Rhodothermaceae bacterium (assembly GCA_964561865.1). Classification (GTDB taxonomy): domain Bacteria; phylum Bacteroidota; class Rhodothermia; order Rhodothermales; family CAZLRO01; genus CAZLRO01. Next base: position 3,007 of record CAZLRO010000298.1, on the reverse strand, counting down.
ACGCGCAACCTGAACGACCTCGCCCGCAAGGGCAAGGTGGACCCGGTGATCGGGCGCGACGAGGAGATCCGCCGCGTGCTGCAAATTCTGAGCCGCCGCACCAAGAACAACCCGGTACTGGTGGGCGAGCCGGGCGTGGGCAAGACCGCCATCGCCGAGGGTCTGGCCATCCGCATCGTCCAGGGCGACGTGCCGGAGGGCCTCAAGGACAAGGCCATTCTCGCGCTCGACATGGGCGCCCTCATCGCCGGGGCCAAGTACCGGGGCGAGTTCGAGGACCGGCTCAAGGCCGTCGTCAAGGAGGTGACCGAGGCCGAGAACAAGATCATCCTGTTCATCGACGAGATCCACACGCTCGTCGGGGCTGGGGCCGCCGAAGGCGCTATGGACGCGGCGAACATCCTCAAGCCCGCCCTCGCACGCGGGGAGCTGCGGGCCATCGGCGCCACGACGCTGGATGAGTACCGCAAGCACTTCGAGAAGGACAAGGCCCTCGAACGTCGGTTCCAGATGGTGCTCGTCGAAGAGCCAAGTGTGGAAGACACCATCTCCATCCTGCGCGGCATCAAGGAACGGTACGAGGTACACCATGGCGTGCGCATCACCGATGGGGCTATTGTCGCCGCCGCCGAACTCTCCCATCGCTACATCACCACGCGCTTCCTGCCGGATAAGGCCATCGACCTGATCGACGAGGCGGCGGCCCGGCTGCGGATCGAGATCGACTCGATGCCGGAGGAGCTGGACCAGCTCGAACGCCAGCTCCGCCAGCTTGAGATCGAACGGGAGGCCGTCAAGCGCGAGAACGACGAGGCGAAGCTCAAAGCCATTGCTGCTGACCTGGCGAACCTGAACGACCGGCGCACCGAACTGCGTGCCCGCTGGCAGCAGGAGAAGGAACTGATCCTACAGATCCAGCAGGCGAAGGAGGCGCTCGAACAGGTGAAGCTGGAAGCCGAGACGCTGGAGCGCAAGGGCGACTACGGCAAGGTGGCTGAACTCCGCTACGGACGCCTCCCGGCCCTGCAGCAGCAGATCGAGCAGACCAACCGCCGCCTCGAAGACCTCCAGCAGCACGGCGCGTTGCTCAAGGAGGAGGTGGACGACGAGGACATCGCCGGCATCATCTCGCGCTGGACGGGCATCCCGGTGACGCGGATGCTCGAGAGCGAGCGGCGCAAGTTGCTGCGCATGGAAGAGGAACTGACCCGGCGCGTCGTCGGGCAGCCAGAGGCCATCGCCGCCGTCTCGAACGCCGTCCGGCGCGGGCGGGCGGGTCTCCAGGAAGCCAACCGCCCCATCGGCTCGTTCATCTTCCTCGGCACCACCGGCGTGGGCAAGACCGAACTGGCGAAAGCGCTGGCTGCGTTCCTCTTCAACGACGCGCAGGCGATGGTCCGCATCGACATGAGCGAGTACCAGGAGCGGCACACCGTCAGCCGGCTCATCGGTGCGCCGCCGGGTTACGTCGGCTACGAGGAAGGCGGGCAACTCACCGAGGCCGTCCGCCGCCACCCCTACGCCGTCGTGCTGCTCGACGAGATCGAGAAAGCCCACCCGGAGGTGTTCAACATCCTGCTCCAGGTGCTCGACGACGGACGGCTCACCGACAACCAAGGCCGCGTGGCGGACTTCAAGAACACGCTCATCATCATGACGAGCAACCTGGGGTCGGAGGTGATCCGCGAGCGCATGGAGGCCGCCACCGGCACGCCCACCGAGGCGCTGCACGAACGCATCCGGGACGAGGTGATGGGCTTGCTCAAGCAACGCCTTCGCCCCGAATTCCTCAACCGCATCGACGAGGTGGTCATGTTCCGTCCGCTGGGGCGGGAGCAGATCCGGCAGATCGTGGAAATCCAGTTCGCCGCCATCCGCGACCTGGCCGCGAAGAACCACCGGGTGACGCTGGAACTGACGGGGGCGGCGAAGGAGTGGCTGGGTGAGCAGGGCTACGACCCGGTCTTCGGCGCACGCCCGCTCAAGCGGCTGCTCCAGCGCACCGTCACCAACCGCCTGGCCGAGGCCATCCTGGCCGGCACCATCGCCGACGGCGACACCGTCCGCATCGACCTCGCCGACGACCTCGACGGGCTGACGCTGGAGACGCTGCCGACGGTGGAGGTGGTGGCGGAAGGGTGAGGAGGAAGGGAAAAGAATGAGGAAAAAGGCACAGAGGGGTGTTGGGGCTGTGCCCTGGCTCCCCGAAAGTCCCGCCTGTTCCCCCTATTCCCCGAAAGTCTTGAAGAGGGGTGGCGCGGACGGCGTAGCCGGACGAGCCGGGGTGTGTTTCGGTTTCTGGTTTCAGATCAGGGGGTAGGGGTACTGATAGCCGTTGTAACACACCCCGATGCCCGCTGGCGCGGATCAATCGGGGAGCCACCCCTCGGGTAGAGGACGATTTGCCGCTCTGAACAAGGGGAGCGATAGCAGCACGGCCATACGCCTGGTCCGCCCCCTCACCCCTACCTACCGGAGGCGGCTTCCTCGAGGCGTTGTCTGTACAAACGGGTATTCGGGTGTTACGGCCCCAGCACGCGCAGCAACACCTCATACGCCCGCCACAGCCGGGGTCGGGCATGGGGTCAACCGCAGGTCTGGGTGGCAGGGCAAGATACGACACATCGTGCAGGGCCGTGCTACCAGGGGCGCAGACGGTGTCCCTGCTGTGCGCACAGGCGTTTTCATAACCGCACCGTAACACCCGCCTGTTGGGCACCGGTCTGCGGCTGTTGTACCATGTTGCGTGTTGCCGAGACCATACCCCGCTGTATTCCCTGTCCATGAACCGAACGTTTGATGATGCTGTTGTGGGGGCGGGCATCGTAGGGCTGGCCCATGCCTGGCACCTTGCCCGGCAGGGACGCCGGGTGGTCGTATTCGAGCGCACCCCCCAGGCCGTCGGGGCCTCCATCCGCAACTTCGGCATGATCTGGCCGATGGGCCAGCCGGCCGGCCCCCTCCTCGCCCTGGCCCTGCGCAGCCGGGACCTGTGGCTGCATATCTT
>CAZLRO010000297.1:0-3980 GCA_964561865.1 uncultured Rhodothermaceae bacterium | reverse complement strand
ATCACCTGCGGCAAACGTATGGGTCACTGGTGTTCCAGACCGAGATTCCTGTCAACATCCGCCTGGCCGAGGCCCCCCGGCAGGGCGAGTCCATCTTCCAGTATGCTCCGGAGTCGAAGGGGGCGCTGCGTTACTGGGAACTGACCCGCGAACTGCTGACGGTGATCGACAACGACGAGGGACTGAAAAAACGGCGGTTTGTAGCGCGGGAGCCGGGCCAGGCCGGGTTCGTGCAGGGCTATCGGGACCTGAACCAGTCGGCGGCGCGCCCCACCGACGGCGAGGCGACCCTGTTCAAACGTCTATCCTGAATCCGTCGGCGTACAGCCAACCCCGGACGAGGGGCACGAACACGTCGAGGTCTGGCAACGCCCCGTCGATGGGGGGCAGCAGGACGGGGGTGCCTTTTCGGAGGACTTCCAGGTGTTCCGGCACATCGGTGACATGCAGGGCCGGGCAGTCTGGCGGAAGGTTGGGGTGTGTGGCAAGACGCCATCCGATCCACCGCGTGAGGCGTTCCGGGCAGGTCTGCACCAGTGCCTCTGCCGCATCCGCCCCCGGCGGCAGCACGAGGAGGTTCACATGGGCCACGCCGAAATGATCCAGCACGGCCTGCAGGTCCTGTACTATCGGGGAGGGGCTATCCGGGGCCAGCACGTAGAAGAACGGCTCCATCCGTCGCAGCAGCGGCTCCAGGAGGTCCACGCGGTGCCCGAGGACGAGCACCGCCGGGTTGGAGACCACGCCACAGGTGCAAACCGCACACGGGCCGTCAGCGGCAGGTACGTTCTGGAGGGGCAGGGGGGTGGGGGTGCTCTGGCAGAACTCCACCAGCACGCCGTGGGTCCGCTTCGGATGCACGAAGAAGATGCGCTTGCCGTCGGCACCGGGCCGGGGAGCCTCGCCCAGCAACGGGAAGCCCAACTGGTGCAGGCGGGCGAACACGGCGTCTACATCAGCCACCTCGAAGGCCAGGTGGTGCAACCCCTCGCCCCGTTTTTCGAGGAACCCGGCGATAGGCGAATCCGGACCCAGGGCTTCGAGCAGTTCGAGCTTGGCCGAGGTGGTAGCGAGGAAATGCGTCCGGACACCCTCGCGCGCGACGGTCTCCTGCTTGTACGGCACCCCCTCGAACAGCACCTCAAAGAGGGCGGCCACCGCACCGGCATCCCGGACGGCGATGCCGATATGTTCCAGACGTACCATGTTGCGGTAAGGGATGAACTGGAGACGGGGCTTGTGCGTTCTAAGGATACGAGGGCCAAATCCTCGCAGCACGCGGCCAGGACGAAAAACCGAGGTTGATTTGAAGAATCTGCTGCAAAGAGATGCCCAGCGTCTGGCAATGGCAGCCAGCCTGGTCGTCTCGATGCTGATGCTGGCAGGCAAGGTAACGGCCTATCTCATCACCGGCAGCGCTGCCATCTATTCGGACGCGCTGGAGTCGGTCATCCACCTGTTAGCCACCGGCTTCGCCGGGTTCAGCCTGTGGTACGCTGTCCGCCCGGAAGACGATGGGCATCCCTACGGGCATGGCAAGATCGCCTACCTTTCCTCTGGCTTCGAGGGCGGGTTGATCCTGCTGGCCGCGCTGGCGATCCTCTACGAAGCCGTCCGGGCGCTGGTGGCGGGGCCGGAACTACGGCAACTGGACGTGGGGCTGCTCATCACTGCCGGGCTGTGCCTGATCAACCTGGTGCTGGGCTGGACGTTGGTGCAGGTAGGGCGGCGGACAAACAGCCTGGTGTTACAGGCCAATGGACAGCACGTCCTCACCGACATGTGGACCAGCCTTGGTGTGCTCGTAGGGGTCTTCCTCGTCTGGATGACCGATACGCGATGGCTCGACCCGGTCGTGGCAATCCTGGTGGCTCTGAATATCCTCTGGACGGCCTTCCACCTGATGAAGCAGGCGGTGGCGGGCCTGCTGGAAGCCGTCGACCCGGCTGAGACCCGGCTGCTGGTGACACAACTGGAACAGGCCCGTGCCACTGGCACCATCCAGGACTACCACCAGCTCCGCCACCGCAAGGTCAACGACCGGATGTTCATCGAATACCACCTGCTCTTCCCCGGCGACCTGCCCCTGACCGAGGCCCACCAGCGCTCGCATGTCGTCGAGGCCGCCCTCACGGCAGCCTTCCCCGGATATCAGGTGTTTGTCACCGCCCACCTGGAGCCGGAGGCCCACGAACGGGCGCACCCCGCCGGCCACCGCGAAGGGGTGAAGATAGCTCACGGCTAACGACAAACAACCCCTTTCCTATGAAGTCCTTCCTCTTTGTGTTAGTGCAGTTTGCCTGCATGGGCGTACTGCTGCTGACAGGGCCGTTGGTGGCGCGTCCCTTGCCACTGTTGCTGCTGCAGGGGATGGGCCTCCTGCTGGGGGGATGGGCGGTGTGGGTGATGCGCCGCAGCCGGCTCAGCGTCCTGCCCGACGTGGCACCTGGCAGCGTCCTCATCCGGGAAGGCCCCTACCGTTGGCTGCGGCATCCGATGTACACGGCGGTCTTGCTGGTGCTGCTGGCGCTGGTGCTGGCCCAGCCCGACGGGTGGCGGATGCTGGTATGGGGGCTGCTGCTGACCACCCTGGTGTGGAAGCTGCACTATGAAGAGGCCCTGCTAGCCGCCCGGTTTGAAGAGTACCCGGCGTACTGGGCCTCCACCTGGCGGCTGGTGCCCTGGCTGTATTGAGAGAAGGACTCCCCATGAAACCCCGTCGTGCCGCCATCCCCGCCTCCCCCCGCCACGAAGCCGTCCGGCAACTCTTACGGATTGAGGCGGAGCAGGCATTTGTGGGGCGCATGGGGCAGGAGGAGCGGGACTTCGAGGCCCGTGTCGAGCGGCAGGTGACCGCCTTCGTGGCCGGGGTCACGCGGTGGCGGCGCTGGCTGGACTTCCTGCTGGCCCAGGCCTACCGGGGGGCGTTCGAGCGGATGGAAGCCCACCTGCGGCAAATCCTGCGCGTGGGGTTGTACGACCTGCTGTTCCTGCACACGCCTCCCCACGCAGCGGTCCATGCGGCGGTCGCGCTGGCGAAGCAGGCGCTGCATCCGGGCGCGGCGGCGCTGGTCAATGCCGTGCTGCGCAACCTTGCGGCTCGGCTGGACGACCTGCCCCGGCCCGACACCGGCGACGGGGCCGACGACCTGGCGATCCGGCATTCCCACCCGACCTGGATGGTGCACCGCTGGCTGGACCGGTGGGGTCTGGCGGAGACTGAAGCGTTGCTGGTGGTGAATAACACCCCGCCTACCTTCAGCCTCCGGGCGGAAACAGGCCGCTGGTTGGAGGCAGACGTGCCAGCAGTGCTGCGGGCACAGGGCATCGACGTGCAGCCCTCGCCCTGGCTGGACGGGGTGGTCCGTACCCATCAGATGCAGGCAGTGCGACGGGCAGGGCTACTGGCGGAAGGGAAGGTGACGGTGCAGGACGAGGGTGCGGCGCTCGTGGTGCATCTGCTGGACCCCCAGTCGGGCGAGACCGTGGTGGATGCCTGCGCCGCGCCGGGCGGCAAAGCCTTCTATGCCGCCGCCCGGATGGCCGGGCAGGGGCGCCTGCTGGCTTTCGACGTGCATCCCCACCGGCTGGCGCTGTTGCAGCAGGCGGCGGCACAACGCGGGATCACCTGCATCGAGACCCGGGTGGCCGACCTGCGGATGCTGGGCAGTGACGCCGAACGCCCCCAGGCCGACCGGGTGCTGCTGGACGTGCCGTGTTCGGGCCTCGGCGTGCTGGCCCGGCGGGCTGACCTGCGCTGGCACCGCACCGAGGCCCAGATAGCCGAACTGACGGTGTTGCAGGACCAACTGCTCGATGCTGCTGCTCCGATGGTCCGCCCCGGCGGATGCCTCGTCTACAGCACCTGCACCATCGAGCCGGAAGAGAATGAACAGCGGGTTGTAGCGTTTCTGGCGCGCCATCCGGACTTCGCGCTGGAGCCAGCCGCCGGGCTGGTACCGGAGTCGATGGTCACCCCT
>CAZLRO010000296.1:0-4039 GCA_964561865.1 uncultured Rhodothermaceae bacterium | reverse complement strand
CAGGTGATGGATGGTTTCGGCGGTCATCTTCGCCCGGTGGTCCACCATCGTCAATACGATGCCACAGAGCGAAGCCACGTGGTCGTGTTCCTGCTGCAACTGGGCCAGGGCAGACCGCAGGTGGTTGAACCCTTCCATCGCCAGGAATTGCGGGACGATGGGCACGATGAAGCCGTCTGCCGCCAGCAGGGCGTTGCGCGAGATGAGGGAGAACGATGGGGCGCAGTCCATCAGGATGAAGTCATACCGGTCGCGGAGGTGTTCGAGGGCTGCTTGCAGGCGCAGGAACGGGAGGCGCTTGTAGGCCAGCCGTTGCAGGGACTCGGACAGTTCCATGCCGCCGGGGATCAGGTCGAGCCGCTCGATGGGGGTCTGACGGATGGCCCGGTAGACAGGTGCCTCGTCGCAGAGCACCTGCCCCATCGTCACTTCGTCGGGGGCGTGGAAGCTGTAGTCCACCGGATAGCCCAGGGCAAGGGTGGCCGTCCCCTGGCTGTCCAGGTCCAACAGCAGCACCCGGTGCCCCGTCGCCAGCGCCGCCGCCAGGCTCACCGCCGTCGTGGTCTTGCCCACCCCCCCCTTGTTGTTGACGATGGCGATACCCACCCCCGTCCGCAGTTCAACCTGGGGCAAGGGTGTTTCGGGGTCCGCTTTGCGGAAGAATGGGAACCGCATGTTTTCTCCGGTGGATCGTTCCGGACAATGTACGACCAAACCACCACGGGGCCTCAGGGCACGAGGGCCTGGCGCAGCACTGGGTCGAGCTGTCCGCCGTCGTAGCCAAGGAGGAAGATGGCGATGCCCGCGAGCCGTTCCCGGCGGATGAAGTCGTATTTCGCCCGCAGACTCTGGGCATCCTCGAACCAGCCCTGGTACCATCCGTCCGTCGCCCGGTAGGCATAGTACGGACTGCCACTGACCGGGTCGCGCCGCAGCCCGTGGGCCTGGGTCCGCTGCTGGGCAGAAATCTGGATGAGCGGCAGATAGGCCGGATCGACGGGGGCGAAGGTGAGGGGCTGCCCCTGGCCCCGCGTGGCGGCACCGGGCTGTTCGGACGCCGTAGGCCACTCGTAGCCGAAATAGGGCACAGTCATGATGATCTTGCTCCGGGGCACGCCCAAGGCCAGGTAGCGGTCCAGGATGCCTTGCCAGTTGGCTCCGTTCCAGCCGGTGAGCGGGGCCACCGGCCCGGCCTCCGGCGCGGTGAGCCAGTGCAGGTCATATCCCTGTACGACAAGGTAGTCGCACGCCGCGGCCAGGGCCACCTCGTCGTAGGCCTCGCCATGGTCGAAAGCCGGGATGAACAGGGTGAGCTGGGCCTGGGGGCGGTAGCGGACGAGGTCGGCCTTCAGCCGCGTGACGAACTGCGTGAACCCCTCCCGTGCCGCCGCCGGGACTGGCTCGAACACCTCGAAGTTGAGGTGGACGCCCTCGGCCCCGGCCTCACGGACCACCGCCATCGTGTTCTCGCGCAACTGCCGGGCCGCCGCCTCGGACGTGAGCAGCGCGACAAACAAGCGGGCATCCAGCACTGCCACCGTCGGCACCACCGAGACGCCCTGTGCCTGCGCCTGTGTGCGCAGGGCCTGCCACTGGTCGGGCCAGCCATAGCGGTCCTCAAACCCGCCTTCGGGCGTGACGCGCAGCTCGAAGAACATCAGCCGGTCCAGCAACCCCAGGTCATACCGCTGCCACTGCTCCCGCATCCACCACGCATGGTACCCGAACACCTTGAAGGCTTTGGGGGGGGTCGGCCGGGGCACGGCGGTAGCTCGGACCGGCGATGCCACCGGCGGGACGTCGTGTGGCTCTGCCTGGGGTGCCCGACAGGCTAGGTCACTGAGGGCCAGGAGGAGCAACAGTAGTTTCATGCTACAGGCTGGTGTTTGGTACTTGGGGCTTGGCGCTTGGAGGGCGAAGAGGACCTTCGCCCCTACGGGTACTTGGTGCTTGGAGGGGGAAGAGGACCTTCGCCCCTACGGGTGCTTGGTACTTGGATAAGTCCTCAACCCCAAATCCCCCTCCATGCGCAGGAGGGACCAGGAGAGGTAGACCAGCGGGCGGCAGCATTCTCGTTCGTTTCATCGAGAGCGGCAAGGGTACAATACTCCCATTCCACTACTTCTCTGCCATTATTTCTCTGCCATTCGCCGCAGCAGCATGATCTGCCCGGCATGGTAGGCGTTGTGCTGGGCCAGGCCATGGACCGTGGCCGCGTAGGTCAGGCCCGTGCCGAGTTCGGGGATGCGCTCCTCGCCCATGCGTTCGGTCCAGCGTGCGGGAGGGAACGCCCGGATGGCTTCTGCCAGCCCCTGCCAGGTGTACCAGAGCCGTTCGTTGGTTTCCCGCCAGGCCTCCCCGTCAGGGACGTCCGGTAGCTGCGGCCAGTCGCCCCCCACCGGCTCGGCGTGGAACTGCCCGGACAGGCGTGCCCGCACCTCGTCTATCCAGCCAATAGCATGAAGCACGAGTTCCCAGATGGTATGCACCTGCGGGGCGGGTCGCCAGGCAGCCAGGGCAGGGTCTACTCCCGCCAGGGCCTCCATCAGCGACGGCCCATACCAGGCTTCGCATTCAACCGAGCGGCGCAGCTCGTCGTACAGCGTCTCGTTCATGGGATTCGGGGATCGGCGTGAACATCCAGTCCGGCGGCTTCCGGTACCCCTGTAACGCCGCAGCCCCGAATCCCTTCCCTACCGGCTGGCTTGCACACTTGCCCCGAAAGCACTGCGGAGCGTGGCTTCCAGGGTGATATCCCCGTAGCTGAGGGGAAAGACGGCGACGCCCCCAAGTCCCCTGGCCTTGACAAAGGCATATTTGTCGGCCAGGCTGGCCGTGTCTTCAAACCAGCCCTGCCACCAGCCCGCCGTGTCCTGGTAGGCATAGTAGGGACTGCCACTGACGGGGTCTCGTCGCAAGCCATAACGCTGGGCTTCCTCGCGGGCCGAGGGGCCGATGGCAGGCATCGCCGTGTAGGGGGTAATCAATCCCTTGCCCCGTGTGGCCGCAGCCAGTGAATCGCTGACGGTGGGCCAGGCATACCCATAGTACGGCACCGACATCAGCATCTTATCGCGCGGGATGCCCATAGCATCAAACCGGGCGACGATGGCTTCCCAGTTGTAGCCGTTCCAGCCGGTCAGCGGCGCTACCGGCCCGGCCTTCGGCGCGGTGATCCAGTGCAGGTCGTACCCCTGCACCACCAGGTAGTCCATCTGCGCCGCCAGGGCCGGCTCGTCGTAGGCATCGGCCAGGTCGAACGCCACCATGAACATCGACAGGGTCTGCTGGCGTCCGTTGCGGTCCAGGGCCGCCCGCAGTTCCTGCACGAACCCGGTGAACTGCGCACGGGCAACCGCCGGGATGGTGTCGTACACCTCGAACTCAAGGTGCAGCCCTCCCACCGACCCCGAAGCGGCCAGGTCTGTCAGCGTCTGGAGGAGCCGGTGGGTGCGCGGGGCGTCGCTGAAGAGTGTGGCGAACAGCTCCGCCTCCAGGATGGTCACTGCCGGGACGATTCGGGTGCCCTGCTCTTCGGCGTGGTCCATCAGCTCAACCCATCGGTAGGGCCAGCCCCGGTCGTCCTCGATGGTCCCGTCCACCCCCACACTCAGGTCGAACACGATCAGCTCGTCCAGGAGCGAGAAGTCATAGGTCCGCCAGGCATCCTGGCTCCAGTAAGGATGGTATCCCACCACGCGCTCGTTCACCGAGGGGATGGGTGGGGCAGGCAACGGCTCGTCGGCGGCTTCCGAATGTACGGGCGGGTTGCACGTAGCTAGGTAGCCAAGCAGTGCGATGCCCAGCACCACCAGCACAGAAGGCCAGGAGACCGCCAGTACAGGCCGCGGAAGTGGATGCAAAGGTGCCATACCAGCGCCGGGTTGAAGACACAGGCACATGTCGCCGACCTTGGCAGACCAGCCCTGACGCTGGTTTCGGCTGTTTCAGGCCGGACTTAACCCGCTTTCCAGCCCTGAACCCCTCTCTGCTTCATCATTTATTCACATTTTGGTATTAAATACGGCCTCCTGCATGG
>CAZLRO010000295.1:0-4051 GCA_964561865.1 uncultured Rhodothermaceae bacterium | reverse complement strand
TCCCTCCGTGTCATTGCGAGGAGCATGGTCGATCAGGGTCAATCTCATGAGATCGACCCTGATGAGATCGACCACGACGTGGCAATCTCGACGCCCGGGGTTGTTGCGACGTTGCTGCCCGGTGGAAAGGGCGAAATCATGCCCCCTCGTGCCTCGGGGCAGGCCCTGGCAAGGCGATCGATCGCATACGGTCTCCTTGTGATGACACCGGGGGGGGACGTACTGCAATCTCCCCAAGCCTCTAATAGCCAACAGCCGACGGCTAACAGCCTGCCCCAATGTTCCCGTGCTACGCCTGACGCTCCAGGGCTTTCCGGACAGGGTCGAGGGGCATAGGCTGGCCGGTCCACTGCACAAAGGCCGCAGCCGCCTGGCCGAGGAGCATCTCCAGTCCGCCGCAGGTCATAGCTCCCCGATGAGCAGCCGCCTGCAAGAGCCGTGTCGTGCGCGGCTGGTAGACGAGGTCGTACACCACCTGATGCGGGCCAAGATGCACAGCCTCCGACCAGGGCGTGCCCTCTATCTGTGGGTGCATGCCCAGTGGGGTAGCATTGACCAGCAAGGTACTGTGGCACACCGCCGAAACTGCCGCATCGGGCGTCACCAGGCGGAGGACCTGCCGTGTGTCGAACGTCCCCAGGTCTTCCAGCAGGCGTTCGGCCCGCCCGGTGTTGCGGGCACAGAGGGTGAGGCCGCCCGGCTGAAACGCTGTGAGCAGGGCATAGACCACCGCCCGTGCTGCGCCACCTGCCCCCCACACCAGCATCTCCGCGCCCCGGAGCCGGTCGGCCATGGGCTGGAGGGGGGCTATGAACCCTGCCACATCGGTGTTGTCGCCGTGCAGCCGCACCTCGTCGTCCCCGCCGGCCTGGCAGACAATGGTGTTGACGGCCCCGATGGCAGCGGCCTCGCGGCTCCAGGTGTCCAGCAGGGGTAGTACGGCTTCCTTGTGCGGGATCGTCACGTTGGCCCCGGCAAACCGCAAGGCCCGCAAGCCCGCCACCGCTGCGGGTAGGTCTGCCGGACGCACCCGGCTTGCCGCATAGAGCAGGTTTAGCCCCGCATGGCGCAACGCAGTGTTGTGGATCAGCGGAGACCAGGAATGCCCGACCGGATCGCCGAGCAGGGTGAGCAGCCGGGTATGGGCATCAGGAAACATGCCAGGAGAATTTCGGATTGCGGAGCATGTCATTGCGAGGAGCATGGTCGATCAGGGTCCATCTCATGAGATCGACCCTGATGAGATCGACCACAAGCCTGCCCCCTGTCATCCCCCATCATCCCCGCGTAGGCGGGGGCAATCTCTTGCGGATTGCGGATTATGCCACAGCCCTCCCTCTGTGTCATTGCGAGGAGCGCAGCGACGAAGCAATCTCGACGCTGGACTTGGCAATATAGTCAATTTGACTATAATTCGTGTGGCTTGAACAGCGCAATCCCGACGCTGCTGCCCGGTGGCAAGGGCGAGATCATGCCCCCTCGTTCCTCGGGGCAGGCTCTGGCACGGCAATCAAGATCGCCCGATGGCCTCCTCGTGATGACACGGGGGGAAGTTTGTTGTTATCTCCCCCCAGTACGAAGTCCCAGGCCCTCCTCTCTAACCATTGGCTACGGCTGCCGTGTCTGTCCGCGCCGTCACAGCGCCGACCACACGAGCCGGATCACGACCAGCACGGCGACGAGGGCAAAGCTCCACCGCAGCCTGTTCTGGTCAATCCGGTGGGCGGTCCGGACGCCATAGCGGGCGGTAACAACCGCAGGGAGGGCCAGCAGCAGGGCATGGAACGCATCCACATACCCCACCGCTGAGGCCGGGAGGGGCACCCCGTCTGCCGCCGTCGCATAGCTCGCCAGTCCCACCAGCGAGATAAGCACGATGGCGGCGCTGGAGGTGCCTGTGGCATGGGCCATCGGCAGGTGCAACTGGTTGTGAAAGGCAGGCACCATGATCACCCCGCCGCCTACTCCCACCGCCGCCGACAAGGTACCGGCCACCACCCCGGTCAGCCCACTCACCCCGACCTTTCTGCCCGGTGAGAGCACGGCAACAGGGGACGTGGGTGCGACCGGTGGGGGCTTGCGCAGCAGCATCCGGGCCACCACGGCCAGCAGCACCCCGCTGAACACGAGGGCCAGGGCCTGCTCGTTGTAACCGGGGCGCGTCGTGACGAAGCGGGTCATCGGGTAGAACGCCAGCACGCTGGCAAGGCCCGTGATAAGGGCCACCCCGGTATCTACCGACCGGCGGCGGTACTGGAACCAGGCGCTGGCCGTCCCGGCGATGAGGGTGCAGAACAGGCTGGTGCCCACCGTCAGCGGCGCGATCACCTCCGGTGCGACGCCCAGGTGCCGAAAATAGAACAGCAGCACCGGGGTGAAAATGATCCCGCCCCCAACGCCCACCAGCCCGGCGACGTACCCCGCCACCAGCCCTGCACCAATCAGCAACAACACGTGCGGGTCCATAGGAAGGTAGCGGTTAGCTGATGGGTGCCTGGTACTGGCTACTTGATACTGGGAGCTTGGAAAAATCCGCAAGAGATTGCCACGTCGCGGTCGATCTCATCAGGGTCGATCTCATGAGATGGACCCTGATCGACCATGCTCCTCGCAATGACATGATCCGCAATCTCGCTCTTCCCTCAAGGGCGTAACAGTCGCTGGTAGACCGAGGGGTTTTGGAGCAGCCGGGTGGCTTCCACGAGCAACGGGTCGGTGGTCAGCGCGGCTTCGAGGCGGGCCTGCTCGGTGTGGTAACGGGCCAGGATTTCCGTGTGCAGGCGGGCTTTCAGACGTTCGGCGTGGCGGGAGAAGTCTGCCGCTTTCTGGCGCATCAGGGCCTGTTGCAGGGCCTCGGTTTCCCGGCGGGCCTCATAGCCCGTCGCCTTCATCTGCTGGAGGAGCGTCTCCATCGCGTGCTCGGGGGGGGTGGCATACGCGAAATGCTGGGCCTGAAGCCACGCCTGGAAGTTCTGCAAGACAGCCTCGGTGACGGCAAAAGCCGGCTCCAGGGTGGGGTGGGTGGTGGCGTAGTGGTTCGCGTAGAAGAAGAACGCTGCCCGGCGGTCCAGCGCCTCTTCGAGTGCACTTTTTTCGTCCGAGGCCAGCATGACATCCGGCTCAATGCCCCGCCCGTCCTTGACCATGCGCCCGTGAGCCGTCCGGAACGTCCGGCGGAGGGAGTCGGGGATGGTCGTGGTGCTGCCGTCGTGGATGCCGTAGTCGACGGCCTGGATGCTGCGTCCGCTGGGGATGTAGTAGCGGGCGGTGGTGAGCTTGAGCGCGGTGTTGTAGGGCAGGGGGCGGACGATCTGCACGAGGCCCTTCCCGAACGTGGTCGTTCCCAGGATCACCCCGCGGTCCAGGTCCTGCATCGCTCCGGAGACGATCTCGCTGGCCGAGGCACTCATCCCGTTGACCACGACCACTACCGGCAGGTCGGGGTTAAGCGGGGGCTGTCGGCTGCGGAACGCTTGCTCGCTCTGGGGCAGCCGCCCCCGCATCGTCACGACAGGCGTCCCGGCCGGGACGAAGAGCGACACGATCTCGACAGCGTCTTCGAGCAGCCCGCCGGGGTTGTCGCGCAGGTCCAGGATGAGGCCCCGGAGCGTCCCGGCCTGTTGCAACCCCTGCAAGGCGCGCCGCACTTCGGCAGCAGACCCCGGCATGAACCGGTCCAGCCGGATATACCCGATGCCCGCCGTCGTGTCCCGTCCCACGAAGCCGCTGAAGCTGACGTTGCGGGTCTGGGCCTCTGTTCGAGTAAGCAGGAAACGGAGTGGTTCCGGCTCGCCCACCCGTTCCACTATGATCTCGACCGCCGTGCCCGGCTCGCCCATGAGCAGGCGTCCGGCCTCCCGCAGCGTCATCGTTGCCGTTGGCTGCCCGGCAATGGCCGTGATAACATCGCCGATGCGCACCCCCTGCCGGAACGCGCTGGAGCCTTCTGCCGGTTCCACCACCGTGAGGCGGCCTTCATACAACGCGGTGGAGAGGCCCACCCCACCGTACCGCCCCTGGTTGAGGATCTCTGCCTCGGTGTTGGCCTGCT
>CAZLRO010000294.1:0-4075 GCA_964561865.1 uncultured Rhodothermaceae bacterium | reverse complement strand
GTGGAAATCTGCCGTGCCCTCGCTGCCGAGGCCCGCATCATCCTGATGGATGAACCCACGAGCAGCCTTCCCCGCAACGATGTAGCCCACTTGTTCGCCCTCATCCGCCAGCTCTGCGCCAGCGGCATCGCCATTGTCTACATCAGCCATTTCCTCGAAGAGGTGCGGGAAGTTGCCACGCGCTACACAGTGCTGCGCGACGGTCGCAGCGTGGATACGGGCCGGATCGACGACGTGATGGATGCCCACCTCATCGCCCGGATGGTAGGCCGGCCCATGGCGCAACTGTTTCCCGAACGCCGTCCGCAGGCCCTGGGGGAGGTGCTGCTCGCCGTGCGCGACCTGGCGGCCCCGCCTGCATTGCAACAGGCCACCTTCGAGGTGCGTGCTGGCGAAGTGCTCGGCATCGCCGGGCTGATGGGCGCGGGGCGGACGGAGATGGTGCGGGCGCTCTTCGGCCTCGATCCCGCCCCATCGGGCACACTCGTCCTGCAGGGCACACCGCTGGCCGTGCGCGGTGGTACCCCGGCCCGACGCCTCTCCCAGGGCCTCGGCTACCTGAGCGAGGACCGCAAGGGCGAAGGGCTGGCGCTGGCCCTATCCCTGGCGGACAACATCACGCTCACGCGGATGGACACCTGCGCCCGGCGTGGATGGCTGTTCCGCGCCCGCCAGCACGCCCAGGCCCAGCGCTGGATCGACGATCTCGGCATTCGCGCCCGCACAGCAACCCAGGCAGCCCGCACCCTCTCCGGTGGCAATCAGCAGAAGGTGGCCCTTGCCCGGCTGCTCCACCAGGATGCCCGCGTGCTGCTGCTCGACGAACCCACCCGCGGCATCGACATCGGCAGCAAGGCGAAGGTCTACGAGGTCATCCACCGCTGTGCCGAGGCGGGCAAGGCCGTCGTGCTGGTCAGTTCGTACCTGCCCGAACTCTTCGGCGTGTGCGACCGCCTCGCCGTCATGTGCCGCGGGCGGCTCTCGGAGGCCCGCCCCCTCGACACCTGGACACCCGAAGCCGTCATGCAAGCCGCCATTGGCGGGTGAAGCAATTGTGGATTGTGCATTGGGAATGCCACTGCTCTCCCTCCCCGTGTCATTGCCAGGAGCAGGGTCGATCTCATAAGATCGACCATGACGAAGCAATCTCGACGCTGGATCTAGTAATATAGTCAATTTGACTATATTTCATGTTGGAGCTGCTACGACGCTCCTGCCCGGTGGCAGGGACGAGATCAAGACCCCTCGTTCCTCGGGGCAGGCTCTGGCCAGGCGATCAAGATCGCCTGATGGCTTCCTCGTGATGACACCGGCGGGAATGCCACTACTCTTTGCCCAAGTACCAAGCCCCAAGTACCAAACTACCCACCATGAACGCCCGTACCTGGATCGAGCGGCTGGCCCCTTTTCTGGGGCTGTTCGCGGTGTTGCTGCTCTTCACCGTGCTGGCCGACGACCCGGCACAGTACCTGGGCGTGCGCAACTTGCGCGTGGTTGCGGCGCAGACGGTCATCGTGGCGCTGGGTGCCCTTGGCATGACGATGATCATCCTCAGCGGCGGCATCGACCTGTCCGTCGGCTCGGTCATTGCCCTCACGGGGGTGATGACGGCCCTCCTGTTGCAGGCCGGTCAGGCACCCGTGCTGGCCGTGGGGGCCGGGATCGTGGTGGGGGGACTCGTCGGCGCTGCCAACGGGCTGGCGATCACGCGGCTGCGCGTGGTGCCGTTCATCGCCACGCTGGGAATGCTCGGCGTGGCACGCGGCCTGGCGAAGTGGCTCGGCGACGAGCAGACGGTGAACGTGCCGGACACCTGGGTGAACGAGCTGGCCGTTACGTTCCCCTCGCCGTCTTGGCTGGTGTTTGCACCGGGCGTCTGGCTGAGCGTGGGACTGGCGGTGCTGGTGGCCGTGCTGCTGCGCAACACCGTGCTCGGACGGCGCATCTTCGCGCTGGGGTCGAACGAGGCGGCGGCCCGCGCCTGCGGCATCGCCGTCGACCGCCTCAAAGTGACAGTCTACGGGCTGGCCGGGCTGTTCTTCGGGCTGGCCGGGGTGATGCAGATGTCCCGCCTCCGCCAGGGCGACCCCACCGTCGCCATCGGAACGGAGCTGGACGTGATCGCCGCTGTGGTGATCGGCGGGGCCAGCCTCAACGGGGGCGAAGGCAGCGTCCTGGGGTCGATGATCGGGGCGCTCATCATGGCGTTCCTGCGCAACGGCTGCCAGCAGATGGGCTGGCCGAACTACATCCAGGAGATCATCATCGGGGCCATCATCGTGCTGGCCGTCGCCGTGGACCGGGCGCGGCGTGCCCGCACAGCCTGAGCCTACTCCAGAAATGGTTGTACCACCGTCGTCCAGAGCGCATAGCCCTGCGCATTCAGGTGCAGCCCGTCCTCGGCCAGCAGTTCCGGGCGCGGGCGTCCGTCGGCCCCCAGCATTGGGGTGAAGATGTCGAGGTAGGCGAGCCGGGCATCCGTGTCGGTGAAGGCGTAGATGCGGGTGTTGGCCTCGCGGATGGCGTCGATGAGGTGCCAGCGGGCTACACTCGGCTTGATGGCGATGAAGGCGATGCGCGCCTCCGGCAGCGCCGCATGGATGCGGGCGACGAGCGCCTGGAAGTCCGCCAGCACCTGGGCAGGTGTCTTGCCATTGGCGAGGTCGTTGTCGCCTGCATAGAGCACTACTCGCCGGGGCCGATAGGGCAGGATGATCCGGTCGGCATACTGCAGCACGTCGGCGATTTCAGAGCCGCCGAAGCCCCGCTGGATCACCGGCACCGAGGGAAAGTCCGCTTGGAGCGTCGTCCAGAGCCGGATGGACGAACTGCCCACGAACAGCACCGCGTTCGGCGGGGGCGGCCGCGTGGCGTCCTGCGCAGTGATCTGGTCGATCTCCTCCACCCACCGTTCCGGCGACGGAGCTGGCGATTGGGCGTGCGCGAAGCCGGACATCACCAGCATCAGCAGCAACGCGAAAAGGTGGTCAGGTTGTACTAAACGTAGCATGGACGTCTCGGGAGGGACAGCAAAGATACGGGAGACGGGCTGACATTCCCTACGGATTTTGCTTACCTATCTATCGCTGCTAACTTGCGTCCACCCTTGCTTCCGGAAGGCTATGACCCTCGACGCCCATCAGCATTTCTGGCACTACGATCCCGTGCGCGATACGTGGATCACCGACGAGATGGCTGTCCTCCGCCGGGACTACCTGCCCGAAGACCTGGCACCCCTCCTTGCCACGGCGGGCATCGACGGCAGTATTGCTGTGCAGGCGGACCCGTCCGAGGCCGAGACGCGCTTTCTGCTGGACCTGGCCGAGGCATACCCCTTCATCCGGGGCGTCGTGGGCTGGATCGACCTGCAAGCCGACGACCTCCCGGCCCGCCTGGATGCCTTCGTCGGGCATCCGCGACTGTGCGGCTTCCGGCACCTCGTCCAGGCCGAGCCGGACGATTTCCTGCTGCGCCCGGCCTTTCAGCGGGGCCTGCGGCACTTGGCCGAACGCGGCTATCCCTACGACCTGTTGCTCTACCCGCGTCAGTTGCCCGCCGCGCTGAAGCTGGTCGAAGCCCTCCCGAACCTGCGGTTTGTGGTGGATCACCTCGCCAAGCCGTACATTCGCACCGGGCAGGTCGAACCCTGGGCCACGCAGATGCAGGTGGTGTCGCAGGCCCCGCAGGGGTACTGCAAGGTCTCCGGCCTCATCACCGAAGCCGACTGGCAGCGCTGGACGCCCGACGACTTCCGTCCCTACCTCGACGTCGTGTTCGACGCCTTCGGCCCTGCCCGGCTGATGTACGGCTCGGACTGGCCCGTGTGCCTGCTGGCGGGCCGCTACGACCAGGTCTGGAGCCTCGTGGCAAACTACCTGCAAGGGTACTCGCCTGCCGAACAGGCCGGGATGTGGGGCGAGAATGCCCGCCGCTTTTACCGCCTCACCGCATAGCCCCGATGGACCTGTACCTGCACGGCAAGGTGGTGCTCGTTTCCGGCGGTGCCAAAGGCATCGGCGCGGCGCTCGTGCGCACCCTCGCCGCCGAAGGCGCAGTGCCCGTGGTGGCCGACCGC
>CAZLRO010000293.1:0-4105 GCA_964561865.1 uncultured Rhodothermaceae bacterium | reverse complement strand
CCTGCATGACGCCAAGGAGCACCTGCAACACGCCCGCCGGGGTGGGGCGGTGCCGGTTCACGAACGCCAGCGCCGTTGCCAGCCCCTCCGGGTTGTGCGCCACATCGGCCACGACGAGCGGCTGCGGCTGCAACACCTCCAGGCGACCGTGCAACCCGCTCCGTGCCCGGACGGTCCGTAGACCCTCGTAGAGGGCGGTAGGGTCGTGCCGGACCTCCTCGAACAGCACCTCGGCAGCCCGCACCGCCAGCAGTGCATTGGCTTGCTGGTGATGACCCGGCAGTCCGACCTCGAGGGCCGGGTAGGAACGCTGGGGCGTGGTGGCGTCGAACCGGATCGCGTCCAGATGCTCCTCGAAGGCGGTCACAGCGACCTCGTCCTGGACCCGGTGCCAGGGGGCCTGGTAGCACTGTGCGGTTTCGCAGAGAACGGCCAGGGCTTCCGGGGCCGTGACGGCGGTCAGCACCGGGGTGCCCGGCTTGATGATTCCGGCCTTTTCGCGGGCGATGTCCGCCAGGGTCTCCCCGAGCAGGTCGGTATGGTCGAGGCCGATGGAGGTGATGAGGGTGAGGCGGGGCAACAGGAGGTTGGTGGCATCGAGCCGCCCCCCCAGCCCCACTTCGACGACGGCCAGGTCCACCCCGGCTTCGGCGAAGTACAGGAAGCTGAGGGCGGTGGTGGCCTCGAAGAAGCTGGGCTGCACCGTGTCGAACAACGGGCGGAAGCGGGCCACGGCGTCGGCGAGCCAGGCATCCGGCACTGGCACCCCGTCGAGGCGCATCCGCTCGTTCAGCCGGAAGAGGTGCGGGGAGGTATGCAGCCCCGTGCGCCGCCCGGTAGCCTGGCTGATGGCTGCCAGCAGCGAGGCCGTCGATCCCTTGCCGTTCGTGCCGGCGATATGGACGCTGGGATACGCCCGGTGGGGCTGCCCCATCCCGGCCATCAGGGCCTCCATTCGGGCCAGTCCGGGCCGATAGGCCGCCGCACCCTGGTCGGTGAACCGGGGCAGGGCCATCAGGCAGGCGAGGGCCTCCGGGTAGGTCACAGGCGTATACGGGAAGAAGGTGAAAGGAGGGCGTTGGAGGGCAGGGCCGTCGCCGCGCGGTTTCCCCAGGCATCAGGGATGTATTATCGTCAATTTGACGATAATTTCTGAACTTCAGCCGTTTCGACGGTTGCCAGTGAGCCGAGGGCGACTTTTGGCTCACGCCTGCTGCTCGATGCGTCGCCGGTTGTAGCCGCCGTGGGCCAGGTGCAGGCGGAGGGTGGTGGTAGGCAGCAGGGCTTCTACCCGTTCCGGCCACTCCACCACGCAGAGGCCCTCTCCGAAGAAATAGTCCTCATACCCCAGTTCATGGAACTCATCGAGGCGGGTGATGCGGTAGGCGTCGAGGTGGTAGAGGGGAAAGTCTCGACCTTCGTACACCTGTACCAGCGTGAAGGTGGGGCTGGTGACGACCTCCGGGGCGACGCCCAACCCGGCGGCGATGCCTTTGACGAGGTGGGTCTTGCCCGCCCCCAGGTCGCCGTAGAGGGCCACTACCATGCCCGGCCTGAGCAGGGGTGCCAGGTGTTGCCCCAGCGCCTCGGTCTCTTCGGGCGTGTTGGTCTCGGCGGGAAGCAGGGGAAGCGTCACAGCAGGGCGCGGGCAAGGCTGAAGTACAGCAACAGGGTGGACAGGTCCGTCAGGGCCAGGGTGAGGGGGCCGGCAGCGATCTTCGGGTCCAGGCGCAGGGCATGGAGCAGCGATGGGACGCTCAGGCCCACGCCACAGGCGACGACCAGGGCCATGAAGATACTCCCGCCAATCACGAGGGCGGCCCCGGCGTCCTGTTTCCAGAGCCATACGATGCCCCCGACCAGGGCACAGCAGCCCAGGCCCAGCAGCAGCGCCGCCGCCATCTCCTTGCGGAGGGCGTTTGCATACCAGCGCAGGGTGGGCTTGGTCACGTGCAGGGCCTGGATGGTGACCGTCATCGACTGGATGCTCACGCTTTCGCCCAGCCCTAGCACCATTGCCAGAAAGAACGTGAGGACGAGGCTCTCGGCCAGGGTGGTTTCGAAGGCCCCGGCCAGCAGGGCGCAGAGCGTCCCGCTCACCACCGTCGTCAGCAGCCATGGAAACCGGTAGCGGAAGGCCCGCAGTGGCCCGGCTTTCCGGATCTGCTCGTAGCGGTAGCCCAGCGTCTCGAACAGGTGGTCCCACTGGTCCTGTTCCGAGAGGTTCACCATCTCTTCGGTGAACAGGTTCACGTCCACCACGCCGAGCACCCGGTGGTTGGCATCGACTACCGGGAAGGCCAGCAGCTTGTAGAGGATGAAGAACTCGCAGGCATCGTAGACGGTGGCGGTCTCTGGCAGGGCCACCACGCGCGTGAGCATGACGGCTTCCAGCGGCTGGTCGGCGGCGCTGAGCAGCAGCCGGCGGGTAGGCAGCACCCCCACGAGCCGGTCCTCGGCATCGACGACGTAGAAATACAGAATCTGGTCGGTGGTAGCCTGGCGGCGGATTTCGGCAATGGCTTCCTGGACCGTCTGGTGCTGGTAGAGGAGGGGCACCCCGGTGCGCATGTGGGTGGTCACGGGTTGGTCCAGGTGCTCCATGCCGGTATTACCGTTTGGGGTGCAGGGTGACCACCGGCAGGATCATCTCCTCCAGCGAGGCCCCACCGTGCTGCATCGTGTCCCGGTAGAGGTTCAGGTAATGGTGGTAGTTGGTGGGATAGACGAAGTAATAGTCTTCCTTGGCCAGGATGTAGTTGCTGTTGAGGCTGGTGCGGGGCAGGCCGAATGAGACCGGGTCCTTGACGTAGATGGCATGGCGGTCGTCGCACTTGAGGTTGCGCCCGAACTTGTAGCGCAGCGCCGTGGAGGTGTCGCGGTCTCCGATGACCTTGGTGGCGTGCAGGCTGCGGATGGCCCCGTGGTCGGTGGTGACGACGATGGTCACGGACTGGGAGGCGAGTTCCTGGAAAGCCTGGTAGAGCCAGGAATGCTCGAACCAGGTGCGGGTGAGGGCGCGGTAGGCCCGTTCGTCCGGGGCGATCTCCTTGAGCACGTCGGAGTCTGAACGGCTGTGGGCCAGGATGTCCACGAAGTTGACCACGACGGCGCTGAGGTCGTATTGCATCAACCCGGCCACCTGCTGGGCGAAGGCGCGTCCGTCCTGGGTGCCGATGAGCTTTTCGTACCGGAGGCGGACCTTGCGGTGCTTGCGCTGGAGCAGGTCCTGCAGGAAAGGCTCCTCGTGCCGGTTGAGGCTTTGCTCGTTCTCGTCCTGCTCGCTCCAGAGCCGGGGGAAGCGTTCGGCCAGGTCGCGGGGCAGCAGCCCGCTGAAGATGGCGTTGCGCGAATAGGGGGTGGCTGTCGGGAGGATGGAATAGTAGAAGGCCTTGTCGAAGGTGTAGAGCGAGGCCAGCATCGGCTCGAACATCAGCCACTGGTCGTACCGCATGCAGTCGATCAGGAAGAAGACGATGGGCCGTCCGTCGTTGAGGTGGGGGAAGACGTACTGGGGGATGACCTCGTGCGAGAGGACCGGGCGGTGGGCATCGGGGGGGCGGGTGGTGGCCGCGATCCAGTCCGCATAGTGGGTTTCGATGTACCGCCCGAACGCCCGGTTGGCTTCCCGGAACTGGTCTTCGAGCACTTGCCGGACCCCCTCGTCGCCGCCCAGGTCGAGGTCGTGGCGGACGAGTTGCAGGTAGAGGCCTACCCATTCGGCGTGCGAGAGCGGGTCCATCAGCGCCCGGGTGATCTCCCCGAAGGTTTGCAGGTAGTCCTGCGAGGCCTTCTCGCTTTGCAGCCGTGGGCTGTCGAGCAGCCGCTTGCACGTGAGCAGCACCTGGCTGGGGTTGACGGGCTTGGTCAGGTAGTCGCTGATCTGCCCGCCGAGGGCCTCCTCCATGAGACGCTCCTCCTCGCTCTTGGTCACCATCACGACCGGGACGGCGGGGCTGAGGCGCTTGATCTCGCCGAGCGTCGCCAGCCCTCCCATGCCGGGCATCTGCTCATCCAGCAGCACCAGGTCGAACGGCGCATCCTGCACCCTGCGCACGGCGTCGGCCCCGTTCCAGATTGCGACGGCCACGGTGGCCGCAGTTCC
>CAZLRO010000292.1:0-4114 GCA_964561865.1 uncultured Rhodothermaceae bacterium | reverse complement strand
GACCTCGCCACGCGGCAGCGCCTGATACAGGTTGCCGGACAGCATAGCTGGGAGGCCTCCGCCCGGACCCTGTTTCAGGCCATGACCCATACCCGCTGAATGCCTCGCTATGCGCCCGATTGTTATCCTGGCCGGTGGACTGGGCACGCGCCTGGGTGCGGTCATCGGCCGAACACCCAAAGTGCTCGCTCCCGTTTGCGGTACGCCTTTCTTGCACTATCTGCTCCACCATATCCGCCGCCAGGGGTATACAGACGTGATCCTCAGCACAGGGTATCTGGGCGAGGAGGTGGAGGCCTATGCCCGGGATGGTGCGGCGTGGGATCTCCACGTGCGGTACGTTCGGGAAGAACAGCCGCTGGGCACGGGGGGCGCCCTCGCCCTGGTGGTGGACCGCCTGGGGCTTTCCGATCCCTTCCTGGCTGTCAACGGGGATACCTTCTTCTCCGGATCGTTGCTGGCCCTGGAACGAATGCACGCGGCCAAGCCCGACGCTCTGGCCGTCATCGCCCTCACCCAGGTCACCCCCGCCGATCGCTATGGCTGCGTCCGGGTCGATCCTGCAACCCAGGCGATCCTGTCGTTTGAGGAAAAAAAGCCTGGAGCGACCGGAACTGGCATGATCAACACCGGCTTGTACCTGCTCGATCCGGTAATCCTGGCTGGTTTACCCCGGTCCCGGGCCATCTCAGTGGAACGAGAGGTCTTCCCGCAGTCCATCGGGCAAGGGCTGTACGGATGCGTGTTTGACGAAGCCTTTTTCCTGGATATCGGAACCCCGGAAGATTACGAACGTGCTGCGACCCTGCTCCCCGATTTCCTGAAGGTTCATGGCTAATCGCATCATCCGGTCCCGGGCACCGTTGCGCATCAGTTTTGGAGGAGGCGGCACGGATGTGTCCCCGTACTGCGAGGAACGCGGCGGCGTCGTCCTCAATGCGACCATCAACCGCTATGCGTATGTGACCATCGTCCCACGCGACACCGGCCTCATCACCCTGCGGTCGCTGGATTACGGGGACGAGGTATCCTACCACGTCAACGACGAGATACCTCCCTTCAACTACCAGATGGATCTGGCCAAAGGCGTCATCAACCGTCTTGGGATCGCCGACCTGAAGACCGGGTTCGACCTCTTTACGCATACCGACTGTCCTCCCGGCTCTGGCCTCGGGGCCTCGTCCACCATGATGGTAGCCCTCATCGGCGCGTTTGACCGATGGTTGCGGCTGGGCCTGACCCGGTATGAGGTGGCCCGGCTGGCGTACGAGATTGAACGGGAGGACCTGGGCATCCAGGGAGGACGGCAGGATCAGTATGCTGCCAGCTTCGGCGGGTTCAATTTCATGGAGTTTCGTGCCGAGAATGCCCTGGTCAACCCGCTGCGCATCCCGTCCGAGTGGCTGTGTGAACTGGAATACGCCATGGTGCTGGCCTATACCGGCCAGACCCGCCTCTCGTCGGCCATTATCGAGGATCAGATTCGGAATTTCAGCCAGGGAAAAGCGACCTCGGTCGAGGCCATGGACCAGACCCGGGACCTGGCCTTCGCGATGAAGCAAGCACTGCTCAAAGGCGACATCCAGCAGATGGGGCACACCCTGCACATGGCCTGGGACCTCAAGAAGAAGCTGTCCGACAAGATTTCCAATGCCCATATCGACCGGTTGTACGATGAGGCCCGGGCAGCGGGTGCCCTGGGTGGCAAGATCTCCGGAGCCGGCGGGGGCGGCTTCATGTTTTTCTTCACCGGGTTCGACCGGCGGCACCATGTGATGGATGCCCTGACCAGATGCGGTGCGCAAGTCGTCCATTTCGGGTTCTCAGAAACAGGCATGCAGGCATGGATCCAATGAACACCCCTGACCTCAGCGCCTGGCTCGAACCCCAGTTGGAGGAGGTCCGGCGCATCCAGCAATTCCTGCACGGACACCTGGACCTGCTGGCGGAGATCGCACAGCGAATGGCGGCGGTCTTCCGGAGCAATGGCCGCGTCTTCTTCTTCGGCAACGGCGGAAGCGCGGCGGATGCACAGCACTGGGCTGCCGAACTGACGGGCCGGTTCTACCTGGATCGTCCGCCTCTGCCCGCCTTGTCGCTCGCAACCAACACTTCCCAGATCACAGCCATCGCCAACGACTTCGGGTACGAGAACACCTTTTCACTCCCCCTCTTGGCCCTCGGTCATGCAGGCGACATGGCGGTCGGGATTTCCACCAGCGGTCATTCTGCCAACGTGCTGAAGGCCCTCAGCGTGGCCCGGGAACGTGGGCTGGTGACCGTCGGCTTCACGGGGCAGACAGGAGGTGCCATGGCGACCTGGTGCGACTACCTGATCCGGATCCCCTCCGGAGATGTCGCCCGTATCCAGGAGGCCCATGAGGTCTGTGCCCACCTGATCTGCGGGGCTGTCGAACGTATCCTCTTCGGGGATGATGCCCATCAACGCCCGACATAGAGCCGTCCTGCTGGACCGGGATGGGACGCTCAACGAGGAGGTCCGGTATCTGCACCGGGGCGAAGACCTGGTCTGGACGCACCGGGCCTGCGAGGCAGTTGCGCGCCTGAATGCGGCGGGGTGGCGCGTGCTGGTCGTGACCAACCAGGCCGGGGTCGCCCACGGGCTTTATACCGAGGAGGATGTACAGGCCCTGCACGCTTTCATGCAGGAACAGTTGCGGCCCTACCATGCGCACATCGATGCCTTCTATTATTGCCCGTATCATCCGGAGGCCCGTATCCCCGCCTACCGGCAAGATAGCCCTTTTCGAAAACCCCAACCGGGCATGTACTTGCAGGCCCTGACCGAGTGGCACATCGATGCCGCACAATCCTATGTTGTCGGCGACCGGAACGCCGACCTCGAACCCGGACACCTGCTCGGAATGCAGACGATCCTGGTCGAGACCGGATATGGAAGCCTGGAGAAAGCGGAAACACGGGCCTCGCAAGTCGTTCCCGACCTCTGGGCTGCGGTGGACTATATCCTGGGATCATGAAGTACCTACACCAACTGGGGCAACTGTTGGCGGTGGCAATACAGCCCGGAGGCTTGCATGCCCTGTTGCACCGCAAGCCGTTCTCCATCACGGCGTTCCACCTGCTGCGCCGTCTCCGGCAGCAGGTTCCACACCTCGGCACCATCCTCGATGGCGGGGCCAATGTCGGTCAGTTCGCCCGCTCCGCCACGGAGGAGTATCCGGCGGCTTCCATCCTCGCCTTTGAGCCATTGCCGGAGGTTGCGCAGCGCTTTCGACAGCACCTGGCCGGGTGCCCCCAGGTGCGGCTCTTCGAAACAGCCCTCGGCGCCACCGACGGCATCCTTGCCTTCACCCTCAACGCCTACTCGCCCGCATCCTCTGCCCTGCCCTTGCATACCAATCACCTGGAACGCTTCCCCAATGCCCGGCCAAACTTGCAGGTCACCGTCCCAGTCGCCCGCCTCGACACCCTCCTGGCCGGTATCGACCTCGTGCCGCCCGTGCTGCTGAAGCTGGACCTCCAGGGGTATGAGCGGCAGGCCCTCGAAGGCGCGCCTAACACCCTGCAACGGGTTGACTTCCTCCTGCTCGAAACGGCCTTTCGCCCCCTCTACGAAGGAGAAGCCCTCTTTGGAGAGCTGTACGACTTCCTGCGGCCCCAGGGGTTTGCGTTTCTCCGCCCCCTCGACGTACTCCCGGATGCTACCGGAGAGATCATTCAGATGGACGCCCTCTTCGCCCGGACCGCCTGACCCATGCGCCTCTTCGTCCACGACTACGCGGGGCATCCGTTCCAGGTGCAGCTCAGCCGGGCGTTGGCGGCACGGGGGCATACGGTACGGCATGCCTGGTGCGCGTCGCTGCCCAACACGGCACAGGGCACGCTGCACCGCCTGCCGGACGACCCGCCGACGCTCGACCTGCACCCGATCCGCCTGCCGCAGCCGCTGGACAAGTACAGCTATGTCCGCCGCTGGCAACAGGAGCGGGCCTATGGCCGCCTTGTGACGGAGGCTGCCCGGTCATTTCGTCCGCAGGTAGTGCTCTCCGGCAACACCCCGCTCGATGCCCAACGCCCCCTCCTGGCCTGGTGTCGGCAACAGGGCATCCGGTTCGTGTACTGGCTCCAGGAC
>CAZLRO010000291.1:0-4141 GCA_964561865.1 uncultured Rhodothermaceae bacterium | reverse complement strand
GTACCTGGTGTCGGGAAAAACGGGGATGCCTCTCCTATCAACGCCCGCACGCCCATTGGCTCATTCCAGCGCCAGTTCCTGCACGCGCAGTTCAGCGGTCTGGAGGCGTTCGAGGCAGTGGCGGGCCAGCAGGACGCCCTCTTCGTAGGCTTGTAGCGCCGTTTCGAGGTCTGGCGCCTCATTCTCCAGCAGCGCCACGAGCGCTTCCAGCCGGCGCAGGGCCGCCTCGAACGGGAGGTCGTCGGGGAGGGACGGGGCGGATTCGGGCATGGAGAAAAAGGGATGGTGTGGCAGGAAAATAAGGCGCGGGTGTGCTAACTTGGCAAGGGGAACGCAAGAACGCGGTGATGACCTCGGCGTAAGACACCTATCTTGTACCGTGCAAGACCATGCGCAAGGTTGACCTCCAGCAAGCCCAGCGCGAACTGCCCCTGTTGGTGGAAGAGGCTGTTCGTGGAGAAGAGGTGATCACCACCCAGGGGTACGGGGCCGCCTTCCGGTTGATGCCCGTGCCTGCTCCTGTGCTTCGCCCCATCTTTGGAAGTGCTCGTGGGCAGCTCGTCATGGGCGATGACTTCGATGATCTTCTGGCGGATTTTGATCCCTATGGGCCGTGAAGATACTGCTCGACACCCATACGTTGTAGCATTCATGAACCTGGGACTGGACGGCAAGGTAGCGATCATCACCGGTGCAAGCCGGGGCATTGGCCGGGCCGTGGCGCAAGGCCTGGCGGCGGAGGGCTGTGCGCTGGTGCTGTGTGCCCGGCAGGCGGAGCCGCTGACGCAGGCCGCCGACGAACTCCGTGCCACGGGGGCGGACGTGCTGGCCCTGCCGCTGGACGTGACCGCGCCGGAGGCGGGTACGCGGCTGGCCGAGGCCGCCCTGCACCGGTTCGGGCACATCGACGTGTTTGTGGGCAACGCCGGGGGCAACCGCCGCAAGCCCTTCGACGAGACTACCGACGCGGACTGGGATGAACTGCTGGCCATCAACCTGCACGCACACGTCCGCACCAGCCGGGCGGTGATCCCCGCCATGAAAGCCGCCGGGCAGGGGGCGATTCTGTTCATCACCTCTATCTTCGGGCGTGAGGCAGGGGGGCCGGGTCTTGTCCTCTACAACAGCACCAAGAGCGCCCTCATCAGTGCGGCCAAGATCATGGCGCTGGAGCTGGCCCCGTTCGGCATCCGCGTCAACACCGTCGCGCCGGGGTCCATCCGCTTCCCCGGCAGCAGCTGGGACAAACGCTGCCTCGAAGACCCGGACGGTATGGCCGTGTTCATCCGCCAGAACCTCCCGTTCGGACGCTTTGGCACCGTCGCCGAAGTGGCCGATGTGGTGACGTTCCTCGTCTCCGCGCGCGCCGGCTGGGTGAGCGGGGCCTGTGTAAACGTGGACGGCGTGCAGTCGCGCTCGCTCATCTGAGGGTCCAATGGAAGGCTACACCCTCGTCGCCACCTGCCCGTCGGTGGTGGACTTCCGGCGATTGCGTGAGGCCGCGGGCATGGAGCCGCGCGCGCAGGAGGCCGCCGAGCGGGGGTTGAAAAACACCCTCTTTGGCGTCTCGGTGCTCCACGAAGGGCAGGTGGTGGGCATGGGCCGTGTGGTGGGCGACGGCGGGTGCGTCTATCAGATCGTGGATGTGGCTGTGCTGCCCGAACACCAGCGCCAGGGTCTTGGCCGGCAGATCATGCAGACCCTCATGGACTACCTCCACCGCGAAGCGCCGCCGTCTGCATACGTCTGCCTCATCGCCGACGGCCCGGCCAAGCACCTCTACGCCTCCTTCGGCTTCCAGCCCACCGCCCCGGCTTCCATCGGTATGGCCTTCATCGTGCCAGAAAAGACTTGAAGCCATGACCCTCAGGCCGTAGCTTTGGTACCCGGCATCCCTCCTACCCCACACCAGCATGACACCTGCTCCAACGTCTCCTCTGGCTTCGATCGAACCTGCGGCGGCGGTCCCCCCACGGCCCGGCCTGCGTCACCGGATGGCGGCATGGGTGCTCTATGCCGGGGCGGCCCTGCTGGTCACGGTGGCGGTGCTGCACCAGAGCAACTACTTTTTCACGCAGATGGCGGTGCAGAACAGCGCGTTGAAAGTGGAATACCAGCAGCAGTTCCAGGCGCTGTGGTACGGCTTCTCGGCGCAGGCCGTCGTGATGGCACTGCTGATGTTGCTGGCGGGGTGGCGTCCGGCGAAGGTGGACCGCTCGGTGCTGCTGCTGTGTACGCTGCTGATGTTCGTCAATGCCGGGCTGGCCGCGATGATCCTGGCCGATGCTTTCAGCACAGGCGTGCTGCTGGTCACCGCCGTGCTGATGCTCCTGGGCGCGCTGCTCAAGCC
Organism: uncultured Rhodothermaceae bacterium; assembly: GCA_964561865.1. Taxonomy (GTDB): domain Bacteria; phylum Bacteroidota; class Rhodothermia; order Rhodothermales; family CAZLRO01; genus CAZLRO01. The sequence goes on along the minus strand of CAZLRO010000291.1, from coordinate 1,791 downwards.
TGCTGAGGCCTGAGGACGCGCCTACTCGAACCGGATGAAGGTGACGTCGAGCAGGCGGGTCTGGGACTGGGACTTGCGCCACTGCACCAGGATCGGACTCTGGTATGTGCCCTGGACGATCTGCCCCTGGCCTTCGGCCTCCCGGTCGGAGACCAGCAGCCGCACGCCGCGCTTCATCCGCAGGAACCGCGAGGCCGTGCCGCCGATGAACTTGTTGATGACGCGCTCGACCAGCGACTCGCTCAGCCCCAGCGCATCGATGAACTCGTTGGCGAGCTGGACGAGGTCGTACTTGGCGTAGTTCTTCGCCTTGCCGGGCACCGAACGGGGGTCGCGCAGCATGTTGAAGCTCTTCTCCGCGACGTGGCGCAGGGGGTTGCGCAGCACGTCGGCCAGGTCGTACTGCATCAGCAGCGTCTCGTACTCGTTCACTGTCAGCCCCGTGTTGCCCTCGGTGGGGGCAAGGCGCATCTCGATCCGACCCTTGGTGATGCCGAACGCCGCGAGGTGGTGCTGGAGTTCGTCGAACAGCCCCAGGCGTGGGTCGCGCAGGTTCACCGAGTCGATGGTGTGGTCGGAGACCGGGATCACCAGTTGCATCTGGTGGGTCACCACTTCCCGGTGGTAGCCGATAACCGTCGTGCGCCGCCGCCGCCGGTCGCTGCCATTAATACCGTCCAACTCGATGAAAAAGACCGGAGTCTTCGGGTCGTTGTCGTAGGTGACGAGGTTCTCCAGCCCGGAGCCGATGTAGGTGAGGTGGCTGTCGGCATTCCGGGGTTCGCACGCTTTCTGTTCCTCGGTCAGCTCCTCACGCAGGTCCATCTGGTCGTGCCGGTAGGCAGCATCCTGGGGGAAGAGCTTCTGGAACGAGGTGACGAACGCCTCTACGGCTTCGGCATCATGGCCCAAACGGGCGCACAGGCGTTGCTCGTAATACCCGGCGGTAGTGTGGTATGAGACGTAAGCGGCTTTGGAATAGGGTGTCAGCAGGTCCCCAGAGACGGCCGCAATGCGGTCCGAAACATTGATGACGTCGAGCCGCGATTCGGGCGTCAGTTCGAGGGTCAGTTCAGCAGGGGATGGGACCATGCGTACAGCCTTCGTCACGTAGCAGGCCGGGACGAAGCAGGTTCAGGTGAGACAGATAACGGGTAAAACGGGAGGCTTGTACGGTTCAACCCCCAAAGCGTTTCGGGTCTCCCCGGCAAGGGGTGAACACGCAGCCCCACGTCTTCCAGGATGAAGTGCAAAGAATATACCGGAGCCACTGTAAAAATTCAATCGGCCAGGACCGCGTTGCCGCCACAGACCGGGATAGATCATCCGTTCGTCTCCAGCGGCAATCCGGCACCGTGCCGCTATTCCGTCATGCTTCCGGCGGCGCGATCCGGGCACGGTGGGTGCCGTCGTGAAAGTGGAGCGTCACACTGTCGCCAGGGTGCAGGAGGGCCGCACCGGTCACCGTTTGCCCCGCACGGACGACCCGGACGAAGCCTTGCCGGAGCGGGCGGCCCGGATCGAGCAGCAGCAATTGCTGCTGGAGTGTCTCCACATGCAGGCGACGCCGTTCCAGCAGGCGTGGCAGCGCCTGGCGAAGGCGTTCGGTGAGGTCGTCGCAGCGCTGGGCAGCTTGCCGCAGCCGGTCCAGCGGGCGGTTGAAGGCCCAGGAGCGGGTGAGGGCCTGTACCTGTTGCCGCCCCGTGCGCAGTCGCTGCGCCATCCCCTGCGTGAGGGTGTAGCCAAGGCTGTGGACCATCTGAAGCACATCGCGGCGGTCGGGCACCACCA
>CAZLRO010000290.1:0-4165 GCA_964561865.1 uncultured Rhodothermaceae bacterium | reverse complement strand
GTCGGTCACGCTGGCGCGCGTGCACACCAACCCCTCTTCGCCGATCGGGGTGGCATAGTCCACATACCGCAGGCCGAAGTACCCGGCGCTGGGGTCGAGGATGCGGGGCCGGAAGCTGGGGGGCGGCAGGGCTATGAACGACTGGCGCTGGCGTAACGTCACGGCATAGGGGTCGGCGGCCACGTCGCGCACGAAGCCACCGGGGTTGTCGGTGGTGAAGGTGAGGGTGGCCTCCATCTCCGTGTTGCGCGGGAACGCCTTGGTCCGCTCCAGATAGGGCGCACTGCGGCTGGCCTCCAGGCGGAAGCTGCCCTGCCCGGTGGCCTGGAGCGTGCGGATGATCCCGTGGGCGTCGCGGACGAGGAAGTCGGTGGCGTTCACCAGCACCCGCTCGTCCGTCTGTGCCGCCGCGGTGAACCCCCAGACGACTCCCTGGGCGAACGCATCCTCCACCGCTTTCCGTTCCGCAGGGTTGTCCGACGTTGCCTGGAAGCCGAGGTTGCGTGCCCGCAGTAATACCTTTGGCCCGATGCGTTCGAAATACACCACCTGCTGGTTGCCGAGCTGCCCCCGGTCCAGCCCCACGTCGTTGGACCCCAGTCCTGCCGGGAGCGAGACGGCGTAGAGGAAGTCCTCCTGCCAACGTGGGATTTCCAGCCACACCTGCCCGGCGGCCTCCTCCCAGTAGAGCGGAAAAAATCCGTCCCGCCGTTCGAACCCCGCCGTTTTGGTTTCGATGGTGGGCAGGGGTTGGGCCAACAGGGGCGGGGTTGCAAGGACCAGTAAAATCCAGCAATGGGCAACCAGATACCGCATGGATCAGGGGTATATTGGTCTGTAATGACAGGAACAGGCGCAAACTACGATTTTTTGGTGGTACACCCTATCGGGCGAGGATGGACAATGTGCTGCCCAAACCTCCTGCCGACCTGGTTTCTGGTGTAACCTCTGCTGAACCCATGTCCCGAACGACCTGGCGTGACCATGCCGACCCGGAGATGATCCGCCTGGTCGGATATGTGCGTGCCCACTGGCGCTGTCCGCCGCCGTCTGTTCCTCTGGCGGAGGAACCCTGCTGGGAACGTCTGCTGGCACGGGCGGATCAGCAGGGCGTGTTGCCCCTGTTGTATCACCAGATGGCCGTGCAGGACGGAGATGACATCCCCCCGCACATCCGAACCTCTTTCAAGACTGCCTTTCACGGCCGCTTCCAGAACACCTTGTTCCTGACCCAGGAATGGCTGGACCTGCTCGACCTGCTCGACCAGCATCGCTTGCGGGTGGTATCGTTCAAAGGGCCGGTGCTGGCCGGATGGGCCTATGGAAACCTGAAATACCGGCTGTTCAGTGACCTCGACCTGTACGTCAGGATCGAAGGCGTACCCGCCGTAAGCACACTGTTACATGCCGCTGGTTTCGTCGCGGTGTCGCCACAACCCGGCGAAGGGCGTCGGCACCGTATCCCGGCATGGCTAGGTGCCCGGTTCTGGGGGAATGCCCAGGGCCATGTGCGGGGTCAGGGACAGCCACAACAGGTGTGTGTAGACCTGCACTGGGGCCTCACCCCCCGGTACCTGGGCTACTCTCTGGATCTCGACCGGTGGGAACAGCGCTTGCAGACTGTGACCGTGCAGGGCCGCCCGGTGGTGACCTTCTCGCCAGAAGACACGGTGTTGCTCCTGGCCCTGCACGGCATGAAGCACGGCTGGCACCAGTTGGGCATGGTCTGCGACCTCGCAGCCCTGCTGACCACCTGTCCCGGTCTGGACTGGGACGTGGTCCAGGAGCAGGCACGCCAGATCAAGGGCCAGCGGATGCTCCTTCTGGCCCTGTTCCTGGCCCAGGACCTGCTGGAGGTGGCACCCCCTACCCCGCTCCGCAACCCGCCTTCGGACGTGCTGGCCCTGGCCCGACTGGTGTATCAATGGCACCTGGCCCCCACAACCTACCGTGCCCGGACATGGTATACCTATCAGTTCAACCTGGCCGTTCGGGATCGAATGCGGGAGGGGGTCATGCCCGGCCTGTACCATACCCTGCGTGGCCTGGGGCTGTTCAAACAACGCTCACCCTGAGATGGGGACACTCCTTTCGCGCTCCCGGTCCCATTTTGGGCCTCGTACCCCTTTCCAGAAGGAGCCTGCGGCCCGCCGTGCCCGTTGGCACAGGGTTTGTTTTGTGAAAAAACAAGGGGGCCGTGCCAAAATATGCGGTGCAACCCCCAAACTGAGACCGAATCCTTTACAAGAGGTCGTCTATTTCGTATATAGTGAATTGGCGAAACCTAATGGTATCGTCGAGTCCCATTGAGGCTAAAGCGACTTTCCCGCGCAACGCATCATTTTTTCTCCCCTGTCTGGCATCCTGCCGAATGATCCTGCAGGAGTGCGCGTTGCGGGATGTCCAAGCCTTCTTTGTATTCCCTCAAATCTCAGGTGTGCCATGAGGAGCGTTACCGTTTGGGTGGCTTGTCTATTCGTCACCATCCTGTTTCCCATGGGAGTGCAGGCCCAGGGCTTCATAAAAACGTCCTGCGAATGCCCGGTGGGGACCGAGCTGATTTCCAAGTTTGAAGTCGTGGACAATGAGTTTGTCTTCGAGAAGCCGACAGGGAACGAGGATGTGGTCAGCGTGTCCACGACCGTCACCAAGGATGATGGGGAGCCGATTGAAGGGGTCTGGACCTCGTCGCAGCCCATCGACGTGATTGTGGTCAAGTCCAGCAACGAGTGCCCCCCGGTGAACACGACCAACCAGTTCTCCGGCACGTTTGTCACCTCCGCCTTTAACGGGAATGGTCAGCCGCAGGGCATCTCGAACATCCAGTTCTGCGGGGGCGGTCAGTGTACCGACACCACATTGCCCACCCTGACCCTGGGGGACATCATGGGCGACCCCGGTGCCCGGTATCGGGAAGTGACATTCAGCGATGAGGGGGGTAGCGGCATTGTACGCATTGAGTTCACGAAGCTGGTCAACATCACCGTGACGGACCTTTCAGGGCTGTTTGAGTCGGGTGATGGGAAGCTGTGGACTCTGAAGGCGGGCGAGACGGCACCGAGCACGGCTGTCTTCACCTTTGCCCAGACGAACCCGAACAACCCGAATGCCTCCTACTTCGTCGAGGTGGAAGACCAGTGTGGCAACACGGTCCTGATCGACCCGGCCCTGGCCTGGTTCGAGGACACACCGCCGGTGTCCTTCTACCTGGAGGAGAACTATCCCAACCCGTTCAACCCCTCCACCACGATCCGCTTCCATGTCATCGAGGCTTCGCAGGTCAACATTACCGTGTATGACCTGACGGGGCGCGCGATCAGGACGCTGGTCAGCCATCCGATGGAGGCCGGTATTCATGAGGTGGTCTGGGATGGGACGAGCGACGTTGGCATCTCGGTGTCCAGCGGGACCTACCTGTATCGGATGACGGCAGGCTCGTTCTCAGCGACCAAGACCATGATCCTGGTGAAGTAGCCTCCGATGCAGCAGGAAGCACGCATATCGTGGTGGCGGGCGGGGTGGCTGGTCCCGCAGATTCTGCTCCTGGCGACCCTTGCCCGTCTGCTGCAGCGGTTTTTCGTGCTGCCGCGCCTGGTTTCGCTGTTTGACGCAGCACCCCGGCGCATGGCAACGGCTTCCGAAGTCGAACGCCTCTGTCACCTGACCCAGGCCCTGCTCCGCCGCCTCTTTCGACAGGCCTACTGCCTGCCGCAGTCGCTGGTGCTGTTTCACCTGTTGCGGCGTCGGGGGCAGGCGGTGAGGCTGCACTGCGGCGTGATGAAGCAGCAGGGACAGCCATCGGGGCATGCCTGGATCACACTGGGCGGGCGGCCCCTCGCCGAGCAGGTCGACCCCGCCCTGGTGTACAAGACGTTCTACCACTATCCGGCATAATTCAGACATTCATAGTTCCCAGAGAGGTTTGTACCATGAAACAGGAAGAAGTGAAGGGAAACCCGGTTCAACTGCCAGCGGGTATGGCTGTGAAGCGTGAGCACGTTGGCACACGCAAGCCGTTCGTACAACCCCGCCTCGAGCGGCACGCCCCCGTCCCGATTGTCAGCGGCAGCTTCACCTGGTGAGGAATTCCCGTCCCATCCGGACCGGTCTGGTGTGGAGCCAGTCCGGTCGAATAGAGGCGGCGCGCTGACTGGTTGCAACCTGC
>CAZLRO010000289.1:0-4193 GCA_964561865.1 uncultured Rhodothermaceae bacterium | reverse complement strand
AACGCTGGCGCTCACCTGCTGCCGGAAGCGGGCGCGACGCAGGAGCGGACGCTGGAGGCAGTCAGGTGCAGCGCGGTGTTAGACGTTACCCCGCGCTAGGCAACCTTCACAGCCTCGGTCAGGATAGGCATCGAGCAAAAAAAGTAGGCTCCTTGGTGCTCCAGTTCATCAAACTCCTGGAGCCATGCCTCGGCCTCCGCCCCTGTGATGATCTGCCTCCCTACCACAAAGGCCTGAATCAGCCGGGCGACCCAATAACTGAAGCTGTGGCCATGATAGGACCGATTGATCATGGGTAGCGGTATCTGCCGGAGGGGCGCGAGACCGGCCTGGCGTAACTGCGCGCCCAGGATGGACGGCAGATTGGGGGTGGCACTGTGGGCCGCCCACGCCGTCAAGACCCGCTGCATCCGTTCCGGATGCGCAGAATGCCACACCGCCGTGTTCCAGTCCGTAGCTACGATGGCGCAGCGCCCGCCCGGGCGCAGGACGCGTTGGACTTCGCTGAGGGCCGTCTCCAGCGGCGTGACGTACTCGAACACCTGATGGCTATAGACCAGATCAAATGTCTCATCCTCATAGGGCAAGGAAAGGGCGTCCGCCACTTCGCAGGTGGCCCACGAGATCTCCGCACAGCGGTTCTGGGCCGCAGCGATCTGGTCAGCGCTGATATCGATGGCGCGCACTTCTCCCGTCGGTCCGACACACTGGGCTACCTCAGACGTCAGAAAGCCCCCGCCACAACCGATTTCCAACACGCGTTCACCCCGGCGGAGCTGGAGCGCCTCCAACACCTGACTGTAGCGAAGCACAAGATCGCGGCATTGCGCAACGGCGCGTTGGATGCGCGCCATGTCATCACTGAAGGTCATTGCGCTCATGGAGATCCTCCTTCTCCTACGGGAGCAGCCTTCCTCCCTCTATAGCACGTGAAGTCTAACGCCGGGCCTCAGGCGCCGCCGATAGCTGGAGCGACGCAGGAGCGGACGCTATTGGCGGTCGCCTGTAGGCCCATGTTGAACGAAGCGCTCCGCGCAGCTTCTGACCCTCCCGGCATCAAAGCCAGCTCTTACGCATGTACAATACCGCAGCCCGGGACTATACCTCCTGTCTATCACACACCATCAACCCCCACAGACAGGAGGTATAGCCATGACCCCACTGCGTCAACGGATGATCGACGATCTGCAGCTCCGCGGCCTCTCTGAGCGCACGCAGGAGATGTATGTCCGGGCCGTCCGTCAACTGGCCGACCATTACCACACGTCCCCGGACCGGATCACGGCGGAGGAACTGCGCGACTACTTCCTCTACCTCAAGAATGTGAAGCACTACTCGCGTGCTGCTAGTACTATCGCCCTGTGTGGCAGCAAGTTTTTCTACGAGCAGACCCTCAAACGGGCATGGACGACGCTGACCTGTGTCCGCGCCCCACGGGAGCAGAAGCTGCCCGTGGTCCTCAGCCCGGCAGCGGTGCGCACCAGTCTGGCCCACCTGCACCTCTGCCGCTATCGGGCGTGCCTGACCACCATCTACGCGTGCGGCCTCCGCCTCCAAGAGGGCACGCACCTGCAAGTCCCCGATATTGACAGTGCCCGGATGCTCGTCCCTGTGCGGTGTGGCAAAGGCGCCAAGGACCGCTAGGTGCCGCTACCACCCCAGACCCTGGCGTTGCTGCGGCAGTACTGGAGGACCCACCGCCATCCGCTCTGGCTCTTTCCCGCCCCAGGCCGTAGCGGCCTCGGGATGGCCACGGCCACCGCACCCATGCCCCGCAACAGTGTGCAGGATGCCTTTCGGGCGGCGCTCAAAGCGAGCGGTATCCCCAAGCGTGCCGCCGTCCACACCCTGCGGCACAGTTAGGCCACCCATCTGCTCGAGGCTGGGGTCAATCTGCGCCTCAGCCAGGACTATTTGGGGCACGACTCCCCGACCACGACGGCCCTCTACACCCACCTCACCGCCACCACCGATGCCACGGCCCGCGAGGCCCTGGCCGGGCTGATGGGCAACCTCTGCCCGGCGGGGGCGGGCACTCATGATCGAGTTGGCTGAGATTTTCCGCCGCTATGGCCCGGCGTACCGGGCGAAGTTCCACGACCGTCTGCTTCCCCGCCACGTGGCAGCTATGGACGCTATTGCACAGTGCCGCACCGAGGCGCTGGGGGGCCATCTCTACCAGTGGGCTGACTGTGGGGAACTGGAGTAGAGCTATCATTCGTGTAAGCATCGCCATTGCCCCAAGTGCCAGAATGCCGCCACCACCCGTTGGTTGAAACAGCAGCGGGCCCTCCGGCTGCCGGTCCCCTATTTTCTCGTCACCTGTACGCTGCCAGCGGAACTGCGATCGGTCACCCGCGCGCCCCAGAAGCGCATGTACAACCTGCTCTTTCAGACTTCTGCGGCTGCTCTCCAGGCCCTCGCGTTGGCCCCCCACTCCCTCGGCGGGCAGGTCGGGATGGTGGGCGTCCTGCACACCTGGACACGGGACTTGGCCTACCAGCCCCATGTCCATTACCTCGTCCCCGGAGGCGCACTCTCCCCGGACGGGTCCACGTGGCTGGCGCTGCGCTCCACAGCCTGGCTCGTGCCGGTCCGCGCCCTCTCGCGTCTCTTCCGGAGCAAGTGCCACGCGGCCTTGCCGCCGACCGGTCTTGCCCAGCACGTGCCGCCCCAGGTGGGGCACAAGGACTGGGTGACCCACTGCCAACCGGCGGGAAGTGGGAGTGAGGTCCTCACCTACTTTGCACCGTACATCTACCGCATTGCCCTGACCAACAACCGCTTGGAAGCGCTGGAAGACGGGCAGGTCACCTTCCGCTCCAAGAAGCGTACGGGCACCGGCTGGAAACGGTTGACGCTCCCCGCCGAAGCCTTCATCCACCGTTTCCTCCAGCATGTGCTCCCAAAAGGGTTCCCCAAAGTCCGGGCCTATGGCCTCTTGAGCCCGAGCCGTCGCCAAGGCCTCCCCCAGATCCGGGCCCTCCTGGCCGCCAACCTCCCGACCGCCTCTGCGGCGGCAAGCGCGGCGCCTCGTGCCCCGGCCCCGCCGCCTCCCACGCCCGCTGCAGACCGGCGGTGTCGGCACTGCGGGGGACGCCTCGGCTTCCTGGGGCGGCTCGCGCGTCACCCCCGCGAGCCCCCGTAGGTGCCGCAGAGCAAGCCCAGACCTTTGGGCTGAGCGCCCAGACCTCCTCTTTGCCCTGCCGGAGAGGCATGCATACCCCGCACGGCACAGCCTCACAGGACCGCTCTGGCCTGCGCCTGGGACCCCACCTGTGGCAGGCCACGTGCCCCGCCCAACGCCACCTCCTGTCAGGAGCCTCAAGAGCCCTGAGACCGGCAGAACGCCCTCACCGGTGCCGCTGGGCTCCGGGTGGATAGTCCCTCTGGGCTCCGCCGCGGTGCCTGCCGAGCCTTGAAAATCCAAACGCCTGCCTGCCCCCTCACCGGCTTGTTCAACCCAGAATTGTGTGGCGGCTTGCTCCGTGCTCTACTGAGCGTTCTCTCGGCTGGGCGCGCCACACGAATTCTTAATTCGTTAGGTTCTGCAGTCCCGGATGATGGACGCGACTTCCCCTTCGATAGCCCCGGCTTTCAGATGGTCTTAAACCACTCCCCATCTACCTCGACTTTTTCCACCATGACCGTCTTGACCCCAAGGGTATATTTTTTGAGGAGTTCTGCCAACTCTTGGCCATCCACCAAGTCAATGGCGGGGGCACCATCCCGGATCGCCTCGACACGCGCATCGCGGCTGAACGTTCCGGTGGAGATGATGAGTCCCTTATCTGCCCGCCCAATCATGGCACCCCGAAAGTCGCGGACGGTGCCCGCACTGACGGTCCCGGCGTACCGTTTGCTTTGAAAGACGACCTGAAAATTGATCAGGCCACCCAGCCGCAAGACCCCTTTCCCGTCAATGCCACCGTCTCTGGATCTGCCAGTGACTTCCACTTGCGTGAAGCCACTTTCACGGAGTAGGCGTTGGCTGAGGCGTTCAAACGCCTCGGGGGACATTGCCAGAATGGCGTCGAGCACCTGTTGTTTCCAACTGAGTTCTGCCTCGATTTCCTCTGCTGCGGGCGTCTCCCGGGCGACGCCGTTTCCTGGTCCTTCGCCGACCGCCAGAACGATTATGTCTGGTATTGGCCGGTCGAACGGCATGCGCCCTTCGTGCGCGTTGCAGTGGG
>CAZLRO010000288.1:0-4235 GCA_964561865.1 uncultured Rhodothermaceae bacterium | reverse complement strand
CCTTCCACCCACGGGGTGTTCGAAGCCACCATCTCCGACCTCTGCCAGATCATCCATGCCCATGGGGGGCAGGTGTACATGGATGGGGCGAACATGAATGCCCAGGTGGGGCTGTGCCGTCCCGGCGACTTCGGGGCGGACGTGTGTCACCTGAACCTGCACAAGACGTTTGCCATCCCGCACGGCGGCGGTGGGCCGGGCATGGGGCCGATCTGCGTGGCGGCGCACCTGGCCCCCTTCCTGCCGGGCCACCCGCTCGTCCCCACCGGCGGTGCCCAGGGCATCGGGCCGGTGGCGGCCGCCCCGTTTGGCAGCGCCAGCATCCTGCTCATCTCCTGGGCCTACATCGCCCTGATGGGGGCCGAGGGCCTGCGCGAAGCCACGGCCACGGCCATCCTCAACGCCAACTACATGGCGAAACGCCTCGAAGGACACTACGACATCCTGTACCGGGGCGCGCACGGGCGGGTGGCGCACGAGTTCATCATCGACCTGCGCCCGCTCAAGGCCAGCACCGGCATCAGCGAGATGGACGTGGCGAAGCGGCTGATGGACTACGGCTACCACGCCCCCACCGTCTCTTTCCCGGTGGCCGGGACGCTGATGATCGAGCCGACGGAGAGCGAGTCGCAGGCGGAGCTGGACCGGTTCTGCGACGCGATGATTGCCATCCGGGCCGAGATCGAGGAGGTGGCGCTGGGACTGGCCGACCGGGAGCTGAACGTCCTCCGCCAGGCCCCGCATACCGCCGCGATGGTGGTGGCCGACGACTGGGCACTGCCCTACAGCCGCGAGACGGCGGCGTTCCCGGCCCCCTGGACGCGCCAGCACAAGTTCTGGCCCGCCGTGCGCCGCGTCAACGATGCCTATGGCGACCGCAACCTCGTCTGCGCCTGCCCCCCGATGGAAGTCTATGCTGTGTGAGGGCAGGCAGGAGAAACCGGCCTCCTCGTGATGACACGGTGGGGGTATGGTGACGCCTGCATCAATGCCGCAGCCCTCCCTGCCCGGTGGCAAGGGCGAGATCACCACGTCGGCCTGACGGCCTCCTCGTGATGACACAGTGGGGATGGTGATACCGGTGGGGATGGTGATACCGGTGGGGATCGTGACACTGGTAGCAATGTCGCTGCCATCTCTTCGTGATGATTGTCGCCTCGAAGCTACAGCCGATCCGAGAGGTCATTCCAATCAGGATTAAAAGCTTCGATCAGTTCTCGTTTTTTCTCTCGGGACCCATCCTTGATCTGTTTTTCCCGTGCGATGGCATCTTTGATCTCGTGGTACGACTCGAAATAAATGAGGTAGTACACACGGTAGCGACTGGTGAAGGAACGGGCATCCGCCTCTCGATGCTCTTTGATACGACGAGCAAGATTATTCGTCACGCCCGTGTAGAGCACCGTGCGGGTTCTGTTGGTCAGGATGTACACATAGTACAGGTGTTTCATGTCGGATGAATCCTTGTAATCAATAGGGTAATACGGCAGGCACAGTGCGCCTCCGTGCCCTTGTCTCCCCGTGTCATTGCGAGGAGCGTAGCGACGTGGCAATCTCGACGCTGGGGTTGCTTCGACGCTGCTACACAGGGTGTACTGCCCGGTGGCAAAGGCGAGATCACCACGTCGGCCTGACGGCCTCCTCGTGATGACACGAAGGGGATGGTGATACCGGTGGAGATGGTGATACCGGTGGGGATGGTGACATCAGTGGCAACACCACAGCCCTCCCTCCCGAACGTGTCGTTGCGAGGAGCGGGTTATGAAAGCAAGTCAAAGTCGTGGTAAGGAAAAGAATCTTCCGGGATTGTCCTCATCTGATCCTTCACGAACCCGTCCCTGTATACTTTCCTAATGGAAAAGGCGGGGTAGCAGTGATCTCCATGTCTTTCCCAGTAAGCCGTTACCATCTCCCACCGATCCGGATAGAAATAGAAACAGTTGCTAATGGGATCCAGGTCCAGCTTAGAAGGATACCTATAACGGAATACCGGTATCTCTGCGTTTGTTCGTAGCATGGTGTTCGCTGGCTAGGAGTTAGTACTGCGGTGTCTCTGCATGTCAGTCCGGCCCCACAGTGGCTGCCGACGGCCATGATGTCTATCGGTGCTGCGGACCAGACACCATAGTCTATGGCTGAATACCTCGCCCCCTCGCTATTGTTCTGCCCCGGCGTAGAGGTGGGCATGGCGGCGTCAGGGCAGGGTGTAGTCGGTCCAGGTGGCGGCGGTGTGGAACTGCTGCGTGCCCCGGAAGGGCATGGTGATGCGGGTCTGGAAGCGGGTGCTGGCGGGCACCCACAGGCTGTCGGCGAGGGGGCGGATGCTCACGAAGAAGGTGCTCTCCTCGCGGAAGAGCATGGCGAGGTCGATGCGTTCGAGCGCGAGGGCGGCGAGCTGGCCGCTGCCCTTGTCCACGTAGAGCCGCACGCGGCGGATAGGCTGGCCGTCGCCGAGGTCAGGGCGGGCGCGGACTTCCAGGACGCGGGCTTCGAGGTCCCAGAGCAGTGTGTCCGGCAGGAGGCGGAAGCGGTAGGCTTCGCGGTGGCGGGCGTCGCGGTAGGGCGGGTCGTCGGGCAGCACGTAGGGCACGAGGTCGAGCACATCGAGCGCGGGCACGGTCTCGGAGACGAACGTCTGGAAGAAGCCGAAGTCGAAGGCCCCGCCGGAGTCGGCCTGCATGGGGGTGGGGCGGGCGCTGTCCGGCACGGCGCGGACGGTGTGCTCGCGGAAGGCGAGGAGCTGGTCCTGTGCGTTGAACTGCTCGGTGCGGCTGTAGCGGGTGTAGGCCAGGTGGGGCAACTGGCCGAAAGCCTGGCGGAGGGCGTCTTCCTGCACCCGTCCCATCAGGGCCAGCACCGTGTCCTGCTCGGCCTGCTCGTCCGCCGCGAGCGGGGCCGCCACCGGGCGGCGGTCGCAGCCGGTGAAGAGCAGCAGGGCGGCGAGGAGGAAGGGCAGGGAGGATGGAGTTTTACCGAGACCGCGCATACCGTGCTGGCAAATGCTGTGTGCTGGACGCCTTTCCGGGGATGGGAAGGAGCCAGTGGTGTGAAAAAGCCCCGTCATCGCCGTGCCTTGGCCGTTGCTGTGCTTGGGAGGGGGAGAAAACGGGGAATCGTCTGCCTGGGGAGGGGCCTCCTTGCGCATGCGTCCGGTATCAGACCCCAGGCCCCACCGCCCCAACCTTGAAATCATGTCTAACCCGCAGGGTGCAGTCTACGAAGCCGTAAGTTGCGGGCAAGTTAGGAAAAAAACCGAGGGGCGACATGGGCGCTGGCACCGGGCGCGACTACGAACAGGCCCGCGACCGGGCGGTGGCGGCGGCGTTGCACGCCGGACGGCTCATCGCCCGCCATGCCGGGCAGGTGCCCGAAGACGGCCTGCGCGAAAAGATACACCACGACCTCGTGACGCTGGTAGACGAAGAGGCGCAGCGGCTGTTGCTCGGCCTGCTCCACACCGCCTATCCCCACGATGCTTTCCTTGCCGAAGAGGGCGCAGGCGAGGCCGTGCCCGCCGCCGCCGGCCACCGCTGGATCATCGACCCTATCGACGGGACGGCCAACTTCACGCACGGCGTGCCGCCCTACGCCGTCAGCATCGGGCTGGAGGAGGCGAATACAATGCAGGTGGGGGTGGTCTACGACGTGGCACGGCACGAACTGTTCACCGCCATCCGGGGGCGCGGGCTGTACGTGAACGGGCGGCGGGCACACGTCAGCCGGGCTGCCACGCTTGGCGAGAGCCTGCTCGCCACCGGCTTCCCGTTCCGCGCCTTCCCGCACCTCGACACCTACCTCGCCGTGCTCGGTCGGCTCATGCAACAGACCCGTGGCCTGCGCCGTCCCGGTGCCGCCTCGGTGGACCTGGCCTACGTGGCCTGCGGGCGGTTCGACGGGTTCTTCGAGGTCGGCCTCAGCCCGTGGGACGTGGCCGCCGGGAGCCTGCTCGTCACCGAAGGCGGCGGCACCGTCACCAACTTCCACGGCCTGCCAGAAGTGCTGTTCACCGGACAGGTCCTCGCCACCAACGGCCTCCTCCATGAAGCCCTGCTGGCCGCCATGCAGCCGCTGGCGGATAGCTGTTAGGGTTTGTTCGGAAACTCAGTAGATCGACAGCCGCAACACGATTGAGCGCCTGGCGGGCTGGCTCTGGAGGAACATCGGAGCCTAGCCATGCGCTATGGCATTCGTCGGCTCCTACGAGCCGTGTTTCCGAATAAACTCTAGGAGGTACC
>CAZLRO010000287.1:0-4264 GCA_964561865.1 uncultured Rhodothermaceae bacterium | reverse complement strand
GGTTCTGCCCGGTGATCGCATGCTGGCCCTTGGCCTGGTAGGTGGACAGCCGCCGGTCGACGTACTGGAGGCTGCGGGTTTCAAAGAAACCGCCCGTAAAGTCCGAGATCGTGCCCAACTGGTAGCGGGCTGTGGCTTCGGCGCTGCGGTTCTGGATGTAGTTGAGCGAGAGTTCGTGCCGGGGGTCGAACTTGTAGGCCAGCTTGGCCATGCCGCCCCAGAGCACCTCCTCGCTGCCTCGGGTGTCGCCTAGCTCGAAGTTGGGGGTCAGCTCGCTGCCGACGGTTACATCGCGCCCGCCCTTGTACCGGGCCGAGGTCCCATCGGTGTACGACGAGACGCTGCTACTGTAGCTGAAGCTGCCGATGAAGCCCAGCGGACGACCGGCCAGCTGCATCTGGTTGCCGAGCGAGAGGCTGTAGCTCTGGTTGACCGGGGCCGACGCCGTGCCCCCCTCCATCACCGGGTTGAAAGACCGGGAAAGCTGGTTCAGCCGTTCCGCGTTGGCGACCTCTTCGGGTTTGGATTTCTGGTCAGAGGCTCCAATGGTGGGAATCGTGCCGGTCAGCAGGGCCTCCGGGAGCTGGGGGGCATTGTCTGCAAACCGGCCCACCCCCCCGCCGAAGGTCAGGTAGTCGTCTCCCAGCCCGGTGGCCGAGTTGTAGCTGAGCGAGGTCGAGAGCGAGAAGCTGAGGTCGTCCGGATAATCTTTCGTTGCAATATTGACGCTGCCGCCGGTGAAGTTGCCGGGCTGGTCCGGGGTGAAGGTCTTGACGGTGATGATGTTGTCGAGCAGCCCGGAGGGAAACAGGTCGAACGCCACGGCGTTGCGGTCCGGGTCGGCGCTGGGCAGGGTGGAGCCGTTGAGCTGGGTGTTCATGTACCGGTCGCCCAGGCCGCGCACGAACACATAGCGTCCGCCCACAACTGAGGCCCCGGTGACCTTCTGCATCGCATCCGAGGCGGTGGAACTGGCCGAGCGGCTGATGGCCTCGGCGCTGATGGCATCGCTCACCGCGATGGCTTTCTGGCGGTCGCGCAGCAGGGCCGCCTCGGCATCGCGCACGGCCCGTGCTTCCACCACCACCTCGTCCAGCCCGATGGCGGCGGGCACCATTTGCATATCGACACGGGCCACCTGCCCGGCGAGGACATTCACGGCCTGGACCTTGGACGGGCTGTAGCCGATGTAGGAAAACACCAGGGTATAGGCCCCCGGCGTCAGGTTCTGAATCTTGTAGAACCCATCCAGGTCAGTGGTGGCCCCGGTGAGGGTGCCTTCAATCACCACGTTGGCCCCGATCAGGGTTTCGCCAGTCTGGGAGTCCACAACGACCCCTGCAATGGAACCTTGCTGGGCCTGGGCCTGGGCCGACAGCCCGCATAACAGCAGCAAAAAAACCACAAGCCGGGCAAGAGACGACCGGAGATGGATCGAACGCATACAGTTGAAACGGGATGAGGACGCGGAAAACAGGCCGGGAGGCGGCCTGCTCGTTGGGAATGGACGACGGTGGGGTTACAACCAGCGTAGACGCTCGGTTCAAGGGTGCCTTGATGCTGCAAGCTAGGAGACCGCCATTATTCGTGGATTACCAAAACTTTACGATTATGTTAAGGATTCAGAAATGTGCTCACTCTTCACGTTTACAAGTATAATGAGGTATGAAAATTGATGAAGATTCTTTTGAGAACATAATGGGGGTGGCCCGAAACCTTTGTCGCCAGGCGGTTGTTTGAACGAAAATTTCGTGCCGGATGTCCTCGTGCCCCTCCTGTGTCCGTTTCCGCCGAACGTGCTTCCCCTCCAGCGCTGATTATCCTGGCCTTGTGGCTGATGGTTTTTTCGGCCAGCAGTCAGGTGATCATCATCGCACCCATCCTGCCGCGCATCGGGGATGCCCTGAACATCCCGGAGGCCCTCCAGGGTACGCTCATCAGCGCCTATGCCCTGCTGCTGAGCACGTTTGCCCTCATCACAGGACCGATCTCGGATACCGTCGGGCGGCGGCGGGTGCTGCTCTTCGGCTGCCTGTCGATGACGCTCGCGCTGCTGCTGCACGGGGTGGTGACCGGCTACCTCTCCCTGCTGGCGATGCGGGCACTGGCCGGGGCGGCGGGTGGAATGCTCAGCGGGGCCGCCGTCGCCTACGTGGGCGACTATTTCCCCTACGAGAAACGGGGGTTCGCCACCAGCACGGTGATGAGTGGTATTGCCTTCGGGCAGATCATAGGCATCCCGATGGGCACCTTGCTGGCCGACCAGTTCGGGTTTCGGGCGGCGTTTATGATGTTCGCCGTCACAATGGGACTGGCAACCCTGCTCATCTTCTACTTCGTACCCCAGCCCGACGTGGAGCGCAGCACAAGCCGGTTCAGCCTCCGGGGGGCACTCGACATCTACCTCGACCTCCTGCGCAACCGGGATATCCTCGCCGCGGCCACCACCTACTTTCTCATGTTCTTCGGGATGGGGCTGTACGTCCCCTTCCTTCCCACCTGGCTGGAACGGACGGTGGGGCTGGACGGGTCCAGCATCGCGCTGCTGTTTCTTGTGGGCGGCCTCACCAACGTGACGACGGGGCCACTGGCGGGCTGGGTCTCGGACAAGACAGGGCGCAAGCCGCTGATCCTCATGTCCTGTGCTGGCCTGTGCGTGCTGATGGTGGCTACCACCTATGTGGTCCACAACTTCTTCGAGGCGGCCATCATCTTCTCGCTCGCCATGATGATGATCGCTGCCCGCATGGGGCCGCTGCAGTCGCTGCTGACGGCCCTCGTCCCAGCACCGCGCCGGGGAACGCTGATGAGCCTGGTGATTTCAATCGGACAGATAGGCATGGGGGTGGGAACGGCCGTCTCTGGCATCGCCTATGCACAGATGGGCTACCTTAGCAATACCCTGATGGGGGCCGTTTCGCTGCTGCTCATGGCCCTGCTGGTGCGGTACTACCTGCCCGAACCGAAGAACCCGGACTTGCCTGTAGCAGCCCCGGAGGAAGCTACCGCCTGACGATAAGACGACCGGGGCGTGCCGGTTTCGGTACACAGCCCCCGCCTGCCTTACATCCACATTTCTCTTCCTGTTACGAGTTCATCACCACGAGAAACTCGTCGTTGTTGCGGGTGCCGCGTATCTTTTCGAGCAGAAACTGCATGGCCTTGATGGGGTCCATGTCGGCCAGGAGCTTGCGCAGGATCCAGATGCGGCTCAGCTTGACGTCGGGGATGAGCAGTTCCTCCCGGCGGGTGCCCGACTTGATGATGTTGATGGCGGGGAAGATACGGCGGTCGGCCAGGCCGCGGTCGAGCACGATCTCGCTGTTGCCGGTGCCCTTGAACTCTTCGAAGATCACCTCATCCATGCGGCTGCCGGTGTCGATGAGGGCCGTCCCGATGATGGTGAGCGAGCCTCCTTCCTCGACGTTGCGGGCCGCCCCGAAGAACCGCTTCGGCCCGCGCATGGCCCCGGCCTCGATACCGCCGGACATGGTGCGCCCGGTGGTGGGGGTGACGGCGTTGTGGGCACGGGCCAGACGGGTGATGGAGTCGAGCAGGATCACCACGTCTTGCCCAGCCTCGACGAGCCGCTTGGCCTTCTCCAGCACGATCTCGGCCACTTCAACATGCCGCTCCGGTTCCTGATCGAACGTGGAAGCGATGACCTCGGCCTGCACGTTCCGCTCCATGTCGGTCACTTCCTCCGGGCGCTCGTCCACGAGCAGGACGATGAGGTAGACCTCCGGATGGTTGGCCGAGATGGCGTTGGCGATCTTCTGGAGGAGGATCGTTTTACCCGTCTTGGGCTGCGCCACGATCAGCGCCCGTTGCCCTTTCCCGATGGGCATGAACAGGTCGAGGATACGCGTGCTGAACTCGTTAGCGGACGTTTCCAGGTTGAGGTGCTTGTCCGGGTAGAGCGGTGTGAGGTTGTCGAAGCTGGGGCGGTCGTCCAGGTCGGTGGGCTTGCGTCCGTTGATGCTGTTGACCTGGATGATGGCGAAGAAGCGTTCCCCTTCCTTGGGCGGCCGTACCTCGCCATCGACCGTGTCGCCAAACTTGAGGCTGAAGCGTTTGATCTGGGAAGGGGAGACGTAGATGTCGTCCGGGCTGGGGAGGTAGTTGTATTCGGCAGAGCGCAGGAAGCCATAGCCATCGGGTAGCACTTCGAGGACGCCCACCTTGCGCAACATGCCGTCGAGTTCCACCTGGTTGGAGTCGAACGCGGCCATGTATTCAGGGCGACCTTCATAGACCCGGCGAC
>CAZLRO010000286.1:0-4284 GCA_964561865.1 uncultured Rhodothermaceae bacterium | reverse complement strand
CACCTCTTGCTGGGTGAGTGCGGCCGTGGGTTCGTCCATGATGAGCACACGCGCCTCCACCGCCAGCGCCCGTGCCACCTCCACCGCCTGCTGCTGCGCCACCGTCAGGTCCCGGCACGGCACATCCGTCCGGAGGTGGACGCCCAGTCGCGCCAGCAAGGCGGTAGCCTGCCGGTCTTCGGCGCGGCGGTCAAAAAAGCCGAGCCGCGTGTGCTCCCGGCCCAGGAACAGGTTCTCCCGCGCCGTCAGGTACGGGATGAGGTTGAACTCCTGGTAGATGACCGCGATGCCCAGGGCCTGCGCTTCCTGCGGGGTGTTGATCCGCACCGGGCGACCGTCGAATGTGACCGTGCCCGCGTCGGGGCGGTGCGCCCCCGCCATCACCTTGATAAGGGTGCTCTTGCCCGCCCCATTCTCCCCCATCAGGGCATGCACCTCCCCCGGATACAGCCCCAGCTTCGCCCCCGCCAGCGCCCGCACGCCGGGAAACGACTTCTCAATGCCGTCCAGGGTCAGCAACGGTTGCATGGATGCAGGGGAACAGGAGGAAAGGGGATGCCGTCGCCAAATATAGACAAGATGCACAGGCGTTGTCCTGGTGCAAAAATATAGTCAAATTGACTATATTTATAGTCAATTTGACTATAATCCTGAAAAGCGCCCTTCCCTCCTCCAGGACTACGGCTGGTTCAGCGTCGTGTCGGCCTGGGCATCGGCCTGGCGGTAGAGGTTAGTGGGGATGAGTACCTGCGGCTCCGCCGCCTCACCGTTCATGTAGCGCACGATGGCTTCCACCGTCTTGCGCCCGATCTCGCCGGGATGCTGGATGGCGTCGGCGTAGATTTTGCCGTCGCGGATGGCCTGCCGCCCTTCCGGCTGTCCGTCGATGGCGACGACCTTGATGCGGTCCTGCTTCCCGGCCTGTTCGATGGCAGCCACAGCGCCGAGGGCAGACGGGTCGTTGATGGCGAAGATGCCGTTGAGGTCCGGGTGTGCCTGGAGCATGTCCGTGGCGGCCTGGAACGAGCGGTCTTTGGCTCCGCTGCCGGGCAGAATAGAGACGATCTCGATGGCCGGTGCCTGGGCGGCAAGTTCCTCTCGGAACCCCTGCGTCCGCAACTGGACGGATTCGACCTCCGGGTGGTCGAGGATGCCGATCTTGCCGCGTCCGCCGAGGGCTTCGATGAGCGCCTGCGCAGCCATGCGTCCAGCCTGGGCGTTGTCGGTGGCGATGTGGGCCACCACCTGCGCCCCCTCGGCGGTGGCCGCGATGTCGGCAGTGAAGACGGGAATTCCGGCCTGGTTGGCTCCCTGGATGGAGGTGCCGATGGCCTTCGAGTCGATGGGGGTGAGCACGATGGCCGCCACCTGCTGCACGACGAAGTCCGACACCTGGTTCTGCTGCTTGCCGATGTCGAGGTCGCCGGAGACGATCCGCACGTCGTAGCCATGCCGGGCGGCCTCGGCTGTGATGGCCTGCCCGATCTCCTGGAAGAACGGGTTGGCAGTGCTCAAGAGCGAGACCCCGATGACGGGGCGTGTGGCCTCGGAGGCCGGGCCGGTCTCCTGGGATTGGCCCCCGCACCCGGCCAGGGCCAGCACCAGCAGTCCGGTTAACAAACCCGTGCGCAGTTTCATGGGACGAATGGGCAGGGTGGATACACAATGGGCGAATGGTGCAAGATAAAACATCCGCCTGAACGTCCCCATGCCCCTCGAAAAAACGGACACCGCCCTTTATGAAAGTGGCAAGGCTGCTATCGCGGGACTGGCATTGCCCGGCACCCATGGCGATATTGGACGGGTGTGGCGACACGAGACCGGCCCTTGCCCTGCCTCTCCCCCCGGCGGTTCTCGCGTCGTCCTGGCTCTTCACGATGACCCCGTTTCCCGATGGCGCGGCCCCGTCACCGCCTGAAACAGCTCCAGGCCCTTTTTCATGAGGGGACTGAAGCCACCGCCGACCAGTTGGCGGAACGGCTCGGCTGTTCTTCCCGGCAGATCAGACGCCTCCTCGACCAGTTGCAGGGCGAAGGCTACCCCGTCAAAGCACGCCGCAACGGGCGGGAAGTGCAGTACTTCGTGCCCGAAGCCCATCGGGCCGTGCAACTCCACAGTGTTGCGCTGGAGGAGCAGGAACTGCTGGCCCTGATGGTGGCCGCCGAAGCCGTCCGGGGAGTGCTGGCCCCAACGCCCTTCGGCCTGCCGTTGCAACGCGCCATCGGGAAGCTGCTCGAACACACCGGCGAGACGTTCTGGTTCGACAAGGAGACCGAGCCGCGCCACTGGCATTTCGGGGCCGGGGCCGTCCCCCGTATCGACCCGGACGTGCTGCAACGGCTGTACGAGGCCATCCGCGACGCCCGAACGGTAGCAATCGACTACCTCACAGCAAAGACCGGTCAACACTCCACCGGTCGGCATATCGACCCGCTGATGATTGCCATACGGGGAACGTCATGGATGGTGGTGGCCTGGTGCCATCAACGTCGTTCGGTGCTGGACTTTGCCCTCAACGGCATCACCCGCCTGGAATCGACCGGCCGACAGTTCTCTCCGCCGGTCAACTTCGACCGACAGACCTACTTCGACGGACGGTTTCGTGCGCTGGCAGGCCCCACACTATACCAGATCCGCCTGCGGGTTGAACCCAATCGGGCCGAGTACTTCCGCCGCACCCAGTACCATCCGTCGCAGCAGCTCCACGAACAGCCCGACGGCAGCCTGGAGGTCACCTTCGAGGCCACCAACGTGCAGGAGGTGCGGGCCTTCGCGCAGTCGTGGGGCACGGGCGTGACCGTCCTGGCCCCGCCGGAGCTGGTGAACATCATGGCCGCAGAAGCCGCTGTGCTGGCGGAGCGGTACAAAAAAAATAGACACCTCTCCAACATACCCCCGGATAATGTCCGACATCGGCCCGGATAAGGTCCGCCCACGGGAATGGGCACCCCTAGTTTGGGCATTGTTGTATCACCAGCCCCTGTTCCGCCATGTCTATTGCTACCCTTGCCCCAACCGCACCGTGGAAGATCACCCCGTCGATGCTGACGTTTCTGTGGGACGAGTGCCCGCGCTGTTTCTGGCTGCATAGCCGGGGGCACGCCCGGCCTTCGGCGCCTTTCCCCAGGATCTTCAACCAGATCCACGACCTGCTCTTCCGGCAGTTTCAGGACGGGTGTCCGTCGAAGATCGCCCCGGCCCTGCCTGCCGGGCGGATGGTCTGCGGCGAGCGGTGGGTGCAGTCGCGCCCGCTGCGACTGGAGGGCACGGCGCATCGGGTGTGGATCAACGGGCGGCTGGATCACCTGGCGCAGTTCGACGACGGCACCTGGGGGGTGATCGACTACAAGACCGCCGCGCCGAAGGCCGATTTCCTCGTCAAGTACAGCCGTCAGCTCCATGCCTATGCCTGGGCGCTGGAACGGGCTGGTGAGAACGGCTTCGCCGCCACGCCGGTGCGCCGCCTGGGGCTGCTCTGCCTCGACCCGGAAGCCCTCGCCGGGTACGACCACGACCGCCGGGTGTTGCTGGCCCTGCGCCCCACCTGGATTGAGGTCCGCCGCGACGATGCGGCTTTTGCCCGCTTCCTGGCCGACGTCGTCTGCCTGCTCGCCCAGCCCCGACCGCCGGTGGCTGCCAGAGACTGTGCCTGGTGCAAAGCCTATGACAAGAGGCGGTCACTGAACTGGTCTAGCCTTTGATTTCATCCCGAATGGCCGTTCTTTACCCATCTATTCTACCCGATTAAGCTATGCAAGCTGATCCCTTCGCTCTCCACTCCAACCAGGATCCCTCCTGGATGCGCTACTGGGGCAAGACCAACCGCAAGACCAGGGCTGACCTTCGCTGGCACCTGCTACCTTACCATAACCTGGATGTGGCCGCCGCAGCCTGGGCGCTCCTCGAACAACACCCTGACCTGCGGAAACGCCTGGCCCAGGACCTCTCGCTGCCTGAAGCACAGCTACAGCCTTTCGTCTGTACCCTGCTGGCCCTGCATGACATCGGGAAATACTCCGAGCGTTTTCAGAAGGTGGTGCCTGTTCCAGGTCTTCGGGAATGTTCCCATGCGGGCAACTACACCGTTCGCCACGACACGCTGGGCTATCTGCTGCTCCGCCACTTCTGGTTCGAAGACAAGGACTGGCGCGAGGAGTTGACGCAACGCTGGGGCTTGCCAGAAAAGGATAACGAGGACGTGCCCATGACAGCCGACGACTGGTGGGACTACCTCGACCCGATCTTTCAGGCGTTGACGACACTCGGGGCGAAGATGGTGCGCCA
>CAZLRO010000285.1:0-4291 GCA_964561865.1 uncultured Rhodothermaceae bacterium | reverse complement strand
CGATTTTCGCGTTCAGCGCATTGAGTAAGAAAATAAGGCAGGCGCCTCCGCCCGGGCAAGCAACCGTAGCCGTCTTCAAACAGTCAGCCGCCGCCTCAACCGCTCCCCCGGGCTCCAGCGCGTCATTTTAAAGCACGGTGGAGGCCGGGACGGGCGGAGTGACCACCTGGGAAGCCTTCACACCGGCACAACTGGCGGGTAACACCACCTACCACGGCTACAACTACCTCGGCACCGAGACCGCCACCGCCGAAGACCTGGCCGCCTTCACCACCACCGATGGCCTGCAGGCGGGCGACTCCGCCCTCGATCAGGCCCCGTTCCGCCCCTGGAATGCCGCCGCCTTCGGGCGCGAGGAGTGGTCGTGGGCACGGCTGCACCTCGACCTCGGCCTCCGGGTCGAACGGTTTGGCACGAACGGGCGCACCCCCTACGACCCATTCAACCTCTATCCCGTACGACGGGCTGGCGACCTGGCAATCCCTCTCCCGACGGGCATCCGGGACGACTTCACGGTCTATTTCGAGGCGGGACAGGTCACCGGCTACCGGGATCGCCAGGGGCAGTTCTACAACCCGCAGGGCACGCCCGTCACGTCCGACGTGGATGTCGCCCTCGTGGCCCGGAGCGTGGAACCTGCTCCCGGCGTGGTGCTGGGGCAGTTGCACGCGGCGGCCTTTCAGGATGCACCCGGCCATACCGTGCTCCTGCCCCGCCTCGCCGCCGCGTTCGACCTCGTGCGCACCCTCGCCCTCTTCGGCTGGTACGATCGGATGGCCTGGCAGCCAGTACCATTTCTGCATGAGACCCTGCAAGGCTACCAGCGGCGGCTGCAAGGAGCCGGGACACTCCTCAACCCGTCCCTGAAGCCGGAACGGTCCACCCGCTACGGCGGCGGGGTGCGCGTGGGGGCCTTGCCGGGACAACCGGGCGTGTCGGCGCGGCTCTCGGCCTTCCTCCAACACTTCGAAGACCTGGTGGCAGAGGACGTCCGCACGAACGTCTTCCCGTTCAACTACCGGACGTTCACCAACCGCGGGGCTGCACGGCTGATTGGCGGGTCGCTCGAACTGAACTGGCGTAGCGACCGCCTCCACCTCATGGCCGACTATACCTTCGAGGGCGGGCGAACCGAAGACCAGGCGTATGTCGTCTTCCTGCTGGGTACCCCGTTCGTAGGTGCCACCGAGGCCCTCGTCCGCACCCACCCCCACCGCCTAACAGCGCAGGTGAACGGCCGGCTCGACCGCGAGGGAGGCCCCCGCCTGCTGGGCGGGCATCCGCTGGCCCATACGACCTTCAGCCTCGCGGCCCAGGCCCGGAGCGGCTTCCGCTATTCCCAGCCCCTCAGTCCGTTTCCCTTCTTCCTGCCCACCGAAGACCCGCTCGTAACCGAAGTGAACGGGGCTACCATGCCCTGGACCTACCGCATCGACCTCCGCCTGGAGAAAACCTTCCACTGGTCCTCCAATGCACAGGTGGCGGTGTTCCTCTGGGTCGAAAACCTGCTGGACACACAGAACGTCGTGGATATCTACGAGGCCACCGGAACGCCCGACGACGACGGATGGCTCGACACGGTCGAGGGGCGCGCCTTCATCGGCGAAAACCCGACCCTGGCCGCGTTCTACCGCCTCCGCCTCCCGGATCCATCCCACTACGGCCTCCCCCGCCTCGTCCGGCTGGGGCTGCGGCTGGGGTTTTGAGGGACGTGCGCCGGGCGTCTGCGGTCAGACGAACTCCTCGAGCTGGTGGGCGTAGAGGTAGTCCACCACATTCTTGACCTGCTGGGCGCTCTCGCGGTGGCAGACGAGCAGCGCATCGCCCGTATCGACCACCAGGAGGTCGTGGACGCCCACGAGCACGACGAGGCGCTTGTCCCCCTTCCGGGTCTGGACAAGGCAGCGGCTGGCGTCGTGGGCTATGGCGTGGCCCTGGAGCGCATTGCCGTGCGCATCCTTCTCGCTCAGGTCGTAGACGGCCATCCAATCCCCCACATCGCTCCAGCCAAAAGAACCAGGTACGACGAAGACAGACCGCGCCCGCTCCATCACCCCGTAGTCGATGGAGATCTTGGGGCTGAGTTCGTAGGCTTTCTCGATGGCCTGCGGTTCGGCAGCCGCCTCGGCGTGCAACAGGGGCTGGAACGCCTGCCAGGCTTCGGGCAGAAACTGTTCGAGGTTGTGCCAGATGGTGTCGGCCCGCCAGATGAAGATGCCGCTGTTCCAGAGGAAGTCGCCGGAGTCGATGAACCGTTCGGCGGTGGCCTGGTCGGGCTTCTCGGCGAAGGTGCGGACCGGGTAGGCGGTCGGGGCGTCGTAGAGATGCTCGGTGGGTCCGTCGAACTGGATATAGCCGTAGCCAGTGGCCGGATAGGTCGGGTGCAGGCCAATGGTGACGAGGGCGCCGGGCGTCTGGGCCTTCTCGACGGCCACGCGCAGCACCTCCAGGAAACGGGAGGTGTTGCGGATGTCATGGTCGGCGGGCAGCACCATCATGGTGGCTTCGGGATCCCGTTTCAGCAACGTGGCCGCCGCAAACGCGATGCACGGGGCGGTGTTGCGGCTCTGCGGCTCCGCCAGGATGTTCCGGGCCGGGACGTCGGGCAACTGTTCCTGCGTCTGTGCCACATACCGTTCGTGTGTGACGACGAGGCACCGTTCGGGCGGCACCAGGTCACCCAGGCGGGCAACGGTATCCTGGATCAGCGTCGTCTCGCCAAAAACATCGAGAAACTGCTTGGGACGGGCACGGCGGCTCTTGGGCCAGAAGCGGCTGCCAATGCCACCGGCCATGATAACGGCGTAGAGCATCTCAGGTGAGGGTTGTCAGGCGTCAATTAGGAGGACGGAACATACAACCCGGCACCCGACGGGGCACCCCGGCACACGGTGAATCTGTGTTAATTCTCCGGGCAGATGGCCGACGGCCAAACCGCAAAATGTCCAGGATGGTGGACAATCCGGTAGGCTAAACGGGATGAAAAGCCGGTTCCAGCCGCGAAGAACACCGTACTAGCAGTGCGGCACGGTCTGTGTCCCACCGGGCCGGTAACGACCCCATCGGAACGACGACAACCATTTTCGTCCTTCAAACTGGAGAAACCCGTATGAACAAGTGGGCTACTTCTGGATTGCTGCTGGTGCTGCTGGCAACCAGCGGCTGCATTGCCAAGATCAACGACGCACACGAAGATGAGGCGACGGCCTACAGCGTGAACTTCACCTTCTCGATGCGCAATGCCAGTGTGAACGACAACGTGGCTTCGGTCCAGTACGACGTGCCGGGCATCACCCCCTCGGTGGTGGACGACGGGGCCGTGCTCCTGTTCTTCCGCGAACAGGGTACCTGGACGGCCATGCCCTACACCTTCGCCTTCGAGTCGCCCGACCTGCCTGCGGTGGACTACACGGTCAACCTCGGCTTTGGCTACGAAGAGCAGTTCATCGAGGTCTTCTACGAAGCCTCTACCAACCAGGTGGACCTCACCGACATGCCCGATCGCCAGATCAAGGCCGTGATCATCAACAGTGCACCGCCGGCTAAAATGGGCATCGACCTGACCGACTACGAGGCCGTCCGGCAATACTTCGGCCTGGCGGACTGAACGGGGAGTGTGCAGGGCAGAAGGCGGAATGGAGGAAGGCGCATCGCCTAGGACATCTGCAAGAAGTGCCTGAAGCAATGCAGCCTTGACCCCCGATTTCCGCTCTGGGCTATCCTCCGTTCTCTTCGATTACCGGTTCAGACGGCTTTAGACGGGTTTTTGGTGGTCGATACTGTCTTCAGAATCCCCTGCGCCATCCTGAAGTCCACGCAGTCCGAGAACCCGTTTATGGTCGGTTACAACCGCGATCCTGAAAGCAACATCCGCCGTGCCCAGACCTCGCACATGCGGCACCTGGTTGCAGCCTACTGGCGTACCGCTGTGTCCGATTACCGGGACGCAGGGATGCCCTTTGGCGAGACGGTGCTTTCGATGCTGATCTGGTACGAATACGGGCAGAAGACGACCACCAACTAACGTTTGTCTACTTCGCCTTCATACGAGACCCCGGTGCCGGTGCGGTGCCGGGGTCTCGTCGTTTACCGGAGGTGAACCAGCGGATGGGCCTGGGTGTCGGTCGGCGTAGTCAGGCGCAGCAGGTAAAGGCCGGGGGGCCAGGCCGCCGCCTCCCAGACGACCTCGTGCGTCCCATCTGGCGCAAGGCCCTCGGCCAGCACCGCCACCGTGCGGCCCAGCACATCCACCACTGCCAGCCGGATAGGCCCCGGACGGTCCAGCGTATAG
>CAZLRO010000284.1:0-4362 GCA_964561865.1 uncultured Rhodothermaceae bacterium | reverse complement strand
ATTTAAGTCGCGATATCCTACCAAGGACTAAGCGATTCGCGAGAAGGTGCGGAGGGCGTTAGTACAGAAACCCCACCTTCATCGTGAACGTCCGGTCATCCTCGGAGAAGCCGACGGTGGTGTTGAGGACGAAGGCGTCGAAGAAGGCAAGCCACAGTCCGCCGCCGTAGCCCTGGTGCCAGGTGGTGGAGCGCTCGCCGTCGGTCCAGACGCGCCCGTTGTCGAGGAAGCCCAGCAGCCCGGCCTGGCCGAGGGCGAGGTAGGTGGAGAACCGGAACAGTTCCGCCCGCAGTTCGAGGCTCTGGTAGAAGCTGGAGCGCCCGGCGTAGCGGGTGCTGCGGTAGCCGCGCAGGTTCTCCTTGCCGCCGAGGGTGACGGCCTCGTAGAACGGGAACGCGCCGAGGTTGTGCGCCCCGCCGAGGCGTCCGGCCAGCGTCACCTGCGGCGAGAACGAGAGCGAGCGGTACACCACCAGGTCCGAGGCCAGCTTGCAGAAGCCCTTCGTGGTGTTGCCCAGGCCCACGTTGAACTGCCCTGTTGCGTTCCAGCGGACGCCCTGTCGCGGGTTGGCCGGGTGGTCTACGGCCTCCAGCATCAGCCCTGCCGCCAGCCCGCCGAGGTACTGGTCGTCGAACGTCGTCGGCGAGAGGCCGGGCTGGGGTTCCGGGATGAACCGCGACGCATCCTCGCGCACACGGGTGATCTCGAACGTCGGGCCGAGGTAGAACGCATAGCTGCCCGGCTGCTCGCGGCGGAGCGTCGGGGCCACACGGGTCTGGCGCAGCCGCGCCTCGTAGAATTCCCGCTTCGCCTCGGTGTTGTCCGTCTCGTTGCCGAGGCCGTAGAAGTTGCGGATGTTGTTGGGCGAGCGGATCTCGGCCTCCAGCCCCAGCGCCCACGGGCCGAGGGCTTCGGTGAAGTGGCCCTCGTAGAGGAGGTTGTACGCCTGGGTGCGGGCGGCGAAGTTCGCCTTGAGGCTCTGCTGCCGGGCGAAGGGCGTCCGGCGGAAGCCGTGGCGGGTGATCTGCATCCCCCCGCCCACAAACAGTCCGTCGTCGTCGTTGTAGCCGAAGAACACCTGCGGTGCCCGCACGTCGTGGGCGAAGCCGAAGACTGGGTCGTAGGCGTTCACCGCGGGGTCGTCGCGGCGGATGGCCTTCGTTTCAGGCCCGGTTTCCCAGGCGTTGCCCCGCGCCGCATCGTAGAAGTGGGTCTTCCGGCGCAGTCCGCGCACCCGCGAACGGTCGGCGAACGTATCGGCACCGCCGCCGCCAACGGCAATCACCCGGGGGCCTTTGCCCACGTCCCCTTCGACGACGAACGTGTCGTTGCCGTCCTGGCCGTAGAGGCGGATCTCCTTCGTCTCGTCCGAGAAGAACGTCCGGCGGTAAATTTCCTTGCGTTTCTCGCCGGATTTGGAGGTTTTGAACACCACCACCTGCGTCTCGCGGTCGTTGAGGCGGGTGACCTCGAAGCGCTCGTGCTTGTTCGATCCCACCACGTCGGGCACGCGGGCAAGGAGGCGGTAGTAGGCCTCGGCCTGCTGTGGCAACTGGTCGCGGCGCAGCTTGAGCAGGCGGGCGAACGCGGCCCCGTTCAGCGCGTAGACGGCCTCAGGCAGGAGGCGGACGGCGTCGTCGATGGTGGCATCCGTTATGGCACGCCGCAAGAAGGCAGCGGCATCCTGCCAGTCGGCCAGCGTGAGGGCGTTGAGGAAGCGGCGGTCCTGCTCGAAGCCGTTCTTGCTCAGGCCGATGAGGTAGCCGTAGCCCTCGTCGAAGTCCTGGAACTTGGGATCGAAGAAGAGGGCGGTGAGGGTGGGGAAGAGGCCGTCCATCCGGTTGAAGGCCCAGTCGCGGTCGCGGGGGATGGGGCGGTAGAGCTTGCCCTCGCCGTCGGGTGGCTCGAAGGCGGCCCAACGCCACTGGTCGCGGTGGCGGTCCCAGTCGCTCAGCAGCATGTCGAAGAGCCGCGCCCGCACAAACGCCTGCTGGTCGATCCGGTGGTCGTTGTCGCCGTTGATCTGGCGGTACAGCTTGAATGCGCTGAGGACGTTGTCGGAGCCGCCGTAGTTAGGGCTGTCGGACATGTCGCCGTCCGGGCGGTCTTCCAGCATCAGGAGCTGGTTGCCGAAGGTGGCGCGGTAGGGGCCGAGGCGTGGGTCGTCGGGCACGAAGACGAGGCGCGGAGTCGTATGGTAGATGCCTGCCGCCTGCGCCAGCGGCGGGATGATGAACGCGCCGTAGGGATGGATGGCGGAGATCTGGTCCTGCACGATGGCAGTGGCGACGGTGCCCTGCAACGGACCAGGCACGGTCTTCGACGGGTCCTTGTCGAGCGAGCGGAGGACGAACTGCTTCCCGTCGGGGTTTTCGAGCTGGAGCGAGATGGTCTGCTGCCCGCCGCCGCGCCCGATGGGGGTGAGGCCGCCTTCCGCCGTGCCGAGGTCGAGTACCGGGGCGGTGACGGCGGTGGTCCATGCCCGACGGTGGTGCGCGCCGAGGAGGGCTTCCTTGAGCGGTCCGGCGGCGTAGTTCGGGTTGATCGGCTGCGTGACCGTTCTGCCAGATGGCAGGGCGGAGGGGGTGCCGTCGGTGAGGGGCGGCGCCTCCGGGGCAGGCTCGGCGGCGGACGGCGGCGAGACCTGGGTGCGGAAGACCACCTGGCCGGTGCCGCCCTCGCCCTCCGGCTCCCACATCGACAGCCACACCTGCCCGTCGCGGTAGTAGTCGAGCACGGCGAAGCCCGGATGCCCGTGGGTGAAGTGCGCCCCGTTCCCGGCAGCGACGGGTGCGCCTTCGTAGCCCCCGCCGCTCACCACATGGTGCAGCGTGCGTCCTTCAAACGCATAGGTAGTGTATTGCAGGTTGTGTTCGTGCCCGGCGGCATAAACCAGCCCGTCGTGCTGGTTGAAGAGCTTCGTGAGGGCCGTGCGCAGCGCCCGGTAGCGGGGATGGGCCAGGTCCTGCCGCCCGCCGAAGTAGCGGATGTAGAGCGGCGCGAGCGAGCCGAGGAGGGGGGGCATCAGGTGCTGGCGGAGGGGGAAATAGCCCGCATGTTCACCGTTGGAGAAGAGTGGATGGTGTCCCACCACGAGGAGCTTGCGGTTACGGTTGCGCTGGAGCAGGTCGTTCAGTTGGAAGAGTACATCTTCCGGTTCGTCCACTTCGAAGTCGCCTGCGTCGCCGAAGGCTTTCTCGTCCTGACGCAGCATCCATTCGGTGTCGAGCACCAGCAGGCGCAGCTCGTCCGTGAGCTTGATGGAGACGGGGCCGGGCAGCCCGCCGTCGGGCAGGAACGTGTTGCCCCGGTCGAGGACGGCCTCGATGTAGGCTTCCTGCCGCTGCACGGCGGCCAGCCCACCCGGACGGGAGTTGTTCCAGTCGTGGTTGCCGGGGATGAACACCACACGGCCCCTGAACGAGGCTACGGTGCCGAGGAGGAGGTTCAGCCGTGCCTCGGCGGTGGCCCGGCTGGCGGTGTCGCTGGAGTCCGGCAGGCCCGCCGTGTACAGGTTGTCGCCCAGGAAGACCACGGCGGTCTGCTCCCCGGCAACGTCGAGGTGCGACCGGAGGAGCCGCAGGACGGGCGTGGCAGGGGTGGGCTTGCCCGCATCGCCGATCAGGTAGACCCGGTAGGCACGGGTGGCTTCGGAGGGAGGAGACTGGGCCTCCCAACCTTCATGGGACGACGAGACGAACAGGCGGGACGACGTGCAGGCAGAGGCTGCCAGCAGCAGCACCGCCCCTACGGGTACCAGTCGGGTCATGGGGGTGTGCGGATAGGGTACGAAAACCCCAAAATAGCACGTCGAAGGGCCGTTAGCTTGCAGACGGATAGCTATATGAGAAGGAAACCTGCAGGGCTACCCCAAGCGGCACTCCTTCGCACGCAATCGGCCCCGCGACACCCTCATCCGAACAGGCGTTCGAGAACGGCGATGGCAGCCTCGACATCGGCCATCGACAGGTCGCGGTGCGTGGTGGCACGGATAGTGTTCGGGCCGAAGGCCACCATGCGGACGCCCTGTGCCTGCAAGCGTTCCAGCACCGCCTGCGCCGCCACCTCCACCGTGTCGAAGATCACGATGTTGGTCTCGACGTGCGCCGGGTTGAGGTGGAAGGCGGGGAGCTGGGCGAGGGCGTCGGCGAGGCGGCGGGCCTTGATGTGGTCTTCGACGAGGTGCGGGCGGTGGTGGTCGAGGGCGTAGTGGGCGGCGGCGGCAAGGACACCCACCTGCCGCATCCCGCCGCCGAGGAGCTTGCGGTAGCGGTGGGCTTCGCGGATCAGGTCGCGTGGCCCCGCCAGCATCGACCCGACAGGCGCGCCTAGCCCCTTCGAGAAACACACGTTCACCGTGTC
>CAZLRO010000283.1:0-4365 GCA_964561865.1 uncultured Rhodothermaceae bacterium | reverse complement strand
GTTCGGGCCGTAGGCGTTCTCAATGTCTGACGGGAAGTAGCGGATCACCGAGTAGCGCACGTCTTCGGGACTGAACGCCGGGTCTTCCTCCGGCGTGGGCGGGTCTTTGGCCTGGATGGCGTTGCGGAAGCCCGCCTGCTCGAAGGCCCGGTTCCAGTCTTCCACCCCCTGCTTCAGGTAGGGCCGCCACACTTCAGGCGTGGCCGGGTCGATGTAGTAGACGATGGGCTTGACGGGTTCGACGAGTTCGCCGCGGGCAAAGGCCGCCGGGTCTTTCGGCTCCAGCCGCCAGCGGACGATGTAGCAGCGCGTCTCGGCCTTCTGGGCGTCCCGCCCGTAGTCGATCTGCGTCAGGCCGAAGAAGCCGACACGCTGGTCGCACAGGCGCGGCTGCATCGGGTCGGCAGGCAGCAGGATCATCGACTGGTTCATCTCCAGCGAGATGGTGTTGGTCGAACCATTGGAAGGCGGCTCGGCCGCGTCGTAGGTGAGCACATGCCGCACCTCGATGTTCTGCGGATAGCTTCTGGCCGAGACGACATAGCTGCGGCTCTCGTCCAGCCGCCGCACCTTGTACTGGTCGCGGGCGAACTTCGGCAGGCCCAACGACGACACATCTTTCGTGTAGAGCGGTGTGGCATCGACCACCACGCCTGTCGAGTCCTTGCCGAGGGATTCGATCTTGAACGACCAGATGATCGGCTCGAAGTTGGCGTTGCGCACCGCCTCGAAGATGGGCCGGTCCTCGGCAGCCACGTTCTCGTAGCTGACCACCCGCAGCAGCAGGTTGTTCGCGTTGCGTTGCCAGCGCAGCACCTGCGTGTTGGCCTCCTCACCACCGTAGCCAATGTTCTGCGCCGTCCGGGCAATGCGCGTCACGAGCAGCATCTCCTTCTCCAGCAGCGAGTCCGCAATCTCGAAGAACACCTTCTCGTCGATGCGGTGGACGACGAACAGCCCGCTGTCCGAGACGGCCTTGCTCGTGATCACGTCGGCGTATTTCTTCATCCCGTTGCCGTTCTCCTTCTTGTCGGAGGCGGCGGTGGGCGTGGTCGTCGCCGGTTTCGCCGACGTGTCGGGCGGGGTGGCAGGCTTGGTGGTACGGCAACCGGTGAGGAGCAGGAGGCTGTACAGCACGCACAGCAGCAGGCGCAGGGGTTTCATGGAATTGAGGAATGCTGTCGGAAAACGGGGATCACACCTTCCTTTCCGGGCGTGCCTCGACGACGCTGTAGGCGGGGCGGGCGGCCAGACGGTCGTACACCCCCATGCCCACATAGCCCACGAAGGCGGCGGCCACCGAGGTGATGAACGGGTAGGGCACTTCGAGGAAATGGGAGAACGCCCCGACCCCGTACACGAGCACGCCGGAGAGCAGGGCCACGAACGCGCTCTTCTCGCCTCCAAACCGGGTGAACAAGCCGATGCCCATCGCCACGAAGATGCCGGCGCTGCCAAAGGCCGAGGCTTGCTCGACGAGGGCATAGACCCCGTCGGCATAGAGCGCCATGAGGTAGGCCAGCACGCCGAAGATAGCGACCGCCAGGCGGGAGAGGCGCACCTTCTGCGCCTCCGTAAGGCCGGGCCGCAACGGCAGCAGCACGTTGTGCGAGACCAGCGACCCCGACACCAGCAGCGCCGTATCGACCGTCGAGAGGATGGCCGAGACCAGTGCCCCGGCAAAGAGCGTGTACAACAGGGTAGGCAAGTGCTGCTGCGCGAGCACCGGCAATATCTGCTCCGGGTCTTCGAGGCCGGGCACCAGCGTGAACCCGATCAGCCCCATCGTGGCCGGGATGAGGCCGATCCCCAGGTACACCCCGGCCGCCAGCAGGGTCGAACGCCGGGCCACCTGCGGCGAGCGCGTGGCGATGACCCGCGAGACCAGCTCCGCCGCCATGAGCGAGCCGCAGACCGGGATCGCCCACTCCTCTACGACCGCCAGCAGCGACCGTTCGCTGCCTCCAAAAAGCCCCAGCCGCTCCGGGCCGACCGCCGCCAGCTGCGCCACCCCGCCGTTCACCATCACCCCCACAAACAGCACCCCCAGCCCCACGATCAGCGCAATGCCTTGCACGAGGTCCGTCCACGCATCGGCCAGCAGCCCGCCAAACGCCGTGTAGAGGATGACCACTCCCGCCGCCACCGTGATCATCAGCGTGGACTCGTAGCCCGACGCCACAGCCAGCACCTGCCCGAAGGCCCGGATCTGCGCTGCCGCCCAGAGCAGCGACGTGGGCACCATCAGCAGCACGGCGATCTTCTCGATGCGTGCCGAGAACCGCGCGCGGAAGAAGTCGCCTACGGTGGTGAGGCGGCGCTTCCACAACGGCACGGCAAAGAACAGCCCCATCAGCAGCAGGCACATCCCGTAGCCGAAGGGGTCGGAGGAACTGCCAGCAAGGCCGTGCTCATAGATGCGCCCGGCCGCGCCGATGCACGTCTCCGCCCCGAACCAGGTGGCAAAGATGGTGAACGTTGCCAGAGGATACCCCAGGCTGCGCCCGGCCACCAGGTAGTCGTCCTCCGTCCGGATGCGCCGCGACACGTACCAGCCGATCCCCAGCTGCACCAGCACATACCCCATCACCCCCAGCAGGACTCCGTTCATGGGTGGTGTTTCCGGTTTCCTGGATAAGCGATTATACCCCTTTTTTGACCCCTTCGCTGCCCTGTCCGGACGACGCCCGCCACGGCAACAGCCCGGACGGCAGCAGGCCCTCCCGGACGGTGGCAGGTCGGGGCGAGGGGAAAATACGATCACCGGAGGAAAAATCGCGCAGGCTGTCCCCGGTGTGCTATTTTGTACCGGTACCCGCCCCCTCTTCCCCACCCCGGATGGCGCTCTGGCTGGAACTGCTGCTGCTGTTGCTGCTCATCCTCGCCAACGGCATCTTTGCCCTGGCCGAGATCGCCGTGGTCTCGGCACGGAAGACCCGGTTGCAGCAATGGGCGCAGGCCGGCGACCGCCAGGCCCGAACAGCCCTCGACCTGGCAAATGCACCGGAGCGGTTCCTCTCCACCATACAGGTTGGCATCACACTCGTGGGCATCCTGGCCGGGGCCTTCGGCGGGGCTACCCTTGCCGAAACGCTGACCGAAACCCTCCGCCCGGTCCCCTGGGTCGGACGGTATGCCGAAGGGGTGAGCGTGTTTCTGGTGGTGCTCGGCATCACCTACCTCTCGCTCATTCTCGGCGAACTCGTCCCGAAGCGGCTGGGGCTGAACGCCCCGGAGCACATCGCCCGGCGGATGGCGGGGCCGATGCAGGCGCTGGCACGGGGTGCCCGCCCGCTCGTGACCCTGCTCAACCGCTCCTCCGACGCCATCCTCTGGTTGCTGCGGGTCAAACCGGCGGACGACGCCGCCGTCACCGAAGAGGAGATCAAGGTGCTGATCGACCAGGGACGGCAGGCCGGTATGTTCGAGCCGGTCGAGCAGGAGATGATCAACCGCGTCTTCCGCCTGACCGACCGCCGCGTGCGCGTGCTTATGACCCCCCGACGTGACATCGTCTGGCTCGACCTCCAGGACCCGCTCGACGAGATCAAACGCACCATCGCCACGCAGAACTACTCGTTCTTCCCCGTCGGCGAGGGGTCGCTGGACAACATCCAGGGGGTGATCCGGTCCAAAGACCTGCTGGCCCGCCTGCTCGAAGGCCATCCGCTGGACTGCCGTGCCGTCCTGCGCCAGCCGCTCTTCGTCTTCGAGCACACCGAGGCCCTGCGCGTCATGGAGCAGTTCAAGACCTCCGGCATCCACTTCGCCCTCGTCCTCGACGAATACGCCGTCATCCAGGGCCTCGTCACCTTCAACGACATCCTCAGCTCCATCGTGGGCGAGTTGCCCGAGCAGGACGCTGCCCCGGAACCGCTCGCCACCCAGCGCGACGACGGCTCCTGGCTGATGGACGGCCTCCTGCCCGTAGACGAGTTCACCGACATCCTGGGTACACCCCGACTAAACGACGAGGAAGAGGGCGATTTCAACACGCTCGGCGGCTTCGTGATGCAGCAACTCGGCGAAATCCCCTCCCCCGGCCAGCACTTCGACTGGCGCAGCTTCCGCATCGAAGTAGTCGATATGGACAGCCGCCGCGTGGACAAGGTGCTGGTCATCCCACCCCCCTCCAGCGGGGATGAAGGATGAATCCGGGGATGTGCAGGAGGATAAGCGTTTGGGATGATGGAGCTTGACCACCCTGCCCCGTGTCATCGCGGGCGCCCAACAGGCGCGTGGCTCTGATGCTACACAGATTATAGTCAATTTGACGATATTATAGTCAAATTGACTATAATAGTGCAACGGCTTGGGACGACGTGGACTGCATTCCCCGTCATTTCCATGCTGGAAACCTTCAGT
>CAZLRO010000282.1:0-4399 GCA_964561865.1 uncultured Rhodothermaceae bacterium | reverse complement strand
CTCCTGCGCCATGCGGAGGATGGTACGCTGCTTCTCGGCGAGGGTCTTGCCGAAGCGCGGATGCCCGAACTTGCTTTCGAGGTGGATGGCGCTGGTAGCGATGAAGGTGTGGATACGGGTCCGTGTGCCTCCCTGGAGGGCCTCGGCGGCGGCGAGGATGTCGGCTTCGGTAGCCCGTGCCAGCGCTGCAATCGTCGGCCCCTGCACAGCGGCCACCACCTGCCGGACGGCGTCGGCCTGGGCAGGTGAGGAGATAGGGAACCCGGCCTCGATGACATTCACCCGCATGCGGGCGAGGTGGTGGGCAATCCGGAGCTTGTCGGCGATGGTCATGGCCGCACCGGGGGCTTGCTCGCCGTCGCGCAGGGTCGTGTCGAAAATGATAACGTGGTCCATCCAGGTATCAGAGAGGGGTTCAAGGGGCGGGGGTTTCTGCCGGGACAAGGGCTGCCACATGTGCTGCAACGGCAGCCCCCATCTCGGCGGTGGAAACGAGGGTGTGGCCGGGGTGCCACAGGTCGGGAGTCCGCAGCCCTTCGTCCAGCACGGCGGCAACCGCCTGACGGATGCGCGCTGCGGCATCGGCAGTACCGAGTTCATCGAGCAGCATGGCCCCACTGAGAATAGCCGCCAGGGGATTGGCTTTCTCTTGCCCGACCAGGTCCGGAGCGCTGCCATGAACGGGTTCAAACAGCCCCACCTGCCCGCCGATGCTGGCAGAGGGCAGCAGGCCGAGGGAGCCCGGGAGGGTCGCGGCCAGGTCCGAGAGGATGTCCCCGAACAGGTTGCCGGTCAGGAGTACATCGAACTGCCGGGGGGTACGGACCAGTTGCATCGCCGCGTTGTCGACGTACAGATGGTCGAGCGTGCAGTCCGGGAATTCGGTGGCGTGTACCTGGGTGACCACCTCGCGCCAAAGCTGGGAGACCTCCAGTACGTTCGCCTTGTCCACCGAGGTGACGTATCCGCGGCGACGACGGGCGGCGGTGAAGGCCACGCGGGCCACCCGTGCGACCTCGTCGGCATCATAGACCATAGTGTTGCGTGCCCGGACGGTGCCACCCTCGGCGACCCGGCCCCGGGGCTGGCCGAAATAGATACCCCCTGTGAGTTCGCGTACCACGAGGATGTCGGCCCCAGCCACCACTTCGGGCCGGAGGGGTGAACCCGCCACCAGGGCAGCAGGCACCGAGACCGGGCGCAGGTTGGCAAACGCTCCCAGGGCCTTGCGCAGGCGCAGGAGCCCGCTCTCCGGGCGCTGGGGTCCGGTGAGTGCATCCCACCTTGGCCCCCCGACAGCCCCCATGAGCACCGCGTCGGAAGCCAGGCAGGCGGCGAGGGTCTTCGGTGGCAGCGGGTCGCCGCAGGTGTCGAGGGCCGCTCCGCCGACAGGATACTCGGTGAAGGCCAGGGAAAACCCCACGGCGGTGGCCTGCATCGCCCGCAGGGTTTCGCGGATCACCTCCGGACCGATGCCATCTCCTGGCAGCACCGCGATCCGGTATGGGTGTGGCGTCTCCATCGGTGGTGCTCAGGCTTCGGCCGGTGCTTCCAGTTCAACGGGCGAGGCGGCGGTGTCGGCGGGGCGCTGTGGCTTGAGCCAGGGCATCATCGCCCGTAGCTGCCGCCCCACGGCCTCAATGGGATGGGTGCGAGAGGCAGTACGCAGCCGTTCCATGTTCGGCCAGCCTGCCTCACACTCGGCGATCCATTCGCGGGCAAAGGCTCCGGACCGGATCTCGTCCAGGATCCGCTGCATCTCCTGCCTGACCGCTGCTGTGATCACCCGTGGCCCCCGGCTGTAGTTACCGTACTCGGCGGTGTCGCTGATCGAGTAGTTCATGTAGGCCAGCCCGCCTTCATAGTAGAGGTCCACGATGAGTTTGAGTTCATGCAGCACCTCGAAGTAGGCCAGTTCCGGCGGATAGCCTGCCTCTGTGAGCGTCTCGAACCCGGCACGGATGAGGGCCTCGGACCCACCACACAGCACCGCCTGCTCGCCGAAGAGGTCGGTCTCGGTCTCGAAGGCGAACGTCGTCTCGATGATGCCTGCCTTCGCCCCGCCGATGGCGGCGGCATAGCCCAGCGCCAGCGCCAGCGCCTGGCCGGAGGCGTCCTGCGCCACGGCGACCAGGCAGGGCACACCCTTGCCTTCCTCGTAGGTGCGGCGCACCAGGTGGCCCGGCGACTTCGGGGCGACCATGAACACATCCACGCCGTCGGGCGGGGTGATCTGCCCGTAGTGGATGTTGAACCCGTGCCCAAAGCCCAGCGCCTTGCCGGGGGTCATGTGGGGGGCGACCTCAGCGGCATAGACCTGCCGCTGGTGCTGGTCCGGGATGAGCAGCACCACCACCTCGCCCCAGGCGGCAGCCTCGCCGACCGGCAGCACGCGCAGGCCCCGTGCCACCGCCTTCACCGCCGAGGGCGAGCCAGGGCGCAGTCCGACGGCGACCTCCACCCCACTGTCGGCCAGGTTGAGGGCGTGGGCGTGCCCCTGGCTACCGTAGCCGATGATGGCTACCCGTTTACCTCGGATGAGGGCCTGGTCTGCATCGTAGTGTACGTTCATGGCTTTTCTGTACGGATTGAATAGGGATGTTCAACTTCAGGGGGCCGGTTCGAACGCCTGGTCGCGGCGCATGGCGACACGCCCGCTGCGGGCCACTTCCTCAATGCCGTAGGCCCGCATCAGTCCAATGAAGGCATTGATTTTTTGCGTGGGTCCGGTCAGTTCCACCGTCATCGCCTCCGGGCTGATGTCCACCACCTTGCCCCGGAAGATCTCGAGCGTATCCATGATCTCCGACCGGGACATCTTGGTGTAGCGCACCTTCAGCAGGCACAGCTCACGCTCGACATAGGCGCTCTCGGTCAGGTCCTCCACGCGCAGCGCGTCGACGAGGTTGTTGAGTTGCCGCATCACCTGGGCGATGATGCGGTCGTTGCCCCGCGTGACGAGGGTGAGCCGGGAGAGGGCGGGGTCGTCGGTCTCCCCCACCGCCACGCTCTCCAGGTTGAAACCCCGTGCGGAGAACAGGTTGGCAACCCGGTTCAGGGCACCGACTGAGTTCTCCAGCAACACCGTGATCACATGGCGGTGAACCTGGCCGGGGTCGTCGGGAAACAGCGGCTCCCCCGCCGCCTTCCGGCGGCTGAACTGCTGGGGTGTAAGGGCTTTGGCAGACATCGGATTGCGGATTTCGGATTGCGGATTGCGGATTGCGGATTTCGGATTGCGGATTTTACCCAGCACCCGTAGGGGCGAAGGCCCTCTTCGCCCTCCAAGTACCAAGTATCGGATAGCCCATAGCGAACGGCTACCTTCACGCACACCCTTCCGGGTCGTAGCGGCGGACGATCATCTCGTCGGTGGCAGCCCCGGCGGGGACCATCGGGAAGACCATCTCCTCCTGCACGACGCGAAAGTCGAGGACCACGGGGCGGTCGTGGACGTGCCAGGCGGCTTCGAGCACAGCATCGACCTCTTCCGGCGTCGTCGCCCGCAGGCCCACACACCCGTACGCCTCGGCAAGCTTCACGAAATCCGGGTTCGTGGGCGTCAGGTCGGTGTGGCTGTAGCGGTGTTCGTGGAACAGTTCCTGCCACTGGCGCACCATGCCCAGAAACCCGTTGTTCATGATGCAGACCTTGATGGGCAACCCGTGTGCCACCGCCACCCCCAGTTCCTGGCTGTTCATGAGAAACCCACCGTCGCCGTTGATGGAGAGGATGGGGCGGTCGGTGCGGCGCAGCCCAAAGGCGGCTCCGATGGCCGCCGGCAGGGAGAAGCCCATCGTGCCAAGCC
Organism: uncultured Rhodothermaceae bacterium; assembly: GCA_964561865.1. Classification (GTDB taxonomy): domain Bacteria; phylum Bacteroidota; class Rhodothermia; order Rhodothermales; family CAZLRO01; genus CAZLRO01. The sequence continues at coordinate 591 of CAZLRO010000282.1, read as the reverse complement.
CCCCCGAAGAGATGTGCGAGCGCGGGGTGAGGTAGCGGAAGTACTGGGCCGACCACATCTGGTTCTGCCCCACATCCGACACCAGCACCGCATGGCCCTGGGTCTTCTCCCGGAGCCGTTGCAGCACATACTGCGGGCGCAGCCGTCCGTCCTGCTGCTCGAACGTGAGCGGGCACTCCTGCTGCCATGCCTGGATCTGCGCCCGCCATTCCCGGTGCTGCCGCGCCTCGACGAGCGGCTCCAGCCGGGCCAGTACCACCTGCACGTCGCCCTGTACGGCACAATCCGCCGGGACGTTCTTGGAGATGCAGGCCGGGTCGATGTCGATGTGGATGATGCGGGCGTGGGGTGCCCAGGCCTCCAGCTTGCCCGTGACGCGGTCGTCGAACCGCGCGCCGACGGCGATGAGCAGGTCGGCGTGCTGGACGGCCTGGTTGGCGTACCAGGTACCGTGCATCCCCAGCATCCCCAGCGAGAGCGGGTCGTCCTCCGGGAAGCCGCCCAGTCCATGCAGCGTGGTCGTCACCGGGATCTGCGCCGTGCGGGCGATGCGGGTGAGCCGTTCGGCCCCGCCGCCGAAGACCGTGCCGC
>CAZLRO010000281.1:0-4441 GCA_964561865.1 uncultured Rhodothermaceae bacterium | reverse complement strand
AGGGTCAATCTCATGAGATCGACCCTGATGAGATCGACCACGACGTGGCAATCTCAACGCCGAGACAGCTGCAACCCTCCCCCGTGTCATTGCGAGGAGCATGGCCGATCTCATGAGATCGACCACGACGTGGCAATCTCAACGCCCAGGACCACCGCGACGTTGCTGCGACGTTGCTGCCCGGTGGCAAGGGCGAGATCATGCCCCCTCGTTCCTCGGGGCAGGTTCTGGCTGGTCGATCTCATGAGATCGCCCGATGGCCTCCTCGTGATGACAGAGACTTGTATCCGCCCCCGGAAACAGCGACGCATTCAATCCCCGATCCCGTTACCAATAGCCCATCGGGTCCTCGACGACGCGGAAGTTCTCATCGAAGGCATCGAGGCGGACCATGTCGGCGTCGTGGAGGTGGAAGTCGAACAGGCCGAAGTTCTCTTCCAGGCGGTGGCGACTGGCGGACTTGGGGATGACGCCCACGCCGTGCTGCACCATCCACCGCAGCATGATCTGGGCCGGGGTCTTGCCGTAGGCCTCAGCCAGCGCCCGCAGCTTCGGGTCGTCGAGGCGACGCCCGCGGGCCAGCGGCGAATAGGCCTGGAGCTGGATGTGGTGCGCCCGGCAATAGGCCAGCAGGTCTTTTCGGTAAAGGTAGGGGCTGAATTCCACCTGGTTGACCATCGGCACCACCGAGGCATACCCGCGCAGCTCTTCGAGGAACGGTACGAGGTAGTTCGACACGCCGATGGCCCGCACCCGGTTTTCGGCGTAGAGCCGTTCGAGGGCGCGCCAGGTATCCTTCCGCGTGCGGCGCAGCGGCCAGTGGATGAGGTAGAGGTCTAGGTCGTCGCAGTGCAGCCGGCGCAGGCTCTCGTCGAAGGCCCGCAGCGTGGCGTCGTAGCCCTGGTCGGCGTTGTGGACCTTGGTGGTGAGGAACACCTCGGCGCGGGGCAGGCCGCTCTGCCGCAGCGCCTGCCCGACCTCGGTCTCGTTCCGGTACATCGCGGCGGTGTCGATCAGCCGGTAGCCGATCTCCAGCGCCCACGCGACGGCCTGCACCGCCGCTGTGCCGTACAGGTCGTACACGCCCAGTCCCACCAGCGGCATCTCGACGCCGTTGTGCAGGCGGGTCCACGGTTGGGGGGTGTCCACCGGCTCACCCCTCCCAGCGTTCGAGGCCCAGCAGCTTCTTGCCCAGGTCGCTCAGCACGGCGGTGTCGTAGCGGGTCTGCTCCCAGCCACGTGGGTCGCCGGGGAAAGCGTAGCCTTCGGGCGCAATGCGGTCCCGCCACGAACGGACGCGCCACTGCCGCAGCGCCTCGTTGTCCTCCTCGGCAGGCATCATCGAGATGTACTGGGCGATGCGCACCTTGTGGCCGGAGCGGTTGGGGCGGATGCCATGCGGCTCCGTGCTGTTGAAGATGAGCAGGTCGCCCGTCTCCATCTTCACCTTCACGATCTGGTCGGCGAAGGCGCTCACGTCCGGCTTGAAGCGGTCGCGGTCGGCGGGCTGGGTCAGCTTCCAGGTGTCGTAGGTGCGGTAGAGTTCGGGGATACACTGGAAGCCACCCATGTTTTCGTCGGTCTGGTCGCAGAGGGCCAGCACGCCCTGCACGTTCTGCGGGCGCGTCTCGGGGTCGTAGTCCCAGTGGATGAAGCCCTTGAACTCGTGGCCGGGCCGCATCGGGAAGTTCAGGTTTGCCCGGTCGATGGTCACCCACAGCTTCTCCGTGCCCCAGATGTCCACGAAAGCGTCGTAGACGCGCGGGGTCTGGCGGTTATCCCACAGGTACTGGTGGTTGTAGACCTCCACCATGCCGCTGCCCACCAGCTCCTTCATCTGCATCTCGGCCCTCGGCGCGGTGTACCACGTCTCCGGGTCGTGCGGGTCTTTCTCCTCGAACTCCCACAGGAACGCCGCCAGGCGCTCGGCCTGCGCACGCGGCACGGCGTTCTTGATGACGATGTAGCCGTTGTGGATCCAGAACTGCCAGTCCTCCTCGGAGAGCACCCGCAGCGGCTGGCCGTTGGAGCGGTCGTTGAGGCGGATACGGCTGCTCGTGGCCGTCGAAGGGTTGCCCGGAATGTCCTTGTGGGCGTTGTTGGGGATCATCGTCGGGGCCATCGTAGCCACGGCGACGTCGGGTGCGGTCGGTTGCATGGGCGTCGGGTAGGGATGGTTCAGCAGTGGGCATCAAGGTACTGCCCCGTACAGCCCCGCTTCTAGCCCAATCATATCCGATTTTTGCACTATTTTGATCCAAAAGCTGATATCAACTATCTTCCTGCGGTAATTTCGGAAAAAGCCATGCGGGTACAGTTCGAGGAAATCCGTCCGGATGCCGAAAGTTCGTTCCGGATACTGGTTACGCCCCGGCTCAACGACTTCTACTTCTGGCACTTCCACCCAGAGTACGAGATCGTCTACATCGAGGCCGAGAGCGGCACCCGGCATGTGGGCGAACACCTCAGCCGGTACGAGGGCAGCGACCTGGTCTTCATCGGGCCTCACATTCCCCACCTCAACTTCGACTACGGCGTCCGGGGCGACTACGAGGAGATTGTCGTGCAGATGCGGGAGGACTTCCTCGACCGCGCCTTCCCAAACATCCCGGAACTCCGCCAGGTGCAGGCCCTGTTCGCGCAGGCCCGGCACGGCGTCTGCTTCCACGGCGAAACCCGTCGCTGCGTGGGCGAACGGCTCAAGCGGATGCGCACACTGCCGCGTTTCGAGCAGTTCATCGAGATCCTGGGCATCTTTCAGAGGATGGCGACCTCCACCGAAGCCAGCCTGCTGCACCCGGCCCCGGCTGCCCAGACGTGGAACTTCAAGGAGCAACAACGCTTGCGTGCCGTCTACCAGTACATTGAGGTACACTATGCCGAGCGCATCACGCTGGACCAGATGGCCGCGCTGACGTGCCTGACGAAGGCGGCGTTCTGCCGCTATTTCCGCAAGATGACGCGGATGACGTTCGTGGCCTTCCTGAACCAGTACCGCATCAGCCAGGCCCGGAAGCTGCTGGCACAAGACCAGAGCGTGACCGAGGTGTGCTTCGCTTGCGGCTTCGAGAGCCTGTCCTACTTCACCCGCACCTTCCGCAAGGTGACCGGGCAAAACCCGCTCCGGTTCCGGAAAAGCATGACGGGGGCGTAGCCGGATGCCCTACACCCCGTGCCGGTAGCCGCAGAAGAGCAGGTCGTCGCCGACGGGTTCCCAGGTGTGTTCGGCGAAGGTGCGGGCGTCGGCCAGATGTGTCAGCCCCAGGTCGTACAGCACGGGCGTGCCCGCGCCGAGCAGCTTCGGGGCGATGAACAGGCAGAAGCGGTCTACGAGGTCGTGCCGGAAGAGGGCTGTTGCCAGGCCCGGCCCGGCCTCGACGAGCAGCGAGGCCATCGGGCGCCCGTCCACCTGCCCTTCGCGGCCCAGCCGGTCGAGCAACACCACGAGGTCGAGGGGACCGTCGGCTTCGGGCAGCCGCCAGACGCGCCCGCCGCGGAGCCGCAGCGCCTCGGCATACGCAGGCGCAGCATCCGTCCCGACGACGGCGAGCGTGTGGCTGGCCCATGCGTCCGAGAAAAGCTGCTGTTCGGGCGAGAGCCGGCCCATCCGGTCCAGCACGATGCGGGTGGGCTGCCGGCCCGCCGCGTGCCGCACGGTGAGCGCGGGGTCGTCGGCCTGGGCGGTGCCGTGCCCCACGAGCACGCCGTCGTGCGTGGCCCGCCACTGGTGGACGCGGTGGCGGGCCGCCTCGCCGCTGATCCAGCGGGCCGCGCCGGTGGCGTCGGCGACGCGGCCGTCGAGGGTCTGCGCCAGCTTGAGCGTGACGAGCGGGCGGCCCGTGCGCAGGTGGTGGGTGAACGCCTCGTTGAGCCGCTGGCAGGCCCCTTCCTGCACGCCCACGGTGACATCCACGCCCTGCGCCCGCAGCCGGGCCAGGCCACGGCCTGCAACCTGCGGGTTGGGGTCGGTCATGCCCACGACCACACGGGGGATGCCCTTCGCCAGCAACAGGTCGGCGCACGGTGGCGTCTTGCCAAAGTGGCTGCACGGTTCGAGGTTCACGTACAGCGTGGCTGTGCGGAGGGCGTCCGGGCCATGCCGCGCCTCGGCGTCGGCCAGGGCCAGGGGTTCGGCATGGGGGCCGCCGTACCGCTGGTGCCAGCCCTCGCCGAGCACCGTCCCGTCCGGGGCCACAAGCACTGCCCCCACCATCGGGTTCGGACTGACTGCGCCCGCCCCGCGTTCGGCCAGCACCAGGCACCGCTGTATGAAGGCATCATGTACAGCCGGGAGGGTCACGGCAGATCAAGGCATGGGGATGAAGAACGCATTCCCCTGTTGACAGGACGAGTCACGGCAGGACCAGCCCAGGTACGAAACGCCGGCCACGGGGTTAACAATATATAGTCAATTTGACTATAATATAGTCAAATTGACTAT
>CAZLRO010000280.1:0-4446 GCA_964561865.1 uncultured Rhodothermaceae bacterium | reverse complement strand
GTGCGCCGGCTGCTGTTCGAAGCCGGCGACGCCATCGACGACCTGATGCGGCTCGTCCGGGCCGACATCACCTCCCGGAACCCGCGCCGGGTGCGGCGTTACCTCGAGGGCTTCGACCTCGTCGAACAGAAGATGCAGGAAGTAGAGGAGAAAGACCGGCTGCGCAACTTCCAGCCGCCCGTCGATGGCCTCGAAATCATGGCGACGCTGGGCCTCTCGCCCGGCCCCCTCGTCGGGCGGTTGAAAGAGTCCATCCGCGAAGCCATCCTGGAAGGCCACATCCCCAACGAACACGCCGCCGCCTTTGCCTACCTGATGCAGATCAAGGACGCCGTGCTGGCAGAGGCGGGCGGACCGGCAATCTCATGAGATAGATGCTTCGCGGCAACCTTGATCGACGATCTCATGAGATCGTTCAGACACCATGCGCCTTCTGCTGACCATCCTGATGCCACCGCTGGCCGTGTTCCTCCAGGAAGGCCCTCATCGGGCTTTCCGGCTGAACCTGCTGCTAACCCTGCTGGGCTATGTGCCCGGCCTGGTCCACGCCCTGCGGCTCCGGAAGCGCCCCGCCCTCCCGCGCAAGCGACATGTGTAGTACCCTATGGCTGCCCGACGCCCTGCCTCCCGCAAGCCCGGCTTTTCCCGGCAACGACTGATCCTCAACCTGATCGTGGTCGGGGTATTACTGGCCCTGTGGCTGTTCAACGCCTATCGCTCCGGGGATTCGGTCGCCGTGGAAGATGGCCCCCCTGTCTCTGGCGTGACCACACCGGACCAGAGCTGCAAGGTCCTGCCCGACAGCACCCTGCGCTTCACCACCTGGAACATCGCCAACCTCGGCCGCTCCAAAAGTGATGCCGAGCTGGCCGACATCACCCAGGTGCTGCGGGACTGCGACCTCGTGGCCGTGCAGGAGGTCTCCACCTCCGAAGCCGGGGCGCAGGCCGTTGCCCGGCTGGACGACCTGCTCGACCGCACCGGGGCACAATGGGACTACACCCTCAGCGACCCGACGGCAGGCGAGGGGCGCGAACGCTATGCCTTCCTCTGGAAAGCTTCGCGGGTGCAGCGGATCGGCGACGGATGGCTCGAACCTACCCTTGCCCCTGCCCTCGACCGGGAACCGTTCCTTGCCCGGTTTGCCTTCCGGGGCCAGCGACTGCTCGTAGCGAACTTCCACGCCGTGCCCGCCGACAAGGACCCGGCCTCTGAAATCCGCCACCTCGACCGCCTCCACGACTACTACGCCAGCGAGCACCTGCTGGTGGTGGGGGACTTCAACCTCGCGCAGCACGCCGAAGCCTTCGACGACCTGAAGGCGCAGGGATATGCGCCCGTGCTGGCCGATCAACGGACCACTATCCGCATGAAGGTCGCCGAGGACGGCCACCTCGCCAACGCCTACGACAACATCTTCTTCGAACCGTCGGCGCTCCGGATCCACCAGGCCGGCGTTGTGGATTTCACCGGGCAATACCCCAGCCTCGAAGCCGCCCGCGACATCTCCGATCACTTGCCGGTGTATGCCGCCATCGGGTGGCGGTAGGAATCCCCGACACAAAAAACGCCCCGGCTGTTACGTCCGGGGCGGTTGCCTTGAGGGCGCATCAACCAGTTCAGGCGTCTTCCGTAGCAGGGCGTACGTCCCAGGCCAGCATATTTTCGATGTTCGCGTAATCCTCCTCCCCATCCTCCGAGATAAAGACATAGTCGCCCAGCTTATCCCGCTGGCCGGGCGGGAGGCGTCGCCATTGCTGTTGCTCCTGGTCCACGAACTCGTCCGGAAACGGGTTTTCCACGCGGTAGGACGGGTGGTAGGAGCGGTAGACCTGCGCCGCTGCGTAGAGGGCGGCCCGCCGGGCACCGGCCTTCGTTACACTGGTCCCGGTCACCCGAAAAGGAGTGATGGTGATGGTGGCCTGCCATTCTTCCGGCTCCTCGCTGAGCTGGGTATATTCGGGCCGCATCACCTTGAATTCCTCCGGGGCTGGATAGGCACTGTGTTCGTTATCCATGAAGCACATTATTGGGGTCACAAAAACGGAACAGGGCTAATCTACAACAAGCCTCCACAGGGCGTGCTTCTCCTCGGTATATTTATCGATTGGATAATTTATCGACCGGGCCTTGCTGGTACAGGAGGGGCTTTTTTTAGCCTGTTGCGGGGATACCCTTGATTTTTTCGTGTGCGGGTAGCGTATTTTTCCGCAGGAAACGGGATCGCCCTTGCATCGCCCTGTCGTGAGTTCCCCTTCAGCCCGCAACCCTATGCGCCTGCCTGACCGACCAGAAGCCGCACCGACCTGGCCCCTGCCCTGGGCCTATGAGGAAGACAACGACTTCGACGACCTCGACGAGGAGGACTTTGAGGATTTCGACGAGGACGACGACTTCGACGACCTCGACGAGGAGGACTTTGAGGATTTCGACGAGGATGATTTTGAGGATGAGGACTTTGAGGATTTCGACGAGGACGACGAAGACTACTGACAGGGCGTCCGGCCCATGAAGACCGACCCTGCCCGGTACCCGGTGCTGGCACAACCCTGACCCCGTGGGGGTCGGGGTTTTTTCTGGCTGTTCGATCAGCGCCCGTTATTGTGTCCCCTGAGCAGCTGTTATTGGCCTTCCCTTCGGAGAACTGTGGATAATTTCTCCAGGGGTTGTGGACAAGCTGTTTTTTTGTTGTACAATAACGGATTACACAGCGGAGATACCGGCAAAAAAGCGGATTTGGGCTAGTCATATCGCAAAATACCAGCCAAAAACGCGGCTCCGAGAAACCTGGAGATGTGGAAAAAAAACACTTGCATAACGGTTTTATGATTTCTTAATTACGCCTTCGAGACGTGTGCCGATCACCCGCAACGGTTTATGGTCCCCGCCATAAGCCGTTATTTGTCCTGTAGTGTGCGCCTTCCCGTCAGGAGTCCCCGACGAGTTCCCGCAAGGCCCTGTCTCTTTTGTGCATTGACGGTTGTGGGTGCGCATGAGGGCGGGTAGTTCTGCTTCGATCCGTCTGTTCTGGCCTATGCCACAATATCCTGTTAACCGCTGTTTTGTAACCTGGAGTGATGTCTATGCCCAAGCCGCCTCACACGACCACCCTCTTTTTGAAAAAGGATGTGCCGTTGCCTGATCCGGAAACCCTGTCTGCAGGGTTGCACATTGCCCGTGTCTTCTCTACCGAGGGCACCGATCCGTTTGCCTCGGTAACCTGGGAACACCGCGACGCTGCTATTCGCAACCACAAGGGGCAGGCTATCTTCGAGCAGAAGCAGGTCGAGTTTCCGACCTCCTGGAGCGTGCTCGCCACCAACGTGGTCGCCAGCAAGTATTTCTACGGCGACCTGACCCGCAGCGGCGAAGACCCGGCCCGGGGTGGACGCGAGCACTCCCTGAAGCAGCTCATCCACCGGGTCTCGCGGACCATTGCCGACTGGGGCGTGGAGCAGGGCTATTTCGCCACGCCGGAGGACGGCGAGCGCTTCTATGATGAGCTGACCTGGCTGCTCGTGAACCAGTACGGAGCGTTCAACAGCCCGGTGTGGTTCAACGTAGGGCTGCACCATCAATATGGCGTGTCCGACACCGGCGGCAAGCATATCTACGGCTGGGACCGCGAAGCCCAGCAGGTCGTGGCGGTCGACCCGTACCGGCGTCCACAAGCTTCGGCGTGCTTCATCATTGCCGTGGACGACTCCATCGACGACATCTGGCAGCTCATGGCCGAGAGTGCCCGTCTGTTCAAGTTCGGCTCCGGCGTCGGGGCGGACTGGTCGAAGCTGCGTGCGTCGAAGGAGAAGCTCTCTGGCGGCGGCACGCCTTCGGGGCCCGTCTCGTTCATGCGCGTGCAGGACGCCACCGGCGGCACCATCAAGAGCGGCGGCAAGACCCGCCGCGCCGCCATCATGCAGACGCTCAAGGTGTGGCACCCGGACATCCTGGAGTTCATCGAGGCCAAGCAGGAGGAAGAGAAGAAGGCGTGGGCCTTGATTGAGGAGGGCTACGACGGCTCGTTCAACGGCCCGGCCTACGGCTCCGTCGCCTTCCAGAACGTCAACCAGAGCGTGCGCGTGACGGACGACTTCATGCAGGCGGCGCTCGAAAATCGGAAGTTCGCCCTCACGTCGGTCCTCAGCGGCCAGCCGCTCGAAGAGGTGGACGCCGAGCACCTGCTCTACAAGATTGCCGAAGGGACGTGGATTTGCGGCGACCCGGGTGTGCAATACGAGGACACGATCCAGCGCTGGCATACGGTCAAGAACAGCGGGCCGATCAACTCGTCGAACCCGTGCAGCGAGTATATGCACCTGGACAACAGCGCCTGCAACCTCGCCAGCCTGAACCTGCGCAAGTTCCAGCGCGAAGACGGTTCGTTCGACGTGGCGCGCTACCGGGCAGCCACGCACATCTTCATCACCGCGATGGAGATCCTGGTAG
>CAZLRO010000279.1:0-4447 GCA_964561865.1 uncultured Rhodothermaceae bacterium | reverse complement strand
CAAATAACAGCGCCCCTCCAACCACCCCGACCCGATCAACCAAGCGCCCCTCTCCCGCCTTCGCGGGAGCAGGCTCTGGACAGGAGGGGATGACCCATCTCATGAGATTGGTCAGGGGTGGTCGAAACAAACGAAAATCCAACCACCCCGGCCCACCAAACAAAGTTTTTCCAGGTAGAGGGCACAAGGGACCTTTCACACTGAAAATTATCGTCAAAATGACTATATTATAGTCAAATTGACGATAATTTACCGGATACGACCCTGCTCTCACCGCCGAACCAGCGCCAGAGACAGCACCTGGGCGGAGCGCGGGTTTCCGGCGGCATCGAGGGTACGGAGGTGGAGCAGGTAGAGGCCCCCGGCCAGCAGCCGAACCCGGTCGTCGCGGCCCCGTACTGCGCCAGTTGCACCAGGTGGTTGTTATGGACGAGGGTGTCCTCGAAGGTGCGGCAAAGCGAAGGGCACGGGCGGCATGGCGGGTATGGAAGGGGGTACGGGGATAAATTGCGTATGGTAAAATGCATGTTTCAAATTGGGGTGCAAGGTGCTGGATCGTAGATTGTAAGAACGGCGCACATATCTAATCCCGTCATCGATTTCTCTCTTCACTGATGCAGACCCTCCAGTTGGACCCACGTACCGTGTTCCTCACCGACACGGACGTGCTCTACATCCTGAATGCACGGGGGACGTTCGAGCTGCGCGCGCGCCATATTGACCAATTGCACAGGCGTCTCCAGCCCTGGCTCGACGGGCGCTTCGGTGAGGATGCGTTGCTGGCTGCCCTCGGCGACGCCCAGCGCCCGGCCCTGAAGGCTTACCTCAACCAGCTTCTGGAGACCGGCGCGCTGCGCACTGCCCCGCTTGCGGAGCTACCACTGCCGACCCTTGAGGATATGTGCGCAGAGGCGTCCTTCCAGTTCGACGGGCAACGGATACGGCTTTCGACACAGGGTTTTCAGGCCCGTTCGCTCGGCGCGGTGGCCCTGTGTTTTATGACCCCTCGGGAGGCCGACCATGTCCTGCGCGAGGCGCAGCGGCTGCTCCGATACGAAACCACGGTGATACTCGTCGCCACGCCCGTCGTCGAGCCGATTGTGGCACGGCGGGTAGCCGCTTGGCTGTTGCAGCACGAACAGATGCTGGGCTGGCCGCGCCGTCACCTGTGTCTTTACCGGCTGGCCCCCGGCGAGGGCCTGCTGACGCGTGTGCTGCGCCTGTCCATGGAGCGGCCCAGCGATCTGCGCAGCCTTCCCATGCACCTGGGTTGGCTGGAGGTCTCTCCCCTCGATCAGGTTCCGCTCCTCTCGGCACAGGCCAACGCCGCTTTCGTAGCCAGGCCGCTGTTGCAGTACGGCCTGCATCGTGCGGCCGTCCATGAGGCGCTGTTGTACCGGATGGTGCTGGAGGCCGCCGTTGCTGCGGGGCGTGCACGCCCCGGCCTTGCCGTCGCCCCCAGCCGTGCGCACCTGCGGCTCCGCCTGCTGGAAGACCAGGCCACCCGCCACGTTGCTGCCAAGCCGCCGCCAAGCACCCCTTGCGACCTGCTCACCTTGCCCTGCAGCCATCCCGACGTCCTTCACCTGCAAGGGCTGATGCGGCTGCACCGTACCCGCCTCCCGGCACGCCGGGCCGTGCTGCCTTCTGGCATGACGTTCATCGAAGCCGAGGGGGTTGTCCAGTGCGGCTGCCTGCCGGAACAGGTACTGGCCCGCGTGCTGCTGACCCTCGTCGCTCGCCAGTATTACGGCTCCGCACTCGCCGATGGGATGGGCACACTTCCCTATGCCCATTTCGCCACGGACACCCGTAGCCGCGCCTGCCTCCGATATTTCCAGTCTTCCGCCATGGTGCCGTCGGTGCCACTGCGCCGCATCTCGTCGTGGGGTGTGGGTGCGTGGGTGGCCGCATGCCCCTGAACCTTCCTCGACGCGACCGTCGATGCCACAACCGTCGATCCTGTTTGCCCCCGCCTTCACGCTGCCCGCACAGGCTCCGCTACGCCAGCGGCTTCAGATGCTGGCCGCCACCGGTACATTCCGCCCCATCTGCGTCGATACGCTGTTTGCGCGGATTGATGCGGATACCACCCCCTCTCCTGCCACACGCACCTGGCAGGTGCTCTTCGACCTGCACCGGGTGCTGCTGTACGACCAGCCCGCTGCGCCCGCTGCCCCCGGCCTCAATGCGGTCGTCCGATTTGTAACCGACGGCTACGATTTCAACCGCCTTGACCTGCTCCAGGCCCACTTCGGGCAACATCCGTACACCTTCCTTTACCCGCCAGGCAGCCTCGATCTGTTACCCTGGATATGGCAGCAGGACCGTCCAGGGCATCTGTTTGTCCTGGACCTCAGGCAGGCCGAGGTACGTGTTTGCACGGTGATACTACACCCGGAGGCGCTGCCTGTGCCCGATGCGACGCCCCCGACCCCGCCGTCCCCCGCCCCTCGGCTCCGTCGCAGGTTCGTGGACACCTCGCTGCGCATACCCGTCCAGGCCGACGTGGCCGGGCTAGTCTCACCCGATGCGGGGGTCATTCGCGCCGAGGAGTTACAGCAGAACCCCCTGTCCTACCTTGTGTCGATGACGCGGCTGGCCTGGAATCGCGGTCGGGAGGAAGATTTTTGCGGCGGGCGGGCCTTCAACCGGGCAGACGCTACCTTCACGGGACGGTGCGAGGCCATCGAGCGTTTCCATATCCTCTTCCACCCACCCGATGCACCCTTGGTGTCTGGCACCTATGCCGCCTTATCGGCACAGGCCCTCGACCCGGCCGCCTTGTTCTATCACCGACACCACCCGTTCCCGCAGCCCGAACGCTTCCCGGCCTACGCCCCTGACCGCGCAATGTACTGGACGTGGGCTTTCGCCCCCGCCGACGGGACGCCCCGGCTGATCCCGGCGCAGGAGGTGTGGTTCAACACCGAGCGGCTGCCCGGGGAGCAGGCGGTGATCCGCACCACCTCCAACGGCACCGCCCTGGGCGGCTGCTTTGAGGAGGCCCTGCTCTTTGCCTTGCTGGAAGCCGTCGAGCGGGACTGCTACCTTTCCGCCTGGGTGTTGCGCCGTCCCTGCACGCCCATCGACCCGGCCAGTGTGCGCGCCCCAGCGTTTCAGTTGCTGCGGGAGAAAATCCGCTACATCCATCCCAACTACGACCTTTATTTTCTCGACATCACCAACGATCTTGGCATCCCCGCCGTCTGGGCGCTGGGAGTGCGGCGCGACGGCACCGGGGCGAAGACGCTCCATGGTGCCGCTGCCCGCCTGACGCTCGAAGGGGCCATGGTCAGCGCCCTGCAGGAAATGTCGGCTTTCTTCACGTTTAACAAGGTGTTCGCGTCTCGGCAGGAGCACTTCTCCCGCCTGCTTGAACGCCCTGACCGCATCCACAACGCCGACGACCATCGGGGTTATTACGGGATGGACGCCGCCTTCGCCCACTTCGACTTCCTGCAACTCAACGCACGCCAGGCCCACCCTGCGCCCGCGTTGATGGAGCAGGCGCTGCTGCCACCGCGCCGCCGTTACAACCTGCGGCAGGTGCTCGAACAAGTGCTGGCCCACCTGCGGGCGCAAGATGTGGACGTCGTGGCCCGGGACATCACGCACCCAGCATTTCTCCAGCGCCATCTGCACTGTGTAAAGGTGGTAGCCACCCAGTTACTGCCGGTATACTACGGGCACTATCACCTTCGGCTCTCGCTCACCGAGCGACTCCGGCGGCTTGGCCGGGCCTGGCACGGGGTCGCACCGGATCGAGTCGAAGACCTGAATCTGGCGGTTCATCCATTTTCCTGAAGCACGGCCTCGTCCATTGCCACGGCCTGGGCCGCCCCCGGCATCGCCCGTAGCAGGTCCGCCTCGTACAACTGTCGTACCTGGGCCAGCACAGCGCGGACGCCGCCCTGCGGCGCGGCACCGTCCATCACGGCAGCAACCACATGGTGCACTGTCTGCGGGCGGGCCAATGCTCCGACAATAGCCACCACCAGGCCCGACGCCGGACGCACCCGGATGCGGTTGCCCTGCCGATACACGACGCAGGCCGACTCCTGCAACTGCGGCTCTTCGGCCGCTGCGTCCGCCAGCCATAGTTCCCAGGCATAGGACTGCGTCCACACCCGGGTGGCGGGGGCAGCAACGAGGGGCCAGTGGGCCTGCACCACCTGTTCGAAAGGCGGGCGGGTGCTTAACACCTGCCACTCTTCCGTGAAGTCGTTCAGGTGTTGCATGTGGTCGAACACCGCAGCATCGAGGGCGCAGGCGTCGGCCAGGCAGGGCTGTGCCCGCCCCACATCGACCTGCTGCAACCGGCGCAGGAGATATACTGCATGGGATTCGTGGCTGCCGATAGCCACCGGACCGGGTTCAGGGGCGACGCAGGCTGCCTGTGTGGCGGCTTCCACGATGCGCACAGCACGGGGGAAGTGCAGCAGGG
>CAZLRO010000278.1:1966-4464 GCA_964561865.1 uncultured Rhodothermaceae bacterium | reverse complement strand
CACCACACCGCGTAGGAGATGAACTTGAAGCCGCGCGTCTCGTCGAACCGCTGGGCAGCCTTGATCAACCCGTAGTTGCCCTCGTTGATCAGGTCGGCCAACGTCAGCCCCTGGCCCTGATACTTCTTGGCAACCGAGACGACGAAGCGCAGGTTGGCCCGCGTGAGCCGGTGCAACGCTTCCTGGTCATTGATCTTGATGCGACGGGCAAGATCGACCTCCTCCTGGGGCGTCAGCAAGGGAATCTGGCCGATCTCCTGGAGGTACTGGTCCAGCATGCGCTGCTGGCGAGGAACGTACATAGACCCTGAAACCGTTGGTTGATGGTATCGGTGGTGCGATAGTCGTCGAGGCCGAAGTGATAGCCGCCGCCGTAGGGCAGTTCGTAAATCCTTGTTTTTACGAACCGGCGTCAATGCACGCCCTGGGAAGCACGTTGTTCCCGCCTAGCCGGGGCTGCTTGTGTGAAACCCGTTGGTATTGTTTGTCAAGATTGCAAGAACGCCGTCTGCCACCATGCGTTCCTCACTCATACGCGGGACTTTGGTCTGGGCGCTCACATTTTTTTTCGTGGCCTTCAGCCAGGCGTAGAACGTCCCGTGTGGCAGAGGGATGACTTCGGGCAACGCAAAGGCGCGGGACTCGCGGCGGATCTGGTAGTGGCGGTTGATGACCTGCAAATAGCCGTCGATCTCGCGGACGAACCGGTCGAGGTCGGCGGGCAGGTGGGCGAACTCGACGAGCCACTGGTGTGAAGGCAGGCGTTCGAGCGTGGCGGCACGTGGGGCCACATGGTAATCCAGCACCTGCGTCCCCACCACGGCGGCAGCCCGTTCGATGGCAGCCCGCGCCTCCTCGCCAAAGACGGCCTCCCCATGCCGGTCGATCATCTCGTTGGTACGCCCGGCTATGACCAGCTTGTGCGGGGCCGTCTGCGTGAAGCGGATCACATCCCCCACCCCGTAGGCCCACAGCCCGCTGCACGTGGTGACGTACATCTGGTAGCGCACATCCGGCACCACCTCGGCAATGGTGTAGCGGCGCGGGTGCGGCTGGGCCACCTCGTCCATGCGCACGAACTCGTAGAACACCCCGTTATCCAGGTGCAGCAGCAGGGCCGGGTCGTCGATCTCGTTCTGGAACGCGAAGAACCCTTCCGATGCCCCGTAGTTCTCGACAAAATGCAGGTTGGGCAATCCCACCTGGGCTTCGATGAGGCTGCGGTACGAACTGAGGGCCACCCCGCCACTAAAATACACCTGGAGGTTCGGCCAGATTTCCCCGACGGTGGTGACGCGGGTGCCGTTCCGGGCATTCCACGCCTCAATCAGTTGTCGGAACAGCACCAGCGCCCAGGTGGGCACCATGGCGATGGTCCGGATGTCCTGGTCCAGCGTGTGCTGGACGATGGCCCGCAGCTTGTCTTCCCAATGGGGCAGGAACAGCACCTCGTTCGGCACCGCCTGGAAGAGCTGGCGGACGTAGGCCGGGGAGAATTCTGCCTGGAGGCCACTTACCTCCCCTACCCATGTGCCGGGGAAGGCAGGGTCTTCCTCGATCCGCCCCGGCACGCTCAGGAACTTGCCCAGGAGGAAGTTGGGGCGGCCACTCTGCCGCAGGTAGTTGAACGCCCCGCCCATGCTGAAGTCGCGGTTGCCCTCCAGCATCTGGCGGCTGACGGGGATGAGCTTGCCCGCCGAGGCGGTGCCGCTGGAGACGGCGAAGTGTGCAAACCGCCCCGGCCAGGTCACATCGGGCGTGCCCTGCCGGATGCGGGCCACGTCGGCGCGGTAGTCCTCGTAGGTGTGCAACGGCACCCGGCGCTGATATGCGGCGACCACATCCGGGGCCTGGGCCAGCTCGGCAAACCCGTACCGCTGCCCCCATTCCGTCCCGGCAGCCTGTTCGAGCAGGCGGCGCAAAAGCCGGACCTGGGTGCCTTCCGGGTCCGCCACAAACTGGTCTACCACCTCCAGCGGGCGCAGGGGGAGCCGGTGCAACACCGAACGAAGGAACGAATGCCGGGGGGCAACAGCCAACATACCAGTGCGACCCAATGCGATTTACCTGTGCGTGCCACGAGAAGCCTTAGCGCGAAGCCGCCGCGATCTGCAAGAGGGTAACGCATAAAACACGGATTGTTGCCCGAAACAACCCGTGTCAGCCCACTTTTCCTGATCTTTCATGGTCGCGTCGTCTTTCCGAATCGGCGGGAATGTAGAGGATCGAAACGCCCGCGTCAATCGTTGCGGATCAACACCTTCCGTCACGGGGTTTCTGATGCCCTCCAAACAGCCCATTCCCACCTTGCCATGAGCCTGTTGCATTGCCGGGGGCGCGTGCTCGACTGCCGCCCCGGCCAGCCACACGGCGCCCACGTGATGGGCATCCTCAACGTCACGCCGGACTCATTCTACGACGGCGGGCGCTTCCTCTCGGTCGAGGCGGCACTGCACCAGGCCGAGCAGATGCTGTCCGAAGGCGCGGCCATCCTGGAT
>CAZLRO010000278.1:0-1956 GCA_964561865.1 uncultured Rhodothermaceae bacterium | reverse complement strand
TGGATGTCGGCGGGGAGTCCACCCGTCCGCGCGGGACGGCCTATGGTGCCGGGGCCGTCGCGGTAGAAGCAGAGGAGGAAAAACGCCGGGTGTTGCCCGTGCTGGAGGCGGTCCTGGCCCGGTTTCCGGAGGCGATCCTCTCCATCGACACCTGGAAGCCGACCGTGGCCCGTGCCGCCCTCGAAGCGGGTGCAGCCATGATCAACGACGTGACGGGGCTGCGGCTCTATCCGGAGATGGCCGCCGTCGCCGCCACGTTTGGGGTACCGCTGGTGTTGATGCACAGCCTGGGAATACCCGGCCAGATGCCCCACCAGCATACCTACACCGAGGTCGTCGCCGAGGTCCGGGATGCGCTGGCGGTGGCCCTCCGCACCGCCGAGGCGGCTGGCGTGCGCGACCTCGTGGTAGACCCTGGCTTCGGCTTTGGCAAGACGCCGGCGGAGAACCTGCGGCTGGTTGCTGCGCTCGACCAACTCGCGGCCCTGGGCCGACCCGTGCTGGTGGGCCTCTCGCGCAAGCACACCATCGGCGTGGTGCTGGGTACGCCCGAACAGCCGGTGCCCGCCGAACAGCGGCTCTTTGGCACCCTCGGCGCGACGGCAGTGGCCGTGCTGCGCGGGGCCTCCCTCGTCCGCACCCACGACGTGCGCCCGACGGTGGAACTGCTGCGGGCGATAGGGGCCGTCGTCGCCGCTACGGTCTGACGCCCTGCTGTAAGGCTGTTTGTCGGCTAATTAGTTGTATATACAACTAATTATACACCTTATGACTGCCGTATCTTGACAACTCTGCCTTTGCCGCTGTCTGTGCCTGCCCGATGGCTGCCCCGCCGCCCGACCTGTCCGTCATCATTGTCAACTACAACGTGTGCGGGTTCCTGGAGCAGGCCCTGCGCTCGGTGCAGCAGGCCAGTCGAGGGTTGCAGGTGGAGGTCTGGGTCGTCGATAACAACTCGGTGGACGACTCGGTGGAGATGGTGCGGACCCGGTTTCCGTCGGTCCATCTGATTGCCAACGAGGTGAACGTCGGGTTCGGCAGGGCCAACAACCAGGCGATCCGGCAGGCACAGGGCCGTCATCTGCTCATCCTCAACCCGGACACCATCGTCCGCGAGGACACCCTGCTCACCCTCGTGTGTTTCCTCGACGACCATCCGGAGGCCGGGGCGGTGGGCTGCCAGATCCTCAACCCCGACGGCAGCTTCGCCCCGGAGAGCCGCCGGGCGTTCCCGACGCCGGAAGTGGCGCTCTACCGCATCACCGGGCTGAGCCGGCTCTTCCCCCGGAGCCGCCGCTTCGGGCGGTACAACCTCACCTACCTGCCTGTCGATGCCATAGCAGAGGTGGATGCCCTCAGCGGCTCGTGCATGATGGTGCGGCACGCGGCACTGTACCAGGGCCAGGGGCAGCAGGCCGGGGCCGGACTGTTTGATGAGGACTTCTTCATGTACGGCGAAGACCTGGACTGGTGCTTCCGCATCCAGCAGGCCGGGTGGAAGGTTTTCTACACCCCCGATACCCAGATCATCCACTACAAGGGCGAGAGCACGAAAAAGGGGGATTTGCGCTATGTGCGGCTGTTCTACGGCGCGATGCTGCTGTTTACCCGGAAGCACTTTACCGGGCGTTACTCCCGCCTGATGGCTGGGGTCTTGCAGATGGGCATCCTGGCGCGGG
The DNA here is from genome assembly GCA_964561865.1 of uncultured Rhodothermaceae bacterium. Classification (GTDB taxonomy): domain Bacteria; phylum Bacteroidota; class Rhodothermia; order Rhodothermales; family CAZLRO01; genus CAZLRO01. The sequence goes on along the minus strand of CAZLRO010000278.1, from coordinate 277 downwards.
CGGCCCTGACCGTCGGGACCAACACCATGCGCCGCCTGGGTGCTCCCCTGCTGGATTTTGCACTGGTCTATGCGGCGGTGACGCTGGTGGGGCTGGTGCGGTCGGCGCAGATCGGCAGCACGTTGCGTCCGCTATTTTTCCTTACGGTGGCTCCGGTGTATGCCCTGGGCAGTGTGGCGGGTATCGCCCTGCTGCGTGGGTATCGCCCCCCGGAACGCCTGTTGTCGGTGCTGGGCGGGACGCTGACCGGGCTGGTGGCGGCGGCCACCCTGTCGTG
>CAZLRO010000277.1:0-4468 GCA_964561865.1 uncultured Rhodothermaceae bacterium | reverse complement strand
GCGGCACCTTGCCAAGGCGCTGCTTCATAAAGTCCACGACCCGCGCCACCTCATCGACTACACGGGCACCGGCAACACGCTGGATGTGGGCAACCCGCATGTGCTGCAACTGATCATGGATAGCCTGCGCTACTGGGTGACGGAGATGCACGTCGATGGCTTCCGGTTCGACCTGGCCGCAACGCTGGCACGCGACCTCTACGAAGTGAACATGCTCTCGGCGTTCTTCCAGGTGATCCAGCAGGACCCCGTGCTCAGCCAGGTGAAGCTCATCGCCGAGCCGTGGGACGTAGGGCCTGGCGGCTACCAGGTGGGGGGCTTCCCGTGGCTGTGGACGGAGTGGAACGGCAAGTACCGGGACAGCGTGCGCCGCTTCTGGAAGGGCGACCGGGGCGTGGGCGGCGAGTTCACCACCCGGATTGCCGGCTCCAGCGACCTCTACGAGAACTCCGAGCGACGCCCCTTCGCCTCCATCAACTTCGTCACTGCACACGACGGGTTCACGCTCGAGGACCAGGTGAGCTACCTCCACAAGCACAACGAGGCCAACGGCGAGCAGAACCGCGACGGGCACGAACCCAACTACAGTACCAACAGCGGCGTAGAAGGCCCCACCGACGACCCTGCCATCCTCGCCCGCCGCGACACCCTCAAGCGCAGCCTCATGGCGACGTTGCTGCTCTCGCAGGGGGTGCCCATGCTCCTCGGCGGCGATGAACTCTCGCGCACGCAGCAGGGCAACAACAACGCCTATTGCCAGGACAACGAAACCACCTGGTACGACTGGCACCTCGACGACCGGGCACAGCGCTTTCTCGAATTCACGCAAGAGTTGATTGCCTTCCGCAAGGCACACCCCAGCTTCCGTCGTCACCGCTTCCTCACGGGCAGGGCCGATGCCGACGGGGTGAAGGACGTGCTCTGGTGGCATCCCAAAGGCCACGAGATGACGGGGCATGACTGGAGCCGGGCCGACCTGCACGCCTTCGGGATGCTCCTGCGCGGCGACCGCATCGCCGAGCGCAACCACCGGGGCCGACCGCTGCACGACGACACATTCCTCCTGCTCTTCAACGCGGGCGAGGCTTCGGTGGCCTTCCACCTGCCCAACGGCTTCACCGATGCCGCCCGGCGCTGGGAGGTGACGCCCCCCTTCCGCCGCAACACCTCGCTGCCCAGCTATGCCCCGCACGACACCCTCCGCCTCGGCGCCCGTCAGATGGTGGTGCTACGGGCTGTGGAAGGGTAATTACAAGATGGCGTATCGGGCGGCAGTAGATGCGTAACTGCAATGGAGGCAGATAGGGTTGAAAAGGTTTAGGTTGTAGGCGGAACCTCTGGAACCGAAACACATTAAGACTGGCGAAACCAAGTCTCCCAACACCATGAATCCAACCCTTTCGCTCGCAGGAGAAGAATCGCTGCTGCTGAAGTGCGTCAAATGCTTCAGGAAATGGACACCCTGGAAGGGTCTCTGGATCAAATGCAGAAGGCCAACCAGCACCATCTGGAACGTTTACAGCGTAAGGTGGCCTTGATCCGGAAGTTTCGGGAAGACGTAGGTGGTTAGAAATAAAGACGATTGTCGCGAAAATTCTGGGCCTCTATCGCCGTCTGGATGCGGAGGAGGCCGCCCTTCGAAAGCTTCAGGAGGTGACAGAGAACCTGGCGGATGAAGTACTTGAAGTCCACAAAAGAATTGCACGACTTGAGGCCCAGGTACAATCTTTACATGATCTTGTCTTGCTGGATCAACGGCGACAGGAAGCGGAGCACCGACAACAAGTAGCAGAGCATAAAGCCTTGTTGCTGGAAGTCGAAAATATGATCCTGAAACGGCAACTGCCGCCGCCAGAACGTTAGGGGACGACCTCTTCCTCCGTCCGGCTTTTCGCGATGCGGACAAAAATAGCCGGAACTTTGCGGGGCGGTTTCGGGGTTTGGGGAGGTGGCTTGCTATCTTGTTGCCGGTGCATCCCAAACCTGGAACCTCAAACCCGTGGAAGTGCTCACCCTGAACCCGAATGTGGCGGCAATGAAGCCGTCGGCGACGCTGGCGATGACGGCCCGCGTCAAGCAGCGCCTGCGTGAGGGCTACCCCGTGATCGGCCTCAGTGCCGGGGAGCCGGACTTCGACACGCCCGCACCCATTGCCGAGGCCGCCGTGCAGGCCATCCGCGCAGGCTTCACACACTATACCGAGAACGACGGTACGCTGCCCTTGCGTGAGGCCATTTGCGCCAAGCTCGCCCGCGACAATGGCCTCGTCTACAAGCCGTCGCAGGTCGTGTGCTCGAACGGGGCCAAGCAATCCGTGGCAATGGCGATTGCTGCGCTCTGCCGTCCGGGCGACGAGGTGCTCATCCCCGCCCCATACTGGGTGAGCTATCCGGACATGGTGGTCTTCGCTGGAGGCACGCCTGTCGTCCTGCCGACGTCGGTAGAGACGGAGTACCGCATGACCCCGGCGGCGCTGGAGGCGGCCCTCACCGAAAACACCCGCCTGCTCATCCTCAACTCGCCGTCGAACCCCACCGGCTCGGTGTACACGCGGGCCGAACTGGAGGCGCTGGCCGCCGTGCTGCGCCGCCACGAGCACGTCTACATCCTCTCCGACGAGATCTACGAGTACGTCCTCTACGACGCCGAGCACGTCTCGTTCGCGTCGTTGCCGGGGATGAAGGAGCGGACGATCACGGTGAACGGTTTCTCGAAAGCCTACGCCATGACCGGCTGGCGGCTGGGCTACCTCGCCGCCGAGACCGAGATCGCCCGGGCCGTGAGCAACATCCAGAGCCAGTTCACCTCGCACCCGTGCTCGATCACGCAGCAGGCGGGCCTGGCCGCACTGGGGCTGGACCGCTCGGTCGTGCAGGCGATGGTCGATGCCTTCCGTCAGCGCCGCGACTTCGTGCTGTCGGCCCTGCGCGCCCTCGACGGGGTACGCTGTCCCACGCCGGAAGGGGCCTTCTACGTGTTCCCGGATATCTCGGCCTTCCTCCACACCAGTGCCCCTTCGGGCCGCCGCATCGGCACAGACGAAGATCTGTGCTTCTACCTGCTCGAAGAGCACAACGTCGCGCTCGTGCAGGGCAGAGCCTTCGGCGACCCCAACGGCATCCGCCTCTCCTACGCCGCGTCAATGGCAGACCTGGAGGAAGCCTTGCAGCGCATCACGGTGGGCTTGCAGGCACTTCGCTGAAACCGGAATGGGCACGTACGTGGTAGAACGGAAGGAGCGGAAAGAAGGGAGAGGCTGGAACATAACAGGACCGTTTTTCTAAAACCGCAGGCCGTCCCAGGCCCCTGCGTTGTCTTCTGCACGCCACCACTGCTCCCCTGTCCCGCTTTCACGTCAGCCTATCCTTGGATTCCTCCTTGTCGCCCACCGAACAGGCCCGTCATGCCGAGACGGTCTTTGCCCGACATGCCCAGCCTGTGCGGGACCGCTACGGGCTGCACCTGCTGCTGTTCGGGCTGACGGTGCTGACCACCACGTGGGCCGGGATAGGATGGGCTGAGCGGACGGCGTACTACCAGCAGATACCAGCCTGGTTCGACCTGATGGGGCTGCCGATCAACGCCCGTGCCCTGCTCGACGGGCTGCGGTTCAGCGCGGGCCTGCTCCTGTTCCTGACCGTACACGAGTTCGGCCACTACTTCGCTGCCCGGTACCACCGGGTCCGGGCCTCGCTGCCGTACTACCTGCCCTTCCCGTTCTTCTTCGGCACCATCGGCACATTCGGCGCGGTGATCCGGCTGCGCGAGCCGGTGCCCAGCACCCGCAAGCTGTTCGACATCGGTGTGGCGGGTCCACTGGCAGGGTTCGTAGCGGCGCTGGTGATCCTGCTCCTCGCCTGTGCCCTGCTGCCACCGCCGGAGGTGTATATGCAGGGGCTGGAAGGCCACGAAGCCGTGCAGGACTACCTCCGGCAACACGGTACGTTCCCCCCCGACCTAGCTCTGGTGCAGACGCCCGAAGCCGTCGGGCAGACGCCGGTGGTGGGGCAAAACCTGCTGTTCTGGCTGCTCGGACAGGTGTTCCCCAACGTCCCGCCGATGTGGGAACTGTACCACTACCCCTGGCTGTTCGCCGGCTGGCTGGGGTTATTCTTCACGGCCCTGAACATGCTACCCATCGGCCAGCTCGACGGCGGGCACATCCTCTACGCCCTGGTCGGGCCTGTGTGGCACCGTGCTGCTGCTATTGGCCTCCGGCCTGCTGGGGCTGATGCACGATATACTCCTGCCAACCCTGTATGCCTGGGGCCTCTGGTCGGGTCGCCTGGCCTGGGGGATCGGCGCTGCCATCGGGTACGGATTTTTACACCGCCTTTTCGACGGACAGGTGCGGGTCATTGCCCCGGTGCTGCTCGCACTGATGCTGGTGATCGCCCTCGCCCTGGCCGCCAACGTGGCCCCCTTCCTGGGCTTTCCCGGCTGGCTGGTCTTCTGCATCCTGATCGTG
>CAZLRO010000276.1:0-4580 GCA_964561865.1 uncultured Rhodothermaceae bacterium | reverse complement strand
CTGGCGCTCGGCGGTGGTGCTGGCCTGCTCGGCCTGCTGCACCTGTGCCCGCAGGTCCGGGAGCCGGAGGGCGAGGATCTTTTCCTGGAGGGTCTGTAGCACCTGCTGCTGCAGCACGCAGGCGGCTTCGAGGCGGTCGCAGTCCGCCTGGGCGCTGATCCGTTGCTCGTGGCGGCTGAGGCGGTACACGGCCTGGGAGGCTCCGGTGCGGTCGCTGCCGTCGTGCCGGAAGCCCCGGTAGTCGTACCAGGCCCCGGCGGGGGTGATGAACTGTAGGGGCAGGTCGGTCTCCGGCACCTCGTCGAGCGAGGAGACGAGGTAGCTGTCCCGCAGCAGCACTGCCGCCAGGGGTTGGTACGCCGGTGCGGCTACCCGAACGAGGTCGAGGAGCGGTCGGATGGTGGTGGGCAGAGGGCGATGTTCAGACGGTTCATCCGCCTGTAGCTGCCGGGCGTCCTCCCGCAGTCGGTCCAGCACGAAGAACGTAGCTTGCCCCTGGTGGGCGGCCTGGAGGTGGGCGATGGCCTGGGCAGCTTCGGCCTCGGTCTGCACGACAATGCAGGCGGCGAACGCGCCCAGGGCGGTGTCGAGGGCCACACGGTGCACCTCGTCGCAGCCGAGCACGTCGGCGACGGTACGGAGCGGAGCGTGGGTCCAGCCCGGTGTGGTGGCCAGGAACTGCACCGGAGCCGCGAACTCTTCGTAGGACGAGAGCAGGCTTTCGAGCAGGTGCAATTCGGCAGTAGCGGCCTCCCGCTGGCGTTCGGTCTGGTGCAGGACGCTGGTGGCAGCTTCGTGGGCCTGCCGTAGCTGACCGTGGGTAGCCTCCGCGGCCTCCAGGACAGCACGGGCGGTTTCGAGGGCCTGCAAGGCGAGGGTTACCTCTTGTGCCCCGGCCTTCCAATTGGCTTCAAGCGTTGCAGCCAGGGCGGTGTCCTCGGCATACTGGGTGTGCAGGCGCGCTTGCTCCTGGTCCAGCATTTCGAGGCGGCTGGCAAGACGGTCGAAGGCCCGGCGGCAGGTCTCCGCGCGTTCGAGGGCCGCCTGCTCGTGCTGGCGCAGGGCGTGCAGGGCCTGGCGCTGGGCGTCGAAGGCCATCTGGGCCGCGTCGCGGGCTTGGCGGACGGTGTCGAGTTCTGCGCGGGCCTCGTGGTGTGCCGCCTGGGTCTGTGCCTGTGCCTCCGTATGGTGGATGAGGGCTTGTTGGAGCGCCTCTCGGCGGCTCTCGGCCTCCTGCTGCTCCTGTGCCAGACGGACCTGCTCCCGCCCGTTGGCCTCCTGACGCTCCTGTACCAGCCGCTGGTCGGCTTCGAGCCGGTGGCGCAGTTCCAGTGCTGCATTCAGTGCCTGCTGGCGGGCCAAGAGGGCCTGCTCCTGGTCGATCTGGCGGGTGCGGAAGGCTTCGAGGGCGGCTTCGGCCTGGGCCAGCCGGGCCGTCCCGGCATCAAGCTGATCCCGCAGCGCCTGTAGCGCCGCGGTCAGTTGGATGGACTCGGCATCGAGGCGGTCATACTCGGCCTGGGCGAGGGCGCGCTCCAGCTCGTCCCGCCGCGTGTCGAGTTCCCGGAAACGTGCTGCCTTCTGGGCCTGCCGCCGGAGCGAGCGAACCTGCTTGTCCAGCTCCTCAATCACGTCGCGCAGGCGCAGGAGGTCTACCTGCGTGGTGTCGAGCTTGTGGAGTGTCTGCCGCCGCCGCAGCTTGTATTTGGTGACGCCTGCCGCCTCCTCGAACAGTCGCCGCCGGTCTTCCTCGTTCTCCGAGAGCAGGTCTTCCACCATCTTCAGCTCGATCACCGAATAGGCCCCGGCCCCCATGCCGGTGTCCATGAACAGGTCGGTGATGTCTTTCAGCCGACAGACGACCCCGTTGAGCAGGTATTCGGACTCGCCCGACCGGTAGAGCCGCCGCCCGATGGTCACCTCGGTGTATTCGGTGGGCAGGATGCCCCGCGTGTTCTCGATGGTGAGCAGCACCTCGGCCATGCCTAGCGGCTTGCGACGGGCCGCGCCGTTGAAGATCACATTGTCCATCTTCTCCGAGCGCAGGATGCGTGCCCGCTGTTCTCCGATCACCCAGCGCACCGCATCGACGATGTTGGACTTGCCGCACCCGTTCGGCCCAACGATGGCCGTCACGCCCGGCGCGAAGTCCACCACCGTGCGGTCGGCGAAGCTCTTGAAGCCGTGTAGTTCGAGTTTGTGGAGGTACATCGGAAGCCGGGCAACACACCGGAAGGGATCGCCGGGCAATTAAACAAACGGTAAAGCCGTTTTGCAAACCGAGTTATCCACATGATCCGGGCCAGTTTCCGGTACACCCCGGCGTTGGTCGGGGCCACGGGTCCTGGATTTCGGAAACTCCCGTTTGCTTTCCTCGTATCGGGGAGCGAATTTGCAGCAGATGCAACCCTCCCACCTACTTCCTGAAACCCATGCGTAGCTCAGGTGCGCTGATTCTCCTGATCGTGGTCCTGCTGGCCGGATTTGCCGGATGCGCCGGGTGCAGCACCTACAACAACCTCGTCGGCAAGGACGAGGGAGTCAAGCAGGCCTGGTCGGACGTGCAGTCGCAGTACCAACGCCGGGCGGACCTCATCCCCAACCTCGTCAACACCGTCAAGGGCGCGGCCAATTTCGAGCAAGAGACGCTCGAGGCGGTGGTGAACGCCCGTGCCCGTGCCACCTCGATCAACGTCTCTGCCGAGGACGTGGCGGACCCGGAGAAGATGCAGCAGTTCATGGAGGCCCAGCAGCAACTCACCGGTGCCCTCGGACGGCTGCTCGTCGTCTCGGAGAACTATCCGGAACTGCGGGCCACCGAGGCTTTCCGCGACCTCCAGGTGCAGCTCGAAGGCACCGAGAACCGCATCAACCAGGCCCGCGACCAGTACAACGACGTGGTGCGGGATTTCAACACGGACGTGCGGAGTTTCCCGGCCAACCTGTTCGCCGGGGTGTTTGGCTTCCGTGCCCGCACGCCGTTTGAGGCGCAGGCCGGGGCGGAACAGGCGCCAACGGTCAACTTTAACTGAGCAGCAGGTTCGCCTTGCGACAGTTCCTGACGGGGTGTGTGCTGGGCCTGGGCCTCGTGCTGGGCGCACAGGCCCAGCGCCTCGACGTGATCCCGCCTTCCGGTCAGTGGGTCACCGACCGGGCCGACCTGCTCTCGGCTGCGGAAGAGGACAACCTCAACCGCAAGCTGGCCGCCTACGCCGACACCACCTCCACGCAGATCGTCATTGTCACGCTGCCCTCGCTGGACGGGCAGCCCATCGACGAATATGCGTTTGCCCTGGGGCAAGCCTGGAAGGTGGGGCAGGAAGACAAGGACAACGGGGTGGTGGTGCTGCTGTCGCGGGACGAACGGGACGTGTTCATCGCCACCGGCAAGGGGATCGAAGGGGTCATTCCAGACGTGATCGCCGGGCGGATCATCCGCAACGTCATGGTGCCGCGTTTTCGGGAGGGGGACTTCTACGGCGGGTTTAATGCTGCCGTGGACGCGCTGGTGCAGGCGGCCCGCGGGGAGTTCCAGGCCGAGCCGTCGCGCCGCTCGAACTGGGACCTCGACGACGTGGTGACGCTGCTCATCATTGTGGCCATCGTGCTGTTCTTTATCTCCAATGCCCGGCGGGGGGGCGGCTACCAGGGCGGCAAGCGCTACCGCCCCCGCAGCGGTCCACCGGTCATCATCTGGGGTGGGGGTGGCAGTGGCTGGGGCGGTGGCAGTTGGGGCGGCGGGGGTGGCGTTGGTGGTGGCGGTGGGTTTGGGGGAGGTGGCTTCAGCGGTGGTGGGGGTGGCTTTGGCGGTGGCGGTGCCGGGGGAAGCTGGTGAAAGCGGGAGCAGGCGTGCGAAGACGTGGAAAAGCGCGACGCCCTGCCGAAAGCGCGTAAACTGTACCGATAGGCAATAAATAGAGGCTGATCTCGGCCCGCCGCTTCAGAACGTATACCGGTGGCGTAGCAGGACGTAGCGCTCGGTGTACCGGTTGGCGGCGTTAGAAGGTTCGCGGTAGGTGCTGATGCCCAGTTGCAGTTCCAGGGCCATGTCTGGGCGCACCTGCCACTGGCCGTTGAAGTTGAACAGAAACCGGTTGGAGGGAGGCAGGAGTTGGGTGCGGGCAATAGCCGTGTGTTGGGCACCGGTCGAGAGGTTGAGGTGCTGCCGGGAAAAGCGGTAGCCGAGCCGCACCCCCAGCGTGTTGAGCTTCTGCCACGTCCCCAGCGCATCCGATGAGACCCGCAACAGGTTCAGGTTGGCGTTGAAATAGAGGGGGATGGGCATCTGCTCATTCAGACTGAGTGAGACAGTACGGGTGATATTGTCCAGCGAAGGACGCAGGACGTCTTCCCGCACGGCATAGGAGGCGTTGAGGTTGAGGCCGTGCTGGAAGTCCCCGGTACGCAGGAGGTGGTAGCCCCCTGCCGAGTAGGTAGTGACCTTCGTATCGCTGAGGGGGGCGCCAGACCCTTCGGTCGTGGTGCTGCGGTCGTGCAGGTTCAGGCCCACATACATCCACGTCTGGTTGCCGAAGGGCATCGCCACCAGCTGGGAGGAAAAGAGCAGGGCGTCGAGGGTG
>CAZLRO010000275.1:0-4598 GCA_964561865.1 uncultured Rhodothermaceae bacterium | reverse complement strand
CTGATGTGCTGGCGACGCCGTTTGTCGAGGCGGCTGTCGCGGCGGTGGGGGCGAAGGCGGGCGATCTGGTGCTACTCCTGGCCGGGCCGAACCCCAAAGTGTTCATGCAGATGGGTGCGCTCCGGCTGCACCTGGGCCGTGAACTGGGCCTCATCCCCCAACCTGGCGACGATACGCTCTGGTCGTTCCTGTGGGTGACGCAGTTTCCGTTGCTCGAATGGGACGAGCAGGAGCGCCGTTACCTGGCGATGCACCACCCGTTCACCTCGCCGCGCCCGGAGGACCTGGCAACGATGTTCGACAACCCCGGCGCGACGCGGGCGCGGGCCTACGACCTCGTGCTCAACGGCAACGAACTCGGCGGCGGCTCCATCCGTATCCACAGCCCGGCCATCCAGCGCCAGATGTTCCGCCTGCTCGGTATCGACGACGAGGAGGCACAGCGGCGCTTCGGCTTCCTGCTCGAAGCCTTCCGCTACGGCGCGCCGCCCCATGGCGGCATCGCCCTCGGCCTCGACCGCATGGCGATGCTGCTGGCCGACGCCCCCTCGCTCCGCGACGTCATTGCCTTCCCCAAGACCGCCAGCGCCCAGGAACTGATGGTGCAGTCCCCTGACGAGGTGGACGCGCACCAGCTCCGCGAACTGCACATCCGCACCGTCCTGCCCGAACCGAAGCCCCAGCCATAAGCCAACCGGCACGGACGGGCAGGGTGAAACGGATTAATTAGTTGCATATACAACCATTTTATCCGGTTAAAAAAGGCCGGAGAGAGACTCCGGCCCGGCTGCTTTTACCACGCTGGCACCGTCACTGGCCGTTGAGGGCTGCCTGGATGCGGTAGAGGCGTTGCTGTCGGCTGTCCTTGATGTCGTCGAAGGTAGTGCCCGGCAGGCAGGCTTCGCAGGGTTCGCGTTCGAGCAGGGCGCGGGCATAGCCGATGGCGGCCTCGGTTGCGGCTTGCTGCTTGGCGGCACCCTGGTGCCCTTCGAGCTTGCGGAGGGCAGGCAGCAGCACCGAGGCATCGGGATGCTCGTTCTTCAGCAGCAGGTCGGTGTAGTATGCCACCGCGTCGCGGTATTCGGTCGAGGTCTCAGCGGCGGGTAACAATCGGGCCTCGAGCAGGTGGCTGGCGGCGGTTTGCTCGAAGAGGTAGGCAAACGGGTGATCGACGTGGCGCTCCAGCAAGGCACGTACCTCCCGGTGTGCCTCTTGCCAGTCGGCCGCCCGGTCGATGATCTGGCGGGCCTCATGGGTGATCTCGCCGGCCTCGGAATAGGCTTCATTGAGGCGGGTGCGTTCGGCTTCCGTGGTGGCCTTCGCCAGTTGTACGCTGTAGCGTTGCCCCGCTGGTGCCCCGAGCGGGATGAAGAAGTCGGGTTTGGTGCTGCGCGTGGATTCCTGTGCGACGGTATTTTCCTGGGTACAGCCAGTAACGAGGCTCCCCCCCAGCAGCAGGATTAGGAACAAGCGCGAGGATGTAGTTCGGTACATGGTTTGGTCTCCGGTAGGGTTGAGAAAAGCATAAAGGTTCAGGGTTACAGGTGTTTCAGGACAGGACATGTCAACCGTTCGGGCAGTTGCCTCCCCATTCTCCCCAACCGCTCCCGACCCAGTGGCTTCCATCAGCACAGTCGATGACCATGTGCCAATAGAGGTCCCATTGCCAGACGTAGGTAGTACAGCCACCGGAGGACCATTGACAGTCAGGGGGTGCGGCCTGGACCTGCTCAGGCAAGGCTACGACCATCCCGGATAGCAATACCAAGCCACACAGGAAACGGGTAAGTACGGTTAAGTACCTCATGTGAGTACTTCTCTGTTAAAAACATGGTTAAAAGCGTGGTTAAAAGCGTGGTTAAAAGCGTGGTTAAAAGCGTGGTTAAAAGCGTGGTTAAAAGTAAGGTCGCTCTCACTATAACACAATCATGTAAATACGCCACTCAGGATTCTTCACCATTTCTTGACAAAGCGATGTGATTTCTTCAGGGGTTGGTGGTCTCAGCAGAATATTATCGGCTTAACGAGACAGGTGATTGGACGACAAATATAAAAAACAGGCCGGGAGGAGCGTTCCCCCCAGCCTGTCTTGGTTTGTGAACCGATACCGGTTACTTGAGCAGGGTCATCTGGCGCGTGGCGGTGAAGCCATCGGCCTGCATCACGTAGAGGTACACCCCGGCGCTCAGGCGGGAAGCGTCGAAATACACTTCATGCGTGCCCACATCGCGGAAGCCATCGAGCAGCGTTGCTACTTCCTGGCCCAGCGTGTTGTAGACCCGGATCGAGACGTTGCCGGCCTGCTGCACGGTGAAGCTGATCTGCGTGCCCGGGTTGAACGGGTTCGGGTAGTTCTGCTTCAGCGAGAAGGCGTTGGGCAGTTCGATACGGCCTTCGCCAACGGCCCAGTCCCCGGACTCCAGGTTGTCCACCAGCACTTCCGGTGCGCCCTTGGCCGCCGGTGCAAGCAGCTTATCGACCGTGAAGCTGTCGCTACCCGAGAACGTTCCAGCCGAAGCGTTCGCCGTGAAGGTATAGGTCCCTGCCGGGCGGCTGGCCTGGATCGTGCGGCTGAAGTTACGGGTAAAGGTAGCGCCGTCGGCGATGGTGGTCACCGTCGTGGGGCTGGTCAGGGTCTGGCCTGTGGGGGCTTCGATGGTGATGAACCAGGACACATCCTGCGAAGCGCCCGTGTTGTTCGTGATGTCCATGGTCCAGGTGACGGTGCAGCCCGTGGCAGCGCAGGTGCTGCTGCTCGTCAGGGTCATGACTACATCGAGCGAGCCGCCACCGCCGCCACCGCCATCGATGTCGAAGGAGACGATGCGGGTCTTGAAGTCGAAGCTGCCGTTGTTGGCATAGTACTCGGTGGTGAACCAGCAGGTCTCATCGTTCGACGGGTCGATCTGCATGGCGCTGTAGTCCCCCCAGCGTTCGGAGGAGGACTGCTGCACACCGGTACCGGCCTGGGCCACAACTTCGGTCACATCCATCACCCCACCGCCGCCGCCACTGGTCTGGCCGGTGAGCCGTACCGAGGGCATGACCGTGGTGCTGGTGGCGGAGTAGCCGAGGCAGATTTCGCTGGAGCCGTTCATGGCGATGCTGCCCATCCAGCGTTCGAGGCCGTCAGCCGGGGCATAGGTACCTTCCTGGTGGATCGACCAGGGGCCACCCGACCGGCGGAACTCCCACCACTTCACGCCCGCCAGGTCGCCACCGGCGTCCACCGTCGCATTGACGAGCAGCATCTCGTGCGTACCGAAGTTGCGGTACTGGAGGCGCTGCATGGCCGCGAACGAGAGGATGTCGAGCTGCTCACCCGGCGAGGGCGGCACCACGTTATCGGCGTTGAGGCTGGAGTCGTAGGTCGAGGCCAGCGTGGCTTCGTTGGTGAGCGTCAGCGTGGTGAAGGTGCTGTTGACGCAGGCTGTCCAGATTTCGACGCTGTTGGCGCCGTCATGCCCGAAGATACGCGGGCAAGAACCGGTCGGGGCCAGCGTGGGACCGTCGTGGTCGGCAGGCAACCAGCCGTCGTTTGTGGAGCCACCCGGCACGCTTGCCAGCACAAAACTGGCAGGAGCGCCATTGAGCATGTCTTCATACTCGAACACGGAGACGCGCATGCCCTGGAAAAACGCCAGGTTCAGGAAGTTGCGGTCGGTCATGACGAGGTAGGACGTGCCGTCGGCGTTGTGCCAGAGGCCGAGCTTCGGGTAGTCCGGGAAGCCGGTGCCGTAGTCGAACCGGTAGCGGTGATACGTCCCCAGCGGGTCGCCGGTGGTCGAAACGGCAATACATTCGCCGAAAGGCGAGGTCGTCTCGAACTGGCTCCAGATCCAGCGGTCGTTCACGGCGTCGTAGATGGTGATCGGGTCGCCTGCGTTCTGCGTGTCGCAGTCACCACCGAATCCGTTCCATACATCCCCGCCGTTGAAGGGGCCGGAGAGCGTATTGCCGCTCTTATCGAAGATTTCGGCAGAAAGGTTCACGTGCTGGATGTAGTGGTTGAGGCCCACATCCCCCTGCGTGTCCGGCGGCACCACACGGAAGCCAATGACCGTCTGGTTGTCGTCATCGCTGACGCCTTCGAAGTTCTGGTTGATGGTGATCGTGTTCAGCGGCCCCATCATCGTCTGCACGTTGGGATCGACCACATCCGTGCCTTCGCTGCCAGCAGAACGCGCATCCCACTTGTTCGGGATCACACGCGGTGGCTGGAACTGCGGGGCTTTCTTTTCCTTGATGATGTCACGCAGAGGGCGGGACGTATCGTAATGCGAGGCCGCATTCTGCGCCCAGGCATTACCCGCCAACAGACCCACCACCAGCATGACCATCATGGTACTCATCCGTCTCATCATGACGACCTCCAATTGTTTGAGTGATTGAACCATGAGACCAGAGCGGGTGAACTGCCACAGCAGCTCACCATTCTATTGCAACACCCGAAGGCGCATCGCAATCGACACGAAAGGTTGTAGTTCCTAGCAATCCCTAGCAGCACTGCTTCGATCCGGGTTTCGTCCGGGGTGAAGGCTCAAAAGCACTGTGTGTCCCGTCTTGCACCATTCCAGCGCGCCATCCCGGCCAGAGGG
>CAZLRO010000274.1:0-4603 GCA_964561865.1 uncultured Rhodothermaceae bacterium | reverse complement strand
ATCGGCAGCGGCATCCTCGATGCGCCCCTGCTCGGCCAGGCCATCCAGGTGCTGCTGGACGTGGCCCCCGCGTTCCCCGACGTGCAGTTCCTCAACCTCGGCGGCGGCCTTGGCATCCCCTACCACCCGGACGAAGCCCCGCTCGACCTTTCCACGTTGCAGCACCACCTCGTGCCCCTGCTGCGCACTTTCGTCCAGACCCGGCACCACGTGCAGTTCCGCTTCGAGCCGGGGCGCTACCTCGTGGCCGAGAGCGGGGTATTGCTCATGCGCGTCAACACCATCAAGCACGCCAACGGCCGGGTGTTCGTCGGGACGGACTCCGGCTTCAACCATCTCGTGCGTCCAGCGATGTACGAGGCGTACCATGCGCTCTACAACCTCTCCCATCCCGACGGCCTCCTGACCCGCTACGATGTGGTAGGTAACATCTGCGAGTCCGGCGACGTGTTTGCCCGCGACCGGTGGCTCCAGCAGATGCGGGAAGGGGATGTGCTGGCCGTGCTCGATGTCGGGGCGTACGGCATGTCGATGGCGTCCACCTACAACCTGCGTCCCCTCCCTGCCGAGGTGATGGTCGAAGCCGACGGCACCACCCGCCTGGTGACACGGCGGCAGACGATGGCCGAACTGGTGGATAGACTGATGGGATAGCGCACTGCCTGAGCAGAACCTTTTCTTTCCTCCAAACCCTGCATTCTTCCAGGTTGATCGTCGAAACGGGATGATTCATCGAGAGAATCGGCGGATTGATCGAAAGGCTCAAGGGGCTACCGCGAGGATTTTATACCATACGAATGGGTGAGCTACTTGTAGGCCTTATGATTAAGTGTGTCTAGTAGCGACAGAAGCCCGGCACAACAGGGGGTGCCGGGCTTCCTGTTTTTGAGGGGCCGCCGTAAAGGGTTGGCACCTTTCTTCATCCACGCCACTCACCCTTCGCATTTCACCTTCACCCGCAGCGGCGGGAAGCCGTCGATGGTGGCTTCGAGCTTGTCGCCGGGCTGGACGGGGCCGACGCCGTCGGGTGTGCCAGTGTAGAGCAGGTCGCCGGGCATGAGGGTGAAGATGGACGAGCAGTAGGCAATGAGCCGGGCCACCGGGAAGAGCATGTCGCGGGTGTGGCCTTCCTGCCGAAGTTCCCCGTTGATGCGCAGGTGCAGGGCCAGGTTCTGCGGATCGTCTACGTCCGAGGCGGGCATGAGCGGGCCGAGCGGCGCGAACGTGTCGAAGCCCTTGGCGATGGTCCAGGGCAACCCCTTTTTCTTGGCGATGTCCTGGAGGTCCCGTGCAGTCATGTCCAGGCCCACGGCATAGGCGGCTACATGGTCCAGCGCCTTCTGCTCCGGGATGTGTTTGCCGCCCCGCCCAATGATCGCCACCAATTCCACCTCGTGGTGGACCTCCTGCGTGCGGGCGGGCAGGAAGATGGTGCCGCCGGTGCCCACCAACGCGGTGGAAGGTTTCATGAAAACCACTGGCTCCTCCGGCACCTCTGCCTTCATCTCGGCGGCATGTTTTGCATAATTCCGGCCAATACACAGCAATTTACCGGCGGGCACCACCCGCTCCGGGGAGGGAAGGGTTAGTTCGAGCATGAACAAAGGCTTGTCTTGAAAGGGCGAAAACGGTAGATTTATAGGCTGTTTTTCAACACCCTCGCGCCGGTATCCAACCCGGCGCCTCCAAGCAGAGGTGCGATAATGTACGCGATTGTGGAAATAGCGGGCAAACAGTACAAGGCCGTCGAGAAGACCCGGCTGTACGTGCCGCAACAGACCGCCGAGGTGGATGCCACGCTGACCTTCGACCGGGTGCTGCTGGTCTCGCACGGAGACCAGGTGCAGGTGGGCCAGCCAACGGTTTCCGGCGCATCCGTTACGGCCAAAGTACTGCGCCACGTCAAGGCAGACAAGGTGCTGGTCTACAAAAAGAAGCGCCGCAAGGGCTACCGCGTCAAACGCGGCCATCGCCAGCCCTACACGCAGGTCGAGATCCTCACGGTCGCCGCCTGATTTGCCCCCGATCCTGTCCAGGATGATTCAACCGGAGAACCCGTCATGGCCCATAAGAAAGGCGTAGGCTCTACGAAAAACGGCCGGGACTCGAACCCGAAGATGCTCGGCGTGAAGGCGTTTGGTGGCACGTTTGTGACCGCAGGCAGCATCCTCGTTCGCCAGCGCGGCACCCAGTTCCACCCAGGCCAGAACGTCCAGATCGGTGGCGACGACACGCTCTTCGCCACGGCGCACGGCACGGTGCGCTTCGCCCGGGGACGCAACAACCGCCGCTACGTCCATGTCGATGCGGTAGAAGCCTGAACGTTCTGCGTCCGAGATTGCAGAAGCCCGGCTGCCCTGCGGTGGCCGGGCTTTTTTTGGTGTGCCCCCAGGCTTCCCACCAGCAGCAGTGTGGTTATCCTTGCAAATCGGGAATCTCATTCCTGGAATTGCAAGGATGATGCTCTGTCTGCCGTACGAAACTCACCCAAACGTTCCTTGAAACCCCGGCGACGAGCGGTCATACTGCTGCCACCATCTGCCGCAGCACCCCCGGACGCAGGATGAGGGGCCGGGTATCCTTCTCCAGGCCGGGCAGGGCGGCCAGCACCTCGCGGGTGCGCGCTACCTGCTGTGCGAAGCTGTAATGGTCGGCGATGAACTGGCGGTAGGCCGCGCTGTCGTACCGCTTCGACTGGATCATCGTCGCCGCCTCGTCGATGGTGTTGAAGAGCATCTCCTGCGGCCAGATGTCGGTGGCATAGAGGAAATGCTGGACGACCGGCTTGATGCCCATGCACATGGCCTCGGCAATGGAATAGCCGAAGCTCTCGTGGAGGCTGGGGGAGACGAGGTAATCCTTGTCTGCCAGCCAGGCAGCCACGTCATCCTGCCAGCCGTCGAACCGGACGTGTTTTGCCAGGCCCATGACCTGCACCTGGTGTTCCCAGAACCGTTGCAGCAGTGCATCCTGGAACTCTCCGGCTACCGACAGCCGGTACCGCCGGTCCTGCCGGAGGAGCTTCGCCAGGATTTGCAGGAGGTACGTCGGGTTCTTGCGCGGGTGCAGGTAACCCACCGAGGCCAGGTGGTAGCCGGGTTTGCGGACCTGGAAGGGAAAGCGATCCAGCACCACACCGTTGGGCACGGTTTCCACGCGGGTACGTGCAGCCAGGCTCGGCACGCTCTGGGCCAGGAGCACGCGCAGGTGGTCGGCCACCACCATCAGGGTATCGACCACCTCCCACCGCACCAGCCGCGGATAGTCGGTGAACACCTCGTAGCGGTGCAAGCGGCACACGATGGCCTTCTCCCGTGCCAGGGGTAGCTGGCTCGCATGGACGAGCAACTGATCGCACCATTCGAACCAGCAGAGGTCGGCCCACTGCATCAGCGGTGCAATCTGGTGGACGTCGGTGATGACCTCCTTGCGTACCTCGTACTCCGTTGTGAGGGCCGCCACGAGATCGCCGAGGAAGGCGTCGAGACCCTTGCGGACGAGGAAGAGCAGCTTCTTTTTCATGGCCTAGGCAGCCTGTCGTTGGGGATGAGGGGCATACTGGAACAGGTCGAGGAACTCCCGGCATACGCTTTCCACGGCCTGGACCTCGGCGTCCGTCAGGACTTCGGCGAAGGTGCCGATGCGGGTATCGGTAATTCCTTTGCCGTAGAGGGCGGAGAAGTAGGGACTTTCCTTGCGGTCGGCGTAGTGGACGTGCCCGGTGTTAAAGTCAGCATAGGGGTTCAGCCCGGCAAGGTTGAGGCCGGTGAACTCCGATAGGTTGCCCAGGATGGCTTCGGTATCCTGCACCAGGTCTTCGTAGCGGACGAACAGGGTCTGTGCCCAGAGCGCCTCGTCCGGACAGGTGAGTACCGGGGCATAGAACGCCTGGAAATGGTGGCACAGTGCCCGGATGTTGCGCGTCCGGGCGGCTTCAGCCAGGAGGCCTCCCTGCTGCTGATCCAGCAGCTTGCGCCCTACTGCCAATAGCGAAGCCACCACATCCCGGGGATCGCGCACCATCACCACGAAATGCGCCTCCGGCAGCAGCGACATGAGGTCGGGGAAGAACCGGGTCATCTCAGGATCCTTGAGCACGAGCGTCTCCACCTCCCCGAACCGGGCGCGGGTGCGGTCGAGATACTGCCGCAGTTGCCCGGCATGGAACTGCCGGAAATCCGCCAGGTCGTCGAAATACTGTGGAATCTGATGGGTAGCACTGCCAGCGGCCAGGTGAAAGGCCGAGAGGAAGCAGCGCAGGGAATGGGCTTCGGGCACCATCGGGTTGGTGGCCTCCGCCTGGCAAAGGATCATCTGTGCCAGCGTGGTGCCGGTGCGCGCCCCGCCCCCCACAAACAGGTAGCGCGGGCGTGACTCCACGGACCGGGCTGCCACCACGGTCGGTGTTTCCTCCACCGGCGTAGATCGGGCGGAGACAGCCCCATCGCCGACAGGAGCCGATGCCCAGAGTTGCCGCACCCCGACTTCCCCGATCAGGGCCAGGAACTCCGGCGGTAGGACGGCCAGGTGCTCGCGCAGGAACGTGAGCGCCTCCTGCATCTCGGTGCTCTGGCGGGGCAGTTCCTTTTCCAGCAGCAGACTT
>CAZLRO010000273.1:0-4676 GCA_964561865.1 uncultured Rhodothermaceae bacterium | reverse complement strand
ACCCAACAACCTGCCTCTCACTCCAGTATGATACGACGATCTTTTGGATACCGCACCTCATAGCCGAAACGCACCGTTTCGGAGCCACCAGGGGGCAGTGTGAGCTTCCAGCGGAGGGTGCCGGTTTGTGCGTCGTGCGTGCCGCGCAGCAGTTCGTCTACCCGCACCTCGATGGCCTCGTTCGTCGAGACGGGCACCTGGTCTTCGACGACGAGTGTGACGGCCTGCCGCTTGTTGTTGCGCACAGCGATCTGGAAGCCCCGCGCCTCGGTGGTCTTGCTGCCGCTGAAGTTGCGCCGGGTGAACTCCTCCAGGCGCGTGCGCTCGACGGCAAGGCTGCGGTCCGGCCCCAGGGATACCACCAGCGTGTCGCCCGTGGCCCCGGCATCGAGCCAGGAGGCCCCGATGAACGTGTTCTCGAAGAACAGGCTGGCCTCACCCGGCAACAGGTAGTAGTCCTGCCAGGCCGTCACCCGTGCGGTGAGGAATGCCGTGGGGTTGAGCTTCGGGATGACGGTGTATTCATAGTCCGCCGGGATGCGGTGCCGGTCGATCTCCACGCTGCGCACCCGCCCGTCACTCGGCAGGCTGAACGGAGCCTCGATCTTGAACGAGACGGTGGTGGTGTGCTCGGCCACCTGCGTCTGTACAAACGAGGCTTCCGGTTCCGATGCCGGGGCGGCCTGGTCCGCAGCCAGGGCCTCCTCCTGCGTTTTACCCGCCTGCTCGCTCCCGACACGCTGCATCGCCCTCTCCCGCAGCGGGCGCGGCTCCCAGAACGCCAGCCACCAGGGGTCGAGGCTAGGCCGGTTGCCGGAAACCGCCGGATTGCCTGTCGAGAGGGTCAGCTGCACATTGTCCCACGCCTCGCCGGACTGCTGCTGGACGCGGGCGTGGTAGACCAGCTCGACGGGGCTGGCAACGTCGCGCACGCGCAGGTCGTAGCGGGGCACCCACGACGCCTGTGGCACCAGGTAGCCGAGGCGGAACGTCCCGCGCGTGGCCTGGGCCGCCTGCACTGTCACGGCCAGGAGGCTCTCTTTAGACCGGGCCATCTGGTCGTTGACCTCGGCCAGCTTCCGGTCGATCTCGGCCAGGTCTATGCGCAAGGCCACCAGGCGCTTCTCGGCCCGCAGTTGGCGCAGTTTGATCTCGGTCAGGCGTGTGCGCATGAACTCGGCAGCCTGCTGCACCTCAGCCACCGTCACACGCGGGGCATTGTCCGCCGGCTTCTGGTTCAGGCTGGCGACGATGAACTGCTCCTCGATCCGGATGATCTCCAGAAACCGCTCTTCGAGCGCCACCGAGTCCGCCTTGATGCTGCGGCGCATCTGGAGGGCTTCGCGCTGGCGCGTCAGCTCGGGGTCGGGGTTAGGCGCAACCGTGTGGTCGAACGAGAGGATGGTGAAGCTGCCAGTGGCTTCGAGGCGGATGCTGGACGGGTCGAGGTGCGGTGTCAGTCCGGCAAAACGCAGCGTGTGGGTGCCTGCCGGGATGGGGGCCTCGGCCTCGCGGATCACCTGGGCACCTTCGAGGAACACAGTGGCCGCGACAAGCCGGGAAGAGATCGACTCCTGGGCGTGGAGGGATGGGGCAACCAGTGCAAGCCCTGCCAGCACCAGACCAGTCCGCAGATTCATGGGCGTCTCCGGGTAATGGCACAGGATGAGGGCACAACGATACGACGTTGTGCCTTATTGTACCAAGACCGCTTCAGCGCACGTTCGTTTCGGCCGGCCAGGACGGCGGTGGCATGGGAGTTTCATGACGCGCCACCGACAGGGCTATCCTTCAGGCTTCGAGGGCTTCGGCGAGGCGGACGAAGTAGCGGCGGCGGTCCATCGCCACCACGCGCACGAGGCTGCGGGCCGAGATGAACTCACCCTCGGTAGCAACCTCGATGCGCTCCCCGTCGATCTCCACGATGCCCGTCGGGCGCAGCGGCGTGACGGCGATGCCAATCCGGCCCAGGTACCGTGCCCGCTGTTCTGCCTCCCGCACCACCGTCTTGCGGTCCGGGCCCAGGTTGGTGGAGAGGATAAACCGGTTCCAGGCTCCGTTGCGCCACATCCAGTAAAAGATTCCCCCTCCTGCCCCGATAGTTGCCAGGGTCGCCACGACGCCACCGGCCATCCCGGCCTCAGCGAAGATGTAGCCGAGGGCAAACACCACCATCAGCACACCCACGATCCCGACGATGTTCATGCCGGGAATGAGGTAGACCTCCACAACCACCAGGCCGAGGCCCAGCAGGATCAAGGCGATAGGGACGAGCAGTTCCAAAGGAGCACGAAAACGGTTGTCACACGGGGGGAATATATAAAAGAGATGGGGAAGATAGCTGTTAGCCGTTAGCTCTTGGCTTTGGGTGCTTTGTACTTGGGAAAATCCGAAACCCCAAATCCACAATCCCCTTTCTCCTACGGTTCAGCTTTCAGAGGTTGCAGCGGTGGCGGCAATCGCCTCCACGGGCCGTACCTCTACCCGGCTTCCGCGCACGCGCACCACACGCACGGCGGTGCCAGCCGGGATAAAGGCCCCGTCCGAGACCACCTCAACGCGGGCGCCTTCGATCTCGGCGGCACCGGTGGGCTTGAGGGGGGTGAGCGTCACCCCGATCCGGTCGGACAGCTCCACGAGGGCATCGGTGGCGACGAAACCCGCAGCGCTGGAGAGTTCGGGGTGCAGCACCAGCCGGTTGACCTGCTGTGTACGGGGCAGGTAGCGCCCCAGCGAGAACATGAGTACCACCAGCAACACCAGCGTCACCGCCAGGGTCGAGATGGCCGAGGTGATGACCGGACCCGAAGGCAGGTCGAAGCCGACGTTGCCGATCAGCCCCAGGAACAGCGAGCCAGTGACGAGGATGATCCCGGCCACACCGGCCACACCGAAGCCGGGGATGAGCATGATCTCCACCAGGATCAGGGCCACCCCTACGATGAAGGCGATGAACTCCCAGCTTTCGACGAGGCCGAGTACATAGTGCGGCCAGAAGAACAGTACCGCCCCCAGCAGGGCCAGCACGGCAGGCAGTCCCACGCCTGGATGCTGCAACTCGAAGTACAACCCACCGAGCATCATCAGCAGGAGGATGGACTGGAGAATGGGGGAACTGAGAAAGCGCAGCACCTCCTCACTGCGGGTGGCCCGGTGTTCCAGCACCTCAGCCCCGGAGAGGCCAAACCCGGCCAGCAGGGCATCGGTATGGTCGAGGATGGCGTCGGCTACGCCCAGTTCCAGGGCCTCCTGCGACGAGAGGGTAAGCACCTTGCCTTCCTCCTTCACCCCTTCGACGATCACTGCCTCATCCACCATCGCCTCGGCAATCGACGGGTCGCGCCCGTTGGCCTCGGCAGTGGCCCGCATCAGCCCGCGCATGTAGCTCTGGTACTTGTCCGGGGCTTTCTCCCCCTCGGCCCCCTCCACCACCGTCGCCGCCCCGATGGAGGCACCGGGCACCATCACGATGCGGTCGGTGGCATAGGCGATGAGCGCCCCGGCAGAGGCCGCGTTCCGGTCGATGAACGCCACGGTGGGCATCGGCGCGTTCAGCAGAGCCTTTCGGATGTGGTCGGCGGCATCGAGCAGCCCACCGAACGTGTCGATGTGGAAGACGAGCAGCGCCGCGTCGGCCTCGGTGGCCTCGGCGATGGCCCGGTCAATGTAGCGGGCCAGGGCGTTCTCCACCATGCCCTCCACGTTCACCACGTAGACCGGGCCGTCGGCATAGGGCTTGTCGAAACGGAGGGGCTTGGGTTCGCGGAGGGGTTCCTCAACGGCAGCGGTGAGCACAAGGGCGAGGAGGGTCAGCATTCCCCCCCGCAGGAAGCAGCGGTTCATGGCGAGCGCGTTCTCCGATTCAGAAGGATGCTGCTTCCTACGCAAACGCCGGGCGCAAGGTTCAGCATCACACCCGGATCCGATCTGTCAATCAGAACGCCACCTGCTGCTCCGGCTGCGCCGTAGAGAAATAGAACGTCTGCTCGTCCTCGCCGGGAAAGAGCTTCACCTTGACGATGTTCTTCTGGTCCTCAAACTGGTCGAAGAGTACAGCGTGTCGGAGGGTGAAGCGGCGCAGGGTCGTGCCTGTGTCGAAGCGGAGCAGGTACCACCACATGTCGTTCTCCTCGCCGCTGGTGACGAGCGTGGCCTTCCAGGTACGACCTCCACTGCGGAGTGTGAAGTGCTGGTTGAAATAATCCAGAAACACCTGATCGACGTGCGGATCGGGTTGCAACCGAAGGCGACGGTCTCCGGAGACCGTCTGGAGGGTGTGCTCCAGGTCGTCGGTGAAGAGCTTGATCCGCAGCAACACCGTCCCGCCCTCTACCGCCATCTGCCCGTAGCTGACGTAGAAGTTATGCGCCGGGACGGCAGGCGGCACCCTGCCCGGCAACAGCCACAACAGCAGGAGAAGCAACAGGCTGGGCATGGGGCTTGGAGGGTGAAGAGGGCCTTCGCCTCTACAGGTGCTTGGTACTTGGGGCTTGGAAAAGTCCCCTCTTGACGATCTCATGAGATCGTCAGACGGGGTGGCCCGCCCGGCGATGCCGTGCGGGACGGGGTGTGGTGCACCCACTGATACAACCTGTAATGTCGTGCGGGTGTTCAGACACACCCCGTCTCCCCAATATAGTCAATTTGACGATAATTATAGTCAATTTGACTATATT
>CAZLRO010000272.1:0-4696 GCA_964561865.1 uncultured Rhodothermaceae bacterium | reverse complement strand
TACACCGATGCGGGCGGGCAGTCCATCGGCCCACTCACCGGGCAGGCCCGCCTGGCCTTGCGCCACCCCCGCCTCCAGGCCGAGCAGGCAGACACGCTTTTCCGCGCACCGCTCCGTGAGGCAGAGGCCACCGGCAGCACCCCGCCCCGCCCTGTCGTGGCCGCCCGGCACGGCGGCTTCCTCGCCTTCCACCACCTGGACCTGACGGGCATCCAGGCCCTGACACTCCACCTGACAACACCGCCCGAACTCCCCGCCAACAGCCGTATCGAGGTGCGACGGGATGGCCCGGACGGCACGCTGCTTGGCACGCTGCCCCTCGCCGCAGGCACGGCGACTTTCCGGGACTACCGCGTGCCCCTCACCCCCACCAGCGCCGAACACGACCTCTACCTCGTCTTCCGCGCAGACGCTTCCGCAGGCACCGACCTGGCCGAACTCGACTGGCTCTATGCAGAACACCGGTAGGTGCTTGGTGCCTGGACCTACAACTTTCTGCCAGGTACCAACGTGCGCGCCCCAGGCCCTTACCGCATCGTCTTGCGGCGGTTGCGGACGTAGTCCTCGAAGATGAACCCGCCAAGGTCGTCGAGGCTGGCGTAGTAGGCGCGGCCCTGGTTGGCAGTGGTCAGTTCGTGGACGAACCGCTGGAGGTAGGGGTCGCGGGCGATCATGAAGGTGGTGATGGTGACCCCCTCGCGGCGGCAGACAACGGCTTCGTCGAGCACCTTGTTCACGATGCGGCGGTCCAGCCCGAAGGCGTTGCGGTACATCCGCCCGTATTCGAGGTGGCAACTGGGCTTGCCGTCGGTGATCATGAAGATCTGCTTGTTGCGGTTCTTGCGGCGGCTCAGCAGGTCCCGCGCCCGTTGCAGCCCCGCCCGCGTGTTCGTGTAGTACGGCCCCACCTGGAGGTACGGCAGGTCTTTCACCGACACCTCCCAGGCCTCGTTGCCAAAGGCCACGATGTCGAGCGTGTCCTTCGGATAGCGTGTCATGATCAGCTCGGCGAGGGCCATCGCCGTCTTGCGGGCAGGGGTGATGCGGTCTTCGCCGTAGAGCACCATCGAGTGCGACAGGTCGATCATCAGCACCGTGGCGACGCTGGCGTGGTGGTCGGTCTCGTAGACGGCGAAGTCGTCCTCGGCCAGGTTCCAGTCGTCTACTCCAGCCCGGCGGAAGGCGTTGTTGAGCGTGCCCGTCACGTCGAGCAGGTAGGGGTCGTCGCCGAACTGCCAGTTGCGGGTCTCCGGCAGGCGCTCGTCGCCCGCACCGGCGTGCGGGGTCTTGTGGTTGCCCCGGTTGCCCTTGCGGAGCTGGCTGAAGGTTTCTTCGAGTGACCGCTGGCGGATGGTGCGCTCGGTGCGGGCGGTGATGCGGTAGGTGCCTGCCTCCTCATCCTCGCGGAGGTAGCCGCGCCGTTTCATCTCCTCGATGAAGTCGCCGATGCCCATCGTCTCGTCTGTCAGCCCGTAGCGACGGTCGAGCTGGGTGAGCCAGTTCAGCGCCTCGGCCGCATCGCCAGCGGTGATCTGGAGCAGTTGCTGGAACAGGTCGAAGAGCTTGTCGAAGGTGGTCTGGCCCTGGCCGTGCCGCGCCTCGTCCCATTCGGAATAGCGGATGATCATGCCTGTTGCCTCGGTTGGGGTCGCAAGCGTCATACGCCCCAGCCGCCGCTTCGTTCGCGGCATGGTCGCCCCTTTTCTTACAGGTCCAGCCCCCGCGCCATGGCGGTGGCGGCCAGGAGCATCAACACGATGAGCACTACCTGGGCATCGCTGATGCGGGCCAGCGCCGGGGCGACCGACGTATCGACCGCACGCCCGGCCTGGCGCTGCCGCCGCCACCGTACCAGCTGGATCGCCGCCCAGACCTCCATCACCAGCAGCATGGCCAGCAGCCCCATCTTGATCCAGAACACAGTACTGCCCACGTAGTAGGCGGTACCTTTCTCAAAGCCACCGAAAGCCCGCACGAGGCCCGTCCCGATCCAGAGCAGCCCCGCCAGCCCCCAGAGGTTGTCCGCCAGGAAGACGCGCTGGAAGCCGCCATCGTGCAGCGGGCCGCGCAGGGCACGTCCACGGGCGAAGACTGCTCCCAGGCCGATGCCGAGGGCCAGCAGGTGCAGGGCCGCGAGGAGCCAGCGCAGGGTCATCGGCAGGTGTCTTATCGCAGGGCGATGTGCCGCGTGCCGGTGTAGAGCAGCCCGACGAACAGCAGCTTCGCCAGGTCGAACGGGATGAAACGCAGCCAGCCCTTGTCGAGGGCCTCTGCCCAGGGCATCCCGGTGATGAAGTGCAACCCGGCCACGCCCATCGTGAAGAGCAGCAGCGAGCCGAGCACCAGGCACAGCACGCTGCCAGTGAGGGTGTTCCAGCGCTGCGACAGCCACCCCACCAGCAGCGCCACGAGCGGATAGGCCAGCAGGTAGCCCGCCGTCCCTGCCGTCAGCAGATAGGCCGGACCGAAGGTCTCACCTGCAAACACGGGGAAGAACAGGCCGAGCGTCAGGTACAGCAGTTGCGCGAGGAAGCCGTTGCGACTGCCCAGGTACAGCCCGCTCGCGTAGACGGCCAGCGTCTGCAACGTGATGGGCACCTCCCAGAGGTAGAGGCTGACCTTTGCGCCCAGCACCGTCAGCAGCGTGAAGCCGACGATGCCGAGCACCTGCACGAGGGCGGGGGCGCGTTCCGGCCGCAGCCCATCGATGGCAGCCACCTGCGGGGTATGGAGGGTAAGCCGTGCGTTCATGGCGGTCTGTTCAGTGCAACATGAGGACAAGGCTAAAGTAGGACACAGCCATTCATTTGTAAATGTCCCGTCGATGCCCGATTTCCAGGATTGTGACGATTCGCACAGGATCTTCAATATCGTAGAGAATGCGATACGTGCCTACGCGAACCCGCCAGCCATCCCGACCCACCAGTTTTGTACATCCAGGAGGTCTCGGTTGTTCGGAGCGTGCTTGTATCGCATCCCGCACACGTTCATAATCTGATGGCGGCCATGCAGCAAGCGCTTTGCGCCCGCCGCAGGATGTGGAGTTGATAGCTCACGGCCGCTGCGCTTCAATCTCGCGGAGGGCTTGCGCAAACGGGATGATTTCGTCGCCTGACGTTTTGGCCCGATCGTACGCACGCAGGTCTTCGAGTTCTTCCAGCGCTTCCGGAAAGGCTTCATACTGATGAAGCTCCAGCACTACTGCCACCCGATTACCTTCCCGATCAGTGATGTACTGTTCAGCGTGTGTCTTCATAACCTTTTTCCAGTTGATCGTTTCCGGGATCAATGCAGTTCCCGTATCCCGGTTTCATTCTCGCACCGTCTGTTCTTCGGCTTCTTCCGGCGCCTTGAGCACCTGCAACGACGAGTCCCGCAGTCCTACGAGCACACTCTCGCCGTTGGCGGCCACCTTCAGTTCGCCGTACCGGGCGGGTTCAAACACGTCGGCCAGCCCTTCCTGGAAGAAATAGGCCTCGGCGCCGAGGTGTATTTCCCCTCGGCGTCTGCGGTAACGCAGCAGGCACTCGTCTGCCGCCAGGGCCTCGCCGGACTGCGCAACGCGCAGGATCGTGCCCACCTGCCGGGCGTCGAGACGGACGACGAGGCGGCCATCGGCGGCCAGCGTCGCATCGTCGCGCAACGCTGGCGGCAGGTCGTAGGTCAGCGCCATGTAGTCGCCCTGGAAGAGCGAGCGCGGGTCGCGGGGGGCCAGCGGCAGCAGCACCGTCGTGCCATCGGCCAGCAGCCGTTCCTTCTGTGCGATGAACACACCCATCACCGCCACCACCAGCAGGCCCACACCGGGCACGACGAGGTTACGCAGTCGCATCGCGTTCGGGTTGGAAAAAGCGCCCCATCCCCCACCGCAGCGCCAGAAGCACCGCGCCGGTGCCCATCAGAAGGAGGGACTTGTTCAGCAAGGAAAGGTGCATGTGGTAGTAAAACCAGCCGAGGTACAGCGCCAGGGCAAGGAGCGCCAGCCCCATCAGCACGCGGTTGTGGCGGTGGAAGCCGAGCACGAGCACCAGCACAGCCGCCAGCACGCCGGGGGCGTCGTGTGTGAGCACGGCCACGAGCACCACCGCCAGGGTCAGCACCAGCGGAGAAAAACCACCTGGATGATGGGCGCGGATGATCCACACCAACAGCCCCAGCAGCCCCATCGCCAGCACCAGCGTGGAGGGCCACCACCCTATGACCGGCAGCACCTCCAACGGCACCACCGCCAGGGCAAACAACAGCAGCAGCGAGAACGCCACGGCATAGGCCAGTGGCCCCTGCAACGCAGCGAAACGCCCTGTCCGCAACCGCGTCTCTGCTTGCCACAACGCCACTGTACCGGCCACAAGCACAGCCGTGACCCCATGTACCCCTTCCTGGAGTTCGACGGTGAACAACAGTCCGAGCACCGCCGCCACGGCCACAACCGCCGAGACAAACCGGTGCGCCCCATCGGGATAGAGCACGAACAGCAGCAGTTGCAGCACGAGGGCAGCAGCCCAGATCAAGACCGCTTCGTCCAGCAGGTCCGCCAGCCCGAACAACAGCGTCGCCTGCCCCGTCACGCTGATGGCAAAGGCCATTTGTTGCAGAAACAATCCCTTCGCCCACCGCCGCAGCCCGATGGCACCTGCAATGAACACCACACCCAACACTGCCGCTGTGTCATCGAAGTCGAACAGGTCCATCCCGA
>CAZLRO010000271.1:4305-4736 GCA_964561865.1 uncultured Rhodothermaceae bacterium | reverse complement strand
AGAGCTGCAATGGGCCTCGCCCGTTGTACATCCGGGTCGAAATAGCTGTGGTAGAGTTGCAGGAAAATCCACTGCGTCCACCGGTAGTAGTCCACATCGGTGGTGGCGAGGCAGCGGTCCCAGTCGTAGCTCAGGCCGATGGCCTTGAGCTGGCGCAGCATGTTGTCGATGTTGCGCCCGGTGGTGATGGACGGGTGTACGCCGTGCTCGACGGCGAACTGCTCGGCGGGCAGGCCGAAGGCGTCGAAGCCCATCGGGTGGAGCACGTTGAAGCCACGCATCCGCTTGTACCGGGCCAGGATGTCCGTGGCGATGTAGCCGAGCGGATGCCCCACGTGCAACCCCACCCCGCTCGGATAGGGGAACATGTCCAGGACATAGAACCGGGGCTTTGTGGTATCGACCTGGTCGGGCGTGCGGAAGGTCTTGCG
>CAZLRO010000271.1:0-4295 GCA_964561865.1 uncultured Rhodothermaceae bacterium | reverse complement strand
TCCTCCCACCACGCCTGCCATTTCGCTTCAATCTCCTGGAACGGGTACGATGCCATACAGCAACGGGACTGTTAACGGATAGCGGTTAGCTGCTGGATGAAGATAAAGCAGCAAACGGCTTAAAGACGTGAACAGCTTTCGGATAACGGATCACGGATGGCAGACGGCTACTTTCCCCAAGCCTCCAATAGCCCAAAGCCAACGGCTAACAGCTAACGACTCTCTTCCCAAGCCCTCGTTTACTCGTAGTCGTGCTCGAAGTACTCGACGCTGCGGGTTGGGATGGTGGTGCCTTTGGTACGGATGTGTTCGGAGAGGCGGTCGGAGAATACTTTGGCGGGGTCGTAGCCGTAGTGGCGCAGCCAGTAGTTCATGGCGATCACCTCGCAGAGCACGGTCACGTTCTTGCCGGGGGTGATGGGCAGGTGCACCAGAGGCAGCTCCACCCCCAGGATCTCGTAAAAGTCATCCACCATGCTGATACGGGTGTATTCCTCGTTCGCATCCCAGCTTTCGAGGCTGACGACAATTTCCACCCGTTTCTGGTTGCGGATCGACCGCACGCCGAACATGGCCCGCACGTCGATCAAGCCCAGCCCGCGCACCTCCATGAAGTGTTGCACGAGTTCGGTACTCGTCCCCATCAGCACCTGTTCTCCCTTTTTGGTGATCATCACCACGTCGTCGGCCACGAGGCGGTGTCCGCGCTCGACCAGGTCGAGGGCCAGTTCGCTCTTGCCAATACCGGCCTTTCCGATCAGCAGTAGTCCGATGCCGTACACATCCACGAGCGCCCCATGGGTTGACAGCTGCGGGGCAAACTGGTCGCCCAGAAAATCGTAGAGGACCGACATGAAGTCGGTAGAGGGCACCGGGGTGCGAAACACCGGCAGGTTTGCCTCGGTGGCCATGGTCAGGAGTTCCTCGCCGAGGTCATTGTTCTCGGTGAGGATGATGCACGGGATGGGGAAGCGGAGCAGTCTCCGGAAGGCTTCGCGGCGTGCATCCGGGTCGAGGTGCCGCAGGTATCCGCATTCGGTGTTGCCGAGGATCTGCACCCGCTGGTGGGTGAACACCTCCAGAAAGCCAGCCAGAGCCAATCCTGGTCGGTGCAGGTTGCTCTCCGCGATGGTCCGTGCCTCGGCATCGACCTCGTTGACGGCTTCCACGGGCATTGCGCTCACCTTGCGGAGTGTCTCGACCATGAAGGCCACGCTGATAGAGGCTTTCCTGAGGGGCTTGGGGTGGTAATCCATGTTTCGCTTTCGGGGTCTTGATGTGCAGGTTCTCGCAAACGGGATCCGGGAAATACCGGATCGTGTCAGCCTGGGAGGCCAGCGACGACGTGTGATACCGGGGATTGGCTACTTGGTTCTTGGCGGCGGTTGTTCGGGGACTGGTTTCCTACCGCAGTCCGTTTGGATTTGCTCTGGTTGCTCTTTCGATGCTCTGCTGCAATCCTGTATTTTCGCTGCTGTCTCGCCATCTTCTTCTCCCGTGGTTGTGCCTGCTCTGGTGCGTATGCTCCCTGCCTGGCTTACCGATACCGTGACCACCGACCTGGATCGGGCTGTGCATTACACCTTGCTCTGGGGGCTGGAGGGGGTGGAGTTGCGTACGGTGGGGGGGCTGTCGGAGCGGGTGCCCTTTGTCAACGAAGCCCGGCTGAAACGGCGGCTGGCCGCCGCTGAGTTGCCCGTCTGTGCCATCGTGCCCGGGGTGTTCGAAGGTCCGGTGTCGGACCGGGTGGCCTGGCTCAACGACCTGGCGGTGCTGGAGGAGACCTGCACCTTCTGCCACCGGGTCGGCTGTCCGCTCGTGGTGGTGTCGGCTTTTGCAGCGGAGGCGGTGGTGGACCGGTCGCTGGTGGCCGAGGCGCTGCGTCGGGCTGGTCGTACCGCCGCCCGCCATCGATTGAACCTCGCCGTGCTCAACGAGGCGGGCATGGCCCATCCTACCGGTGCCGCTGTGGCGGCCCTGCTCGCAGCCGTCGATCATCCGGCAGTGGGAGCGGCCTGGCATCCCGCGGCTGCCTGGCAATCGGGCGAAGTACCCCGCGTCGGGTTGGAGACCCTGGGGCGGCGGGTGTTGCTGGTCCGGGCTGCCGACGGGCGCCGGGAGGCCGGGGAGTGGGTGCCGCAGCCGCTCGGTCAGGGCGAGATTGGCTGGCAGGAACAGCTAAGCCTCCTCCACGTCGCTGGCTTCGAAGGCCCCGTCAGTCTGGAAGTTCACATCCTCCCGCGCCCTAAAACTGGCCTGCACGATGCGGCATGGCTCATTAATACGTGGCGCAGCCTCGAACGAAGCGGGCATGTGGAGCACGCGAGCAAGCCGTCCATAGGATGAAGCCGCCGGGGAAGCACCTCCTGCCCATTGCAGCGCCGGTTAACCGAACAGGATTGCCCAGGATGGCCTCCCGATGGCATCCCGTTGGCGGGCTGGAATACTTATCCTTCTGGCGGCCCAACCGATTCTTGAAGTAAACAAAACAACCTTCCAGGCATTAAATTAGCGTTTTGAACCGAGCGCCCTCCGGGATTTTCTGGACGTACCGGGCGCAACCAGATCACTTAAACCAGAGACCACCATCGCTACAACCCCCGACGTCCGCATCAACGAGCAGATTCGCGCCCCCCGTGTGCGCGTCGTTGATCCCCAGGGACAACATGGCATCTACAGCCGGGACGAGGCCCTGCAGCTGGCCCGTTCGCGCAACCTCGACCTGGTCGAAATCTCGCCCAACGCCGAACCGCCGGTCTGCAAGATCATCGATTACGGGAAGTTCCGGTATGAGCAGCAGAAGAAGGAGAAGGAAGCCCGCAAGAACGCCCATGCCGCCGAGCTGAAGGAGATCCGCTTCGGCCCGCATACCGATACGCACGACTTCCAGTTCAAGGTCAAACACGCCCGCACCTTTCTGGAGGAAGGAGACAAGGTCCGGGCCTACGTGCGCTTCCAGGGCCGCGCCATCGTCTACCAGGCCCACGGGACTGAGTTGCTCAACCGTTTTATTGAAGCCTTGTCGGATGTTGCCAAAGTAGACCAGTCGCCCCAGATGGAAGGCCGTCGGATGACCATCATTCTCTCCCCCGGCAAGACCGTCAAGAAGAAGCCGTGAGTTGATGGCGGAGCGGCGGCACCACGCTCACAGACGCAGGAAATTTCGCAGCAGCACAGCCCCGGCCTCGCCGCTTTTCTCCGGGTGAAACTGCACGGCGTGGAAATTATCGCGTTGCAGTGCAGCGCTGAAGGGGCACAGGTAGTGGGCCGTGGCGGTGGTCTGCGGGCTGCAGGCGGCGTAGTAGCTGTGGACAAAGTAGAAGTACGGATGGTCGGGCAGCCCGGCGAACAGGGGTCCATGCACTGTCTCCACCGTGTTCCAGCCCATGTGTGGCACCTTGCCGGTGGGGGGGAAGCGGCGCACCGAAACGTCGTAGAGGCCCAGGCACGCGGTGTCGTTTTCCTCGGAGTGGTGGCAGAACAGTTGCAGGCCGATGCAGATGCCCAGCACCGGCTGTGTGAGTGCGGGGAGGAGCACGTCCAGCCCCCGGGTGCGCAGGTAGTGCATGGCCGAGCGGGCCTCGCCATCGCCGGGGAAGATCACCTTGTCGGCGGCGCGGAGGGTGGCGGGGTCGTCGGTGAGCACCGGCTGCACCCCCAGCCGCTCCAGCGCGTTGAGGACGGAGCGGATGTTGCCTGCGTTGTACTGGAGCACGGCGACGGTCATGGTGAACAGGTTTACAGCAGCCCCTTAGTGCTCGGCACGGTGTCGCTGGCGGCGTCGCGGCGGACGGCCATTCGCAGCGCCCGCGCCACCCCCTTGAACACCGCCTCGTTCTTGTGGTGGTAGTTTTCGCCCTCCGACTTCAGGTTCAGGTTGAAGCGGGCAATCGCCCCGACCATGTAGCCCGCCCGGTTGTGGCGGCACCACTTGGCCGTTGACTGCGGCACGCAGTACTCGTTTGCAATCTCCCGGTATGCCGTGACCGGCCACTCGCCGCCGTCGGTGGAGCCTATCTGCCCGTCATAGAGGGCATACTCGGCCGGATGGACCAGGGCGATGAACTCGGTCTCCCGGGCGAAGTCCACGAACTGGGGCTCGAGCGACTTGATGAGCTTCGCCGTCGCCCAGAGGTCTTCGCGGGCCTCCTCGCAGTCCTTGACGATGCCTTCGAGTTGCTCCTCGGTGGGGAGCTTGGCCATACCCCCGGGGACAAGCCTCAGGGGGTGCGTGGTCCTGCCGCCAATGATATTGCTGATGTCGTTGGCCAGCTTGTGGAGCCTGATGACCGCGA
>CAZLRO010000270.1:0-4746 GCA_964561865.1 uncultured Rhodothermaceae bacterium | reverse complement strand
AACACCAGCGAGTAACGGAACATGGCATCCAAAAAAAGCGACATTCTCTACATTGGGATCGACCTGGGCACCTCCCGCAGCGTCATTGCCGCCAGCAACACCCAGCGGCACTGGCTGGAAAGCTATGTCGGGTGGCCGAAGGACTTTGTAGCCCGCCGTATGCTGGGCAACCGCACGCTCTTCGGGGAGGAAGCCCTGCAACACCGTCTCTCGCTGCACCTGGTCCGCCCGCTCGAAGCCGGGGTGATCCGCGACGGCGCCGGGCGCGACATGGAAGCCGTGCGGGCATTGCTGCATCACCTCATCGAACTGGTAGGGCCGGGGGAAGCCCAGGAGATTTACGCTGCCGTGGGGGTGCCCGCTGAAGCCCTCAAGGTCAACAAGCTGGCAATCCGCGATGCCGTCAAGGAATATGCCGACGCGCTGATGGTCGTCTCCGAACCGTTCGCAGTGGCCTATGGCATCGGGGCACTCGACAACGCCCTCATCATCGACATCGGGGCGGGCACCACCGACTTCTGCATCATGCACGGCACGATGCCGCTCGAAGAAGACCAGCGCACGCTCACCACCGCCGGCGACTATGTGGACCGCCAACTCATGGAACGCCTGCGCGACCATTATCCCAACGCCTCGTTCAGCGAGACGATGGTGCGCGGGTTCAAGGAGCAATACGGCTATGTTGGGGACTCCAAGGGCCGCATCAACGTGAAAGTCCCCGTCGGCGGGGTGCTCACCCCCCTCGACATCACCGACGACATCAAGTCGGCCTGCGAGAGCATCCTGCCCTCCATCGTCGAAACCACCATCGACCTGATTGCCCGGTATGAGCCGGACTTCCAGGAGCAGGTCAAGAAAAACATCTTCGTCGCCGGGGGTGGTTCCCAGATTCACGGCATCGCCGGGGTGCTCGAAGAGATGCTCAAACCCTACGGGCTGTTCAAGGTGCGCACCACCCAGGACCCGCTCTACGCCGGGGCCGAGGGCGGGCTGCTGCTGGCCCAGGACATGCCTGCCGAGTACTGGGAAAGCATGTAATCCAGGACCGGAAAAATTTGTATAAACAACTGATTGGGCAGAATCGACAAAGCCGGATCCAGCGATGGGTCCGGCTTTTTCCGTGGCGCGGGGCGGACTTGAACCGCCGACCTAAGGGTTATGAATCCTTCGCTCTGACCACCTGAGCTACCGCGCCAGTGCAACCCGAAAGGTACGGCATCACCCTTGCAGGACGCAATGTACGGACCGCCTTGCCGCAGGCTTCGACGATTTCTTCATGTGCTGCCTTGGTAGAAAGATGCCGGGCCGCTTGCCCGGCATCGAAGACGGCGTAACTTGGCTGGTACCCCAATACTGGATGGATACGACAGCAACGGAGGCCCCGATGTGGCAGCAGGTCATC
Organism: uncultured Rhodothermaceae bacterium; assembly: GCA_964561865.1. Taxonomy (GTDB): domain Bacteria; phylum Bacteroidota; class Rhodothermia; order Rhodothermales; family CAZLRO01; genus CAZLRO01. Next base: position 3,344 of record CAZLRO010000270.1, on the reverse strand, counting down.
GGCCAGGTACGGGTGGTGGAGGCGCTTCGCCGGGCGATCCAGTCCGGGCGGGTGGCCCATGCCTACCTGTTCCACGGGCCGGACGGGGTAGGGAAGCGGGCTGTGGCACTGGCCTTCGCCCAGGCGCTGCAATGCCAGCAGTCCGACGGCACGCAGGCCGACCCTTGCGGACAGTGCAACGCCTGCCACAAGGTGCGGCACCTCTTGCATCCGGATGTGCAGGTGCTCTTTCCCTACCCTAACGACGCCGAGCCGACCGACGTGGCCGAGCGGCTCCAGCGTCTGGCCGTAAACGCCTACGCGACGGTCGATTTCGTCCGGCAGCCGGTGCTGGGGGAGACGACGAAAGCCGTGAACAAGCAGGCCTCGTACAAGGTAGAGCATATCAACGGGGAACTGCGGCGCATGATGAGCTTCAAGCCCGTCGAGGGGCGGTACAAGGTGGTGGTCCTGACCGACGTGGAGCTGATGCGGGTGGAGGCGGCCAACACGTTCCTCAAGCTGCTGGAAGAACCCAATCCACAGACACTGTTTCTGCTGACGACCAGCCGCCCGGACCTGGTTCTGCCTACTGTCCTCTCCCGTTGCCAGCAGGTGCGGTTCGACCGGCTGCCGGTGGAGGTGCTCGAACAGGCGCTGGTGCAGGGCGGCCATGCCCAGCCGTCGGAGGCGGGGCCGCTGGCCCGGATGGCCGACGGCTCCTTCAGCCGGGCGTGCGACCTGGCCGAGAACGCGGACCTGCGGGTCCACCGGCAGCAGATGGTAGACTTCTTCCGCAACGCCTACACCGGGCACGTCGAGAAGCTGGCCGACCAGATCGAGGCTTTCGGACAGCAGGGGCGTGAGGCTGTCAAATCCACGCTGGGACTGATGCTGGGATGGGTGCGAGACCTGATGCTCTACCGTGCCCTCGGCGAGGCTGCTCCGCTCGTCAACGTCGATCAGCACGCCTCGGTGGTGCGGTTCTGCACGCGTCTTCCGGACGCCGACCTCGACGCCATGGTGATGCTGGTCGAAGAGGCCATCGAACTGATTGAGCGTAACGTCCACACGGCCCTGGTGCTCACGGTGCTGGCACAGCAACTGGGAAAGGCCATGCGACAGGGCGGCGAAGACCGGCTGTATGTGCCGCTCGTGGAGAACCCCGTCTCGTTGGCCGCGTACTGAGTCGTAACGACGAACAACCTTTCAGAACATCATGGCGTGTGGATCCGGCGGATGTGGCAAGGGGGGAGGCTGCGGCAGCGGGGGGTGCAGCACCGGCGGCTGTGGCACCGGTGGGTGCCCGGCCCTGCAGGTCTTCGACTGGTTGACCGACCTGGGCATTGGCGGGCCACCGGTCGTCCATGAAGTCGTGGAGGTCACCTTCAAGGGCGGGCGTAAGGACTTCTTCCGCAACGTCCGCAGCCTGGACCTGCAAACGGGCGACCGCGTGGTCGTGGAGGCCGACCGGGGGGTAGACCTCGGCACCGTCCACCTGACGGGCGAGCTGGTCCAGCTCCGCCTCAAATCGAGGGCACTGGAAGCATCTGCCGAGTTTCCCAACGTGGTGCGGCTGGCCGGGCTGGAGGACGTCGAGCAGGGCGAGCAGAACCGTACCCGCGAGGCTGAGACCTTCCTCATTGCCCGGCGGGCCATCGATCGGATGAACCTGCCCATGAAGCTGGTCGATGTCGAATGGCAGTTCGACGGGAAGAAGGTCACCTTCTTTTTCACCGCCGAGCAACGGGTGGATTTTCGCGAGCTGGTGCGAGACCTGGCACGGCGGTTCCACACCCGGGTGGAGCTGCGGCAGATCGGTGCCCGCGACGAGGCGGCCCGCCTGGGCGGCATCGGCTCCTGCGGACGCGAGCTGTGCTGCTCGACGTGGTTGCAGGAGTTCAAGCCGGTGACTACCTCGGCAGCGAAGGTACAGAACCTGCCCTTGAACCCGGTGCGTCTCAGCGGGCAGTGCGGGCGGCTCAAGTGCTGCCTGAACTACGAACTCGAACAGTACATGTCCATGCTGCGGGCGTTTCCACGGGTCGATACCCCCGTCGTCACGGCCCATGGACGGGGGACCGTACAGAAGCTGGATATCTTCCAGAACCTCATCTGGATCGAATACGAGGATGGGTTCTGGGAAGAAAAAACCCTTGCCGCCTTTCAGGAGATGATGGGCCTGGTCTCGCCTGAAGAGGCCGCGACCGAGAAGCGTGCTCGTAGCCGCAGCAAGGCCCGCCGCAAACCCCTGCGCCCGCCGGGTAGCCGGGACGGACGATAGCCTGAAACCGAAACGGTGGCACAGGCGTTCTGCAAACCTGGCAGGCGACGGAATTAAGCCTTTCCGTGTTCCGGACGATTGCCTATGTTCGCGGACATGGCCGCGCCACGTCCCGAACACTGGTCTATTCCCTTCCTCAAGACGAGCAGTCATGCCCGCCCGGAAGTTTTTATTTTTCATGTTCCTGCTGGCGGTGCTGGCCGCTTGCCTGGGTGCGTGGGTGGAGCGGCAGGTGCATCCGCCACCGCCGCCTCCGCCGCCCGTGCAGGTGCGGACGGCCTCGGACCCTATCGACCGCTACGGCATCACCACCACAACCTTCGGGGCCATCGACACCGTGATGACCCCGCAGCAATCCCTGGCCGAGGTGCTTGCCGGGGCGGGTGTGCCATCCGCACGGGTCGACTCCTTGTTGCAGCAGGTGGCCCTCTTCATCCACCCGGACAGTCTCCGGCCCGGCATGGTGTATCGGCGCTACCAGCCGCGCTTTGGCCGCCAGCCGACCCGCTTTGTGATCCTCGACCCCGATCCTCTGCGCTACCTGGTGCTCGACCTCACACGGGTACAGGTGCGGCAGGTGAGCCGGGAGGTCCAGGTCGCCCAGCGCATCGTGTCGGGGAGTGTCCGCACCAGTCTGCGGCAAGCATTTGTAGACAAGGGATTGGACCCGCGCATGGCCGAGTCGCTGGCTGAAGTATTCCAGTGGAAGATCGACTTCTCGCGGGTGCGGCGGGGCGACCAGTTCAAGGTCATCTACGAACGGCGGTACGTGGAGGGCAAGCCCTATGGCCCCGATTCCATCCTCGCTGCCCGGTTCCGCCACCGGGGGCGCGAATACTACGGCTTCCGGTTCGTGCAGGACAGCGTGGCCCATTACTACGACGAGGAGGGCCGGGCACTGCGCAGTGCCTTCCTGATGGCCCCCGTCGAGGTGGTCCATATCTCGTCTCCCTACAACCTGACGCGGTTGCACCCGGTCCTGCACGAGGTCCGGGCACACCTCGGCACCGATTATGCCGCGCCGCTGGGAACCCCCATCCAGGCAACCGGCGATGGGGTAGTGGAGGAAGCCGGGTACCGC
>CAZLRO010000269.1:0-4767 GCA_964561865.1 uncultured Rhodothermaceae bacterium | reverse complement strand
AGACGGGCCACGAGGGGTGCCTGGTCCTCCGGTGCCCAGCGCTCCACCTGCTGCCGGGCGCCGACGGCCTGCCCCCACTGGCGGGCATAGCCCACCTGCGCCTCGGCCCACTGGCGGTAGCTGCGGCACCCCTCGGCGATCTCGCCCAGGTAACGCTGGCGCTTCGGGGGGATCAGCGCCTGCGGACGGTCTTCCGCAGACGGCAGGGCGTCGAGCCGGTAGCGGGTGGACGGATGCTGGAAGTTGTGGCGTGCGTTCAGGTGGTCGAGCAGCGCCAGGTAGAGCCGCGTCACGCCGGGATCGTGGAAGTGCGAGGCCATCGTCGGGTAGACCGGCATCGCCTCGGATGGCTGCCCGAACAGGCCCCGGTTCCGCTGCACCTGCTTGCGGATGTCGCGCAGGGCGTCCTCGCTACCGCGCTTCTCGAACTTGTTGAGCGCGATGAAGTCCGCCACGTCCAGCATCCCGATCTTTTCGAGCTGCGTGGGCGCGCCAAAGTCGTGCGTCATCACATAGAGCGACACGTCCACCAGCTCGGCGACCTCAGTGTCGCTCTGCCCGATGCCCGCCGTCTCGACGAGGATGAGGTCGAACCCGGCGGCACGGCACACGTCGATGCTCTGGCGCAGGGCCTGGCTGAGGGCGCGGTGGGCCTGCCGTGTGGCGAACGAGCGCATGTACACCCGCGCCGTGTGCGCCCCGTAGATGCTGTTCATCCGGATGCGGTCGCCCAGGAGCGCCCCGCCGGTCTTGCGCCGCGTCGGATCGACCGACAGGATGGCGACGTGCAGGTCCGCGAAGTCGTTCAGGAAGCGGCGGACGAGTTCGTCGGTGAGCGTGGACTTGCCGGCCCCGCCCGTGCCGGTGATGCCGAGCACCGGGGCTTCGGGTTGCGGATCCCGGACGGCCGTTTGTGGAGGGGGGATCGGGACCGGGCTGCCGTCGCCTTGCGGATTTGCCGGAGACGCTGCTTCGCCTTCGGCAGGCACCAGCACCGCCACATCCCGGCCCTGCTCCACCTGCGTCAGGCGGCGGGCCAGCGCCCCCGGCGCACGCACTTCGACCCCCGGCGGCTCACCCAGCTCCGCCGTCGAGAAGTCGCATTCGGCCAGCATCGTGTTGATCATCCCCTGCAAGCCCATCGCCATGCCGTCTTCGGGCGAGAAGATGCGGGCGATGCCGTAGGCGTGCAGTTCGGCGATCTCTTCCGGCACGATCACCCCGCCGCCGCCGCCGAAGATGCGGATATGCCCCGCCCCGCGCGCCCGCAGCAGGTCGTGCATGTACTTGAAGTACTCCATGTGCCCGCCCTGGTAGGACGAGACGGCGATGCCTTGCACGTCTTCCTGGAGGGCGGTGTCCACCACCTCCTGCACCGAGCGGTTGTGGCCGAGGTGGATCACCTCCGCGCCGCTGGCCTGGAGGATGCGCCGCATGATGTTGATGGCCGCGTCATGCCCGTCGAACAGGCTGGCGGCAGTGACGAAGCGGATCGCGTGGCGCGGCTGGTACACGTCCATGGGCATGTCGGAATTACGGTAGCCGGAAGGCTGTAAAGATACGGGATGGGCACGCAGGAAACCGGAGGCACCAGGCGCGAACGACGGAATACGCGGTGAAAAAGCGCTTTCGCCAGATGTCTTCAACGAATGGAAAGGACGGTGACATCTGTTTTCACCTGAAGCCAGGTACGATCAGTCGTCATGGCTGGACAGTTGAGCGTAAGCGCGAGGGCCATACAAGCCCGGTCACCCAGCGACAACCCGAAGGGACGGGTGATGGGGAGCAAGGCCGCCGGTCGCACCGCTTGCTCCCTACTGAAAGGCACCACTACAAGGCCTGCGGTCATCAGTCGCTCCAGGACATGCGCTACCTCCTGCCCATCGCGCGCGAAGCGCCCTAACACTTCGGCCAGGTTCACCGCCGAAATACAGGCTTCGTGGAAAATGGTAGCCACCTGCGTATGGCCCGGCGCTCGAAACAAAAAGGCCAGCAGCGCCGAAGCACCCAGCACCGTCATCCTTCCATCCCCTCCTGACGGCGTTCCATGAGGAAAGTCTCTACGATCCCTTCCGGTTTCTTTCCCCCGTACAGTGCAGCAATCCAATCCTGCAGTTGGCTTGCCGAGACGGGTTCTGTATCCTCAAGGCAGACCGCCGTCAGGATGGCACGGGCCTCGGCTTCCATGCTGCGTCCTGCACGGGCTGCCCGCACCCGCAATTTCCGATGAACCTCATCGGGCAGACTCCGAATGTTAAGCACAGCCATAAGGGTCCTTTTTGTAGGCATTGCCGTCAATGGCCCTTGTTACCGGATGCCCGCAAGGCGGGTTCCGGTTTACACAGCCCGGCCCGGCGTCCGTTTCCGGGCACCGGGCCGTGTTTCCTGCTGATCAGGATGGGCCTGCTGCACCAGCCTACTTCACCAGGGTGAAGCGCTTCGTCTGGCTGAAGGCACCCGCCTCCAGCCGGTAGAGGTACGTCCCGCTCGCCAGGTGGCCCGCATCGAACGACCCAGAAACGACCTGTTCCATAAGGGGTACAAGCGGGAACTATCACCTGGTGATCCACCATGCGCACCCTTGCAGACATCCGGCACCTGCTGGCAACGGCCAGGGCTGACCTCTTCCACCGCTATCCCCTCCGCCGACTCGGCATCTTCGGCTCGCTCGCCCGTGGCGAAGCCCATGCCAACAGCGACATCGACCTGGTGGTGGAATTCAGCCAACCGGTCGGATTCGAGATTGTGGACCTGGCCCTGGAACTGGAGGCCCTGCTGGATCACCCCGTGGACCTGGTGTCATGGAAGGCGCTCAGTCCCCGGATGCGCCCCTACGTTGAAAAAGACCTCATCGATGTCTGAACGCGCCGCACCTGTGCTCCTCGGCGACATGCTGGAGGCGGTCGAACGCATCCTGGCCTATACCCAGGGCCTCGACTTCGCACAGTTTGTTACCGACCGCAAGACCTCCGACGCGGTGCTGCGCAACTTCCAGGTGCTGGGAGAGGCGGCCAGACGTGTTCCACCTCCCCTCCGCCAAGAGGCTCCCGAGATCGAATGGGTACGCATCACCCGGTCGCGCCATATTGTAGTGCATGACTACTTCGGCATCGACTACGAGATCGTCTGGCGCATCATACAAGTCCATCTACCTCCTCTTCGCACTGCTTTGCAAGCCTTTCTGGAACGGCTCTCTCCCCCCTCCTGATACCCCCAAAAAACCCTGCCGAACCTCGCGGCCCGGCAGGGTAGTGGCACCAGTGTCGGCAAAATGCCTGCTGCACCCGCCTACTTCACCAGGGTGAAGCGCTTCGTCTGGCTGAAGGCACCCGCCTCCAGCCGGTACAGGTACGTCCCGCTCGCCAGGTGCGTGCCGTCGAACTGCACTGTGTGCGTACCGGCCTCGCGCACCCCCTCGACAAGTGTGGCGACGGCGCGGCCTTGCAGGTCGTAGACGCGCAGGGTGACGGGCATCGTCTCGGGCAGCGAGAAGCGGAGCGTGGTCGTCGGGTTGAACGGGTTCGGGTAGCTCTCCTCGAGGTCGATGTCCACAGCAACCCGTTCGCGATTCTGCTGGAGGCTCCCTTTCACACTCTCTTCACGAATAGGGTAACCCTGTGCCCGGCTAGGCTTCGCTACCTGAAACAAACTCAGCTCGATGCTTACCGTAACCCATACACAACCCTTATCAGGGCAGACATGCACAGACCATTCAATCTTCCTCTCGCTGTGCTCGACGGCCACATCCACGCCGGGGGTAGCCCCGTCCATGATCATACGCGACACCTCGGCAGGCGCTTCGGCCACAGTTTTGTCGGCTGCATCCTTGAACTGGGCCGTGTAGGACCGCGTCCCGTCTGTGGCTCGGTGGATCGAGACCGTGTAAAACCCATTGGGCAAGCTGGAAGTACTCCCCTGGCCCGTTTCTTCCTCGGACAGGTAGACGAACATCAGGTCGTTGCCACCCAACACTTCGGGCAGCGAGAGGTTTTCAACCCCCTCAACCTTAGCAACGAGGGCAACGCCGTTGTCCCATGTGGAGCTCTTGCACGGGGTAACGATTCCAACCCATGCCTGCTTCAACGTCTCGGTAATGATGGCGTTTTGAAACGTAACCCTGGCGGCATCAATGATGTCGTTGCTCTGGGCGAAGCCAGCGGTGGCAAGGAGCGACAGCAAGTACGAAAACAATGCTGCGCGGGTGAAGATGCGTGTGTTCATGGTGAACCTCATGTTTTGAAATGGAAACAGGTGGTGTTGCAGTGGTGCGCGTGGTTGATCGTCGCATCTGCCGGTAAGTTGGTTCATCCACGAAGCCGCGCCATAGCCCTGGTTTCCGTTTCGCACGGGGCTTTTCGGGCGGTTTACGCATAGGAAAGGCTACCTACCCACGATCTTTTGGCGGCGGGACCGGGCGAAGGGCGGGCGAAGCCGAGGCGGGCGAGCATCCCGCCAGGGCAGCGACTGCGCCTTTCTCCTGCGAGCAGCCGGCCAGAACCGCATAGCCCTTCCTACGGATGCTTCGCCCCTACAGCCCCTACAGGACGTTCTGCCTTCCCAATCCCAAATCCGCAATCTGCAAGAGATTGCCACGTCGCTACGCTCCTCGCAATGACATGATCCGCAATCCGCAAGAGATTGCCACCCCCGCCTACTCCCCGCCTACGCGGGGATGACGGGGGATGACAGGGGGCAGGCTTGTGGTCGATCTCATCAGGGTCCATCTCATGAGATCGACCCTGATCGACCATGCTCCTCGCAAGGACA
>CAZLRO010000268.1:0-4841 GCA_964561865.1 uncultured Rhodothermaceae bacterium | reverse complement strand
CATCTGCAACCATACGATACGGGATCGGGTTTTCATTGTCAAGTCACCCACGCTGCTTTTTCCATGACCACCATCCTGTGCCTGGCCAGCCACTTCAAGGGAGTACGGCTGCTGGAGACCCTCAAGGGCCTCGGCTGCCGCGTCCTGCTCATCACCCGGCCCAAGCTGGCCGATGAACCCTGGCCGATGCACGTGATCGACGAGCGGTTTCTGCTGCCGGACCTGGGCACGAACACCGAGACCCTCCACGCCGTCAGCTACCTGGCCCGCACGCGCAAGATCGACCGGATCATCGCCATGGACGGGTACGACACGCCGGTGGGGGCGATGCTGCGCGAGCACCTGCGCATCCCCGGTATGGGAGAGACAACGGTGCGCTACTTCCGCGACAAGCTGGCCATGCGGGTGCGGGCGCTCGAAGCGGGCTTCCATGTGCCGGACTTCATCCACGTCCTCAACTACGACGACCTGCGGTATTACCTGGAGCACGTCTCACCCCCCTGGGTGCTCAAGCCGCGCTCGGAGGCCAGCGCGATGGGCATCCGCAAGCTGACTTCGTCCGAGGCGTTCTGGCGGGCGCTCGACGGGCTGGGCGACAAGCAGTCGTTCTTCCTGCTCGAACAGTTCGTGCCCGGCGATGTCTACCATGTCGATTCGCTCGTCTGGGATCGGACACCGGTGTTCACCGCCGTGAGCAAGTACGGCCAGCCACCGATGTCGGTCTACCAGGGCGGCGGGGTGTTTGCCACGCGCACGGTGGACTACAAGTCGCCGACATGGAAGACGCTGGAGGGGCTGAACCGGAAGCTGATCGAGGCCTTCGGCATGGTGCGCGGCGTCACGCACGGCGAGTTCATCCACAGCCATGCCGACGGGCAGTTCTATTTCCTGGAGATCGCCGCCCGCGTCGGCGGGGCCAACATCGACCTGATGATCGAGCACGCCACCGGGGTGAACCTGTGGGGCGAGTGGGCGAAGCTGGAGGTGGCCGAGGCCCGCCAGCAGCCCTACACGCCGCCCAAAGCGCGTCGGCAGCACGCGGGCATCCTCACCTGCCTCTCACGGGAGGCTTACCCCGACCTCTCCAGCTACGACACCCCGGAGGTGGTCTGGCGGCTGCACAAGGAACACCATGCGGGTCTGATTGTGGCGTCGGCGCAGCCGCAACGGGTGGAAGAACTGCTCGCCCACTACGGCGACCGCCTCGCCCGCGAACACATGGCCTCGGCCCCGCCAAAACAGAGCGCGGAGGAGATGGATGCCTGAACGCCGCATCCGGAACAGAGCGTTTAGCAGGCAGTGGGTTATAGTCAGCGTTTTATAGTCAAATTGACGATAATATAGTCAAATTGACGATATTTCAACTTCCATCTCACGAGCGTGGCAGCGACAACGGGGTGCGGGTGGTGGAGGAGAGGTCCGGCAGGGTTGATCCCCAGAACATTTTGCCTTTCTGAACGGAAAGAACTGCGGTTTCATCGGGTTGCGGCATCGAAACCGCAGGAAACAGGGCGGATACGCGAGTTGGCACGGCAGATGTGGGGCGGAGTGCGGCGTAGTCTCACCCGACCGTGCCCTTCCGCTTCACCCGTGCGGAGTGCCCGGTCCATACTTCCCCTGCATGAAACGCACGATCAGGACCGCAGTGATCGGCGTCGGCAGCATGGGTGCGAACCATGCCCGTGTCTATGCCGAGCTGGACCACTGCGAACTCGTCGGGGTCTATGATGCCGCCCCTGCGATTGCCCAGCAACGGGCCGCCCAGTTCCACTGTAGCGCCTTTTCGTCTCTCGAAGCCCTTCACGATGCCGGGGTGGAAGCCGTCACGGTGGCGGTGCCCACGACCTCGCACGCCGACGTAGTGCTGATGGCCCTGCGCCAGGGGCTGCATGTGCTCGTAGAGAAGCCCATTGCCGCGTCGCTGGCCGAGGCCGAGCACATGGTGCGCGTGGCCAACAGCTATCGGCGGGTGCTCATGGTGGGGCATGTCGAGCGGTTCAACCCGGCCATCGAGGCCATCCGCCAGGCCGTTGATCCGGCGGAAATCCTCGCAATCAACATCATGCGGGTGGGCCCGTTGCCGCCGCGCATTCGGGATGCCGGGGTCATCATCGACCTGGCCGTACACGACATCGACCTGGTCCACCACCTCACGCAGGATACGGTCGAGGCGGTCTATTGTGTGTCCTCCTCGTCGATCGCCCGGTATGAGGATGCGGCCTCCATCCTGATGCGGATGAGCGGTGGGGCCAGTGCCCAGATCACGACGAACTGGGTGACCCCCTACAAGGCGCGCGAAATCCAGGTCATCACGGCGGACAAGCTCGTCCGGGCCAACCTGCTCACGCAGCACGTGCAGGCGTGCAGCCGTTTTTCGGAAGATGCGGGCAGCTACCTCGTGCGCGACGTGTACGTGCGCCACCAGGAGCCCCTGCGCTGCGAACTGGAAGCGTTCCTCGAAGCGGTGCGCACCGGGCAGCAACCCCCCATCACCGGCGAGGACGGGGCACGGGTGCTGGATGTGGCCCTGCGCGCCGTGGCCTTCCAGACGGCCAACCGCCACAGCACCCCCGTCGCCCATGCCGCGTGAGGGAGGATTTGGGATGGCGGATCATGTCATTGCGAGGAGCATGGTCGATCATGGTCGATCTCATGAGATGGACCCTGACGTGGCAATCTCTTGCGGATTGCGGATTTATCCAAGCACCAAGCCCCAACAGCTAACGGCTAACAGCTAACAGCGCTTATGAAACGCATTCTCGTCACCGGTGCGGGGGGAAACGCCAGCCAGAGTTTCATCGCCTCGTTGCGGATGAGTAGCGAGCCGTTTTATCTCGTGGGTACCGACACCAACCCGTATCACCTGGAGACCGCCGACGTCGAGGCCCGCTACCGGTTGCCTCGTTGCAACGCGCCGGACTACCTCGCCGCCCTGCGGGCCTTGCTCGACCGGGAGGGAATCGACCTGCTGCACGCCCAGCCGGATCCGGAAGTAGCCTTTCTCTCGGCGCACCGCGACGCGCTGCCGGTGCGGCTGTTTCTGCCCTCGCCCGGTGCCATCCAGACCTGCCACGACAAGGTGCAGTCCAACCGGGTGTGGCATCAGGCGGGGGTGCCGGTGCCGCTGTCGTTTCCGGTGGCGGGCGGTGAGACACTGTCGCGGGCGGTGACCCGGCTGCTGGAGCGGGGGGAGCAGGTGTGGGTCCGGGCCAGCCGGGGGGCCGGTTCCAGGGCCGCCTTGCCCGTCTGCTCCGAACGGCAGGCCCGCGAATGGATCCATTACTGGGAGGTGAGCAAGGGGCTGTCGCCGCAGGATTTCATGGTCTGCGAATACCTTCCGGGGGCCGAGTTTGCCTTCCAGGGCCTGTGGCACCGGGGGCGGCTGGTCACCTCGATGGCGCGCGAGCGGGTGGAATACCTGTTCGGCAACCTGATGCCCAGCGGGCAGTCGTCCTCGCCCTCCATCGCCCGTACCGTCCACCGCGACGACGTGAACGACATTGCCACGCGGGCCGTGCAGGCCATCGACCCGATCCCGCATGGCGTCTATGGGGTGGACCTGAAAGAGAATGCCGCTGGGGTGCCATGTGTCACGGAGATCAACATCGGGCGGTTTTACACGACCAGCAACTTCTTCAGCGCCGCTGGCTGCAACATGCCCTGGCTGTACGTGCAACTGGCCTTCGACGCGGTGATCCCGGCCATGCCCGCCTACAATGCGCTGGAGGCCGACCTGTACTGGGTGCGCGGGGTAGACCGTGCGCCGAAGCTGATCCGGGGGAACACATGGAGTCAACGGCAGGCCGCCTGATCCGGGACGCCGCCCTGGTGGTGGTGGATTTCGACGGGACCCTCGTGTCGCTGTCGGTGGACTGGGACCGGTTACGGGCGCAGGTGGCGCTGGAGGCCGCCCGTGTCGGGGCTGTCTGGCACCGCACCGAGGGTCTTGATGCCAACCTGCGCCGGATTCGAAGCGTCAACGGGGAAGGGGTTTTCCAGCGTCTGTGTGCCGTTGTGGCCGAAGCCGAGGTCGCCGGGTTCTACCCCGTTCGGGTGTATCGCCGGTTGCTGGCCTTGCTCCAGGCCCGTGGGGCGCGTCCGCTGGGGGTGGTCTCGCTCAACACCCGGACGGCCTTGCAGTCGGTGCTGGCCCATCCCGTCTGGGCCGGGATCATGCCGCTGGTCGTGGGCAAGGAGGATGTGGCGCAGGGCAAGCCGCATCCGGAAGGGCTGTTGCAGGTCTGCGCCCATTTTCAGGTTTCCCCGGCACAGGCGGTGTATGTGGGCGATGCCGCGACCGACGAGGTGGCCGCCCGACGGGCCGGGTTTCACGCCTTCATCCGGGCAGGGGCCACGTTGCACCCGTGCTGGCTCTCTGCCCCCGATCCCCGGAAACAAGCCGCATGACGCCGTCTGCACCCGCCTTCCGCCCCCCGCGTCGCTGGGACGTGGCTCCCCGGGTGGGATCGTTCGCCCCGGACGACGGGTTCGAGGCCCTGCTGGCCGAAGCCAACCGGGCCTGGGCACCGCTGGAGGCTGCGCTGATCCGCGACGCCCTGCCCCCGACACACCCGCTGGTGGTGATCTGCTACCCTCCCCGCAGCGGCTCGACGCTGCTGGGACAGTTGCTGGCCCGGAGCGGGGCCTTCCACTACGTCACCAACTTCATGGCCCGGTTCTGGGAAGCGCCCTACCTGGCCGGGCTGCTGGAAAAGCGGCTGGGCCTCCGGCAGGCCGGGCTGCCCGCCGAGGTGACCTCCCGGTACGGGGTGACGGAGTCCCCCCTCGACCCCCATGAGTTCGGGTTCGTCTTTTTCCCCGTAGTCGACCTTCAGGTCGCA
>CAZLRO010000267.1:0-4869 GCA_964561865.1 uncultured Rhodothermaceae bacterium | reverse complement strand
GCAGCAGCACCTCCAGGCACCGCCGCGTCAGGCCCAGCGACCGCTCGACGGGCTGGTAGGGGTCGGTGACGCTGGACAGGGTGATCACCGACGGCACCCAGCGTTTCTTCTCGAACGCCTCTGCCAGCAACACCGGTGCCTGCGACTTCACCATGATCTTCGTCTCGAAGTCCAGCCCCGCCGAAAACCCCAGGTATTCATGGGTGGGACGGGCGTAGCAGTACACACACCCGTGCTCGCAGCCCCGGTAAGGGTTCAGGCCATAGGTGAACGGGATGTCCGGGCTGTGGTTTTCGGCCAGGACCGCACGAGAGGTGTCTTCGAAGAACGCCGTGGAGACCTGCCGCCGTTCGTCTTCGTCCCAGGTAGCCGGGTCGGGCTGCACGTGCAGGCGTTCAAAGCGGTTGGCCGGATTGCTGGCCGCCCCGCGCCCGTGTCGCCGGGGCAAACGTGGTTCCATGTGAGTGCCCTGGTTGGATGGACCGGGGCATAAGCTCCGACGCCCGTGCGACAGCCCCGTGTCATCCCAAAAGAGCGGCTACTGGGGAAAGTGGGCACCCCGTGTGGTGGTGCGGACGCGGAGAATCCAGTGGTTGGCCGCGATGAAGAGGGTCCGCCCGTCTTCGCCCCAGGCCACGTTCCCCGTCTTGACGGTGGTCACGATCCGCCCCAGCCGGGTGCCGTCGGGCGCATAGATGTGGACGCCCCCCGGACCGGCAGCGAAGACGTTGCCCTGTTCGTCCACCTTGAGGCCATCGGGCACCCCCTCGCCGTCGCGGACGTAGGCGCTGGCCTCGGCAAAGACCCGCCCCGCCCCCAGGGTGCCGTCCGGCAGCACCGGATAGGCCATCCAGACGGGCCGCCGGTGCAGGGCATTGCTCACATACAGGGTCTGGCCGTCCGGAGAGAACCCGATCCCGTTCGGAGCCTCCAGGTCCCGGACGAGCGCCTCCACCGCCCCATCCTGCCGTACCCGATACACCCCCTGAAATGCGACTTCCTTGGTGGGGTCGTCGAAGCTGCCGGGCAGGCCAAACGGCGGGTCGGTAAAGTACAGGTCCCCGTCAGGCCCCAGGACGAGGTCGTTCGGGCTGTTGAGCCGCTGGCCCTCGAACCGGTCGGCCAGGACGGTGCGGCGCCCGTCGGCCTCCAGACGGATGATCTGCCGGTCGCCATGCTGGCAGAGGAGCAGGTGGCCCTGCGGGTCGAACGCCAGCCCGTTCGACCCGGGTTCTGCACCGGCAAACGGCGCGTCGCCCGTATACCCGCTGCGGGCCAGAACTTCGGTCACGCCCCCGTCCGCCGTCCAGCGATAGATGCCATTGCGGGGGACATCCGAGAAGAGCAGCGCCTGCGCCCGGCGATCCCAGACCGGCCCTTCACTCCAGGTGTTGCCGTCCACCACCCGTTCCACGACGGTCCCCGGCGGAATCAGGGCATCCAGCCGGGGGTCCAGTCGCTCGATCCGAAGCTCCGGGGCAGCAACAGGGTCGGGCGGGACGGAGCCCCCAGTGTCAGCAGGCCGGGGCTGTTCCCGACACCCGACGACCAGCGCAAGGGCTGCAACAAGGATACAGGTACGTCTCATCATTTCCAGAGTCGTTCGTTTTGGCGCTATTCGGCGCGCTGGAACACCATGATCTCGGTGGTCCAGCCCTCGCGCTGGCGTTTTTCAAAAGAGGTCCGCAGGTGCGGCGTCTGCTTGTGGGCTTCGAGGTGGGCGGCACTGTCCCAGACCTCCAGCCGCATGAACTCATGCTTCCGGTCGGCAGACTGGTAGAGGTCGTACAGCCGACAGCCCGGCTCGGCCCGGGTGGGGGCGGACAGAGAAAGCAGATGGGCCTTGAGGTCTTCCTCCCGCCCCGGAAGCCCATGAATGAGGGTAACGGCGGTGATCTGCCCCGGTGACGGCGGAGGCAGTTGCCCGGTCCCGTCAATCCGGACCGGCTGGGTCAGGGCACCCGCCTGTGGAGATTTCAGCTCGACCAGGATGCCGTGTGCATCCGCAGGCCCGATGTTCTCGGAGGCATGGGCCGTCGGCTCGCTGTAGGCCACGTCTCCGGCACGGGCCTCTCGAAGCCGCTGCTGCCCATCGGGCAAGGTGAACATGATCCGGACATCGGTCAGGAAGACGGCCACATGACGGGGGTGTTCGTGGGTCTGCTCGCGGGCACCCCGCGCCAGCCGGAAATCCAGCACGCGCACATGGTCGTTCTCGAACACAGTCCGGTAGTTTTCCGGGTAGAGCAGCAACGGGTCACGGGCCGGGTCCTGTGCATACAGGCAGGCGGGCAGCAGGCCCAACACAAGCGCAAGGAGGCGGAGAGACATGGCCGTCGTCGTCTGGGAAGAGATACACTTTCCGCAAGTCGGACCACCCGTCCCGGAAAGCGTTTCGTTACCAGAGGGTCGAACGAAGGCTGGAAACCTTACAACCCGCTTCCCAAAGGATCAGCAGGAAGCGAACGTCGCCACCCTTCTCCCATGCCCTACCCTCTCCTCCTTGTCATCGCCCTCGTGTCCTTGCGAGAAATGTAGCGACGGGGCAATCTCGACGCTGGAGGTTACTGCCACGTTGCTCAGTAGAGATAAGGATTATTCCGTCCAGGCGACTTCCGGGGCGCGGTAGTAGCTGATCCCCAGGGCCGACCAGCGGGGGGCCTGGGCACCGAGCCGGAGCCGGTAGGTGTTCCAGTCGCGGGCGACAGCGGGCGACCAGCCAATCTCCGCCACACCGGGCAGCCGGGGGAAGGCCATGTACTCGAACTCGGCCCAGGCCCGGAGGGTCTCCGACCAGATGGGGGCCTCCACGCCTACGATGGCTGCCTCCGACACCCCCGGCAGTTGGATCGCCGGGTCCCAATCGTAGGCCGTCTGGACGCTGACGTTCCCGGCCCAGTTCAGTCCCAGCACGGTCGTGCTGTCGTACTTCATGTCCAGATACACCTTGTTGGCCGGAGACAGGATCACCTGTGCGCCCTTTGCAACCGACGCGGCGATGCCTTCCTGGGAGCCTTCGGGCCGCCAGTGTTGCAGGAGGGTACCGGGCAGCAACGATGTGTGCGCGATCTCGTCCCAGCCGATGACCTGCTTGCCGTGTGCCTGGACGATCCCCTGCACGCGCTCGACAAACCGCCGGTACTGGTCTGCCGTGAGCTTCTGCACCTCGTCTCCGCCGATATGGAACCAGGGGCCGGGGGTCATGGCCACGATCTCCCGGACGACATCTTCGACGAACCGGAATGTAGCCTCCTGCTCAACACACACGGTGCTGAAGCCCACTTCAATCCCCGTATACAGGTCAGGGGCCACGCCGTCACAGTTCAGTTCCGGATACGAGGCCAGCGCCGCGTTGGTGTGGCCGGGCAGGTCGATTTCGGGCACGAGGGTGATGTACCGCGCCTGGGCATAGGCGACGAGGTCGCGGTATTCGGCCTGCGAGTAGAACCCGGCAGGACGCCCCCCCACCTCGGTGGTGCCGCCATGTGCCGTCAGATTGGGGCGGGCGGTGATCTCGATGCGCCAGCCCTGGTCGTCGGAGAGGTGCAGGTGCAGGCGGTTCAGCTTGTAGAGGGCCATCAGGTCGATAAAGCGCCGGACGTCGGCAGGAGGGATGAAGTGCCGGGCCACATCCAGCATCGCCCCGCGCCAGGCAAACCGGGGACGGTCCACCACCGTGACCGCCGGGACGGGCATCGGCTGGGCAAACGCGGCCTCGTATTCGACGAACGCTGGCAGCAACTGGCGCAAGGTCTGCATCCCGTAGAACAACCCTGCGGTCTGCGGCGCCACCAGGGTGATCTGCTCCGGGGTGACGGCGAGCGCATAGCCCTCGGCCCCCAGCGAGTCTGCCGCCCCCTGCGTGGTGAGGTGGATGCTGCCCGGCAGCGGCGTGGCCGATTCGGCGACGGCAGGCATCTGGTCGGGGCGGTTCCGGATCAACCCGGCCAGCACCTGCCCGATCCGGGCTACCTCGGCGTTGCCCGGCTCCACCAGAATCACCGTCGAGTCGGTGACGATGAAGGAACCCGATGGGGCCATTTCGACCGAGGCGGGCAACGGGATGAGGGCGTGGGACATCGCGGCGGGCGGCGCAGGCGGGGTGCAGGCAGCTAGGCTGAGGGCCAGCACGAACACCCCCGACCAGCCGCTGCGGATGAACCCGTACAGGACACCAGACAAGACAGGCATGGAACAGCAGAAGGGTAAGGTGGGACAAGGCACCCTGGAAGGTAAATCCGGGGTACGGCATCTCCAAGCCAGCCCCCTGCCCTACCGCAGAATCGCTTCGATGGCCGCCAGGTCACCATCGGAGAAGGAGAGTTGGTCGAGTGCCCCGACGGCCTCCTCAATCTGGGCGATGCGGCTGGCCCCGATCAGCGCCGAGGTCATCGTCGGATGGCGCAGCACCCAGGCCAGGGCCATCTGGGCCAGCGTCTGCCCCCGTTGCCGGGCCAGGTCGTTCAGCCGTTGCACTTTCGACCGCTTCTCGTCCGTGATCTGGTGGGGACGCAGGAAGCCATGCGGCTTGGAAGCCCGCGAGCCTTCCGGGATGCCCCCCAGGTACTTGTCGCTGAGCAACCCCTGTTCAAGGGGCGAGAACACGATACAGCCGACCCCTTCTCCGGCCAGCACGTCGAGCAGCCCATGCTCGATCCAGCGGTCGAACATGCTGTAACGGGGCTGGTGGATCAGGCAGGGGGTGCCCAGCGCCCGCAGGATCCGCACGGCCTCGCGGGTCTGGTCGGGGGTGTAGCTGGAGAGGCCCGCATAGAGTGCCCGCCCGCTGCGCACGATGAAATCCAGTGCCCCCATCGTCTCCTCCAGGGGCGTCTGCGGGTCGGGACGGTGGCTGTAGAAAATGTCTAC
>CAZLRO010000266.1:0-4875 GCA_964561865.1 uncultured Rhodothermaceae bacterium | reverse complement strand
TTTTGATGGAAGGGATGCCCCACCTGCCCATTGCGCCAACCCTCAGCCCGGAGTCGATAGCCTTCCTCCGGCAGGTCATCCCGCGCTGAGGGTTCAGGCATCTGGCGGCGAGGGTTGCCCAGGCGTTCCGGCGCGCTTAGATTGGGTAGTTCCCAACCCGGCCTGGCCTCTATGGATGTCGAAACCCTGACCTCGCTGGCACTGCTGGCGTTTTACCTGCTGTATCAGGTACTCAGCGGGCGCAAACAGAAACAGCCGCCGAAGCCGTCTCCTCCGGCATCGAAACCTCGTCCGGCCCCCTCCAGCGACCTGGAAGAAGCCCTGCGTGAGATTCAGGAAGCCCTGCGCCAGCGTCCCACAGCCCCTCCCCAACCCCAGCCTTCTGTCCCTTCCTCGGCTCGCTTGCCTGAAGGACTGCACACCCGCCGTCTGCCCAAGGATTTCCAGAGTGGTCATCTGCCAGAGGGCCTGCACGCGCCGAAAGTCCCGGAGAGCCTTCACAGCGGCCGGGTGCCGAAGGGGTTACACAGCCCAGATATACCCAGTGGCCTGCACAGCGGCCAGGTGCCGAAAGGAATGCACAGCCCGGTGGTCAAGGGCCGGGAGACCTTTGCCCGTCCTACGTATGACGATGCGTTTGAGAATGCGGAGGTGAACGCCGATCACCTCCGCAGGGAGAACCAGGCTTACCGCGACTTCTCGCTGGAGGATCCGTTCGAGCAGCAGACTGGCGAGGCCTTTGTGCCCGAGACGGCCCCCCGGCAACGCCGGCCTGTATCCAAACCCGCTTCCGGAACGCCACCGGGGGGACGCCCCACTTCGCTGCTGGCCCTGCTTCGAAAACCCGACTACCTGCGGGATGCGATCCTCCTCCAGGAAATCCTGGCCCCCCCCCGCAGCAAACGCCCCCTCCGGGGCTGACACGAGCGTCACTGGGGTATCCTCAGCACTGGGAAGGGCAGCGCCCCTTTCATCCTTCTTCCCACTGCTGCAGGAATTGGGCCAGCGCTTGCGGGGTGCGGGGACAAGGAGCTTCCTGCCAGGCACCGGGAGGGAGTCCCGCCAGCGACCAGGGGCCGATGGCCGTGCGGACGAGCCGCAACGTAGGATGCCCGACGGCGGCGGTCATGCGGCGCACCTGCCGGTTGCGGCCTTCCCGTAGGGTCAGCTCCAGCCATGCTGTCGGGATATGGTGGCGTTCCCGGATAGGGGGTACCCGCGGCCACAGCGCAGGCGCCGCGATCTGGCGTACCCGGGCGGGCTGCGTCCAGCCGTCGTTGAGGAAGACGCCTGCGGCCAGTTGGTGCAGGGCCGCTTCCGTCGGCAGGTGCTCCACCTGTACCCAGTACGTCTTGGGCAATCGGAACCGGGGATCGCCGATGCGGTGCTGGAGAAACCCCGCATTGGTGAGCAACACCAGCCCTTCGCTGTCGTAGTCCAGCCGACCCGCCGGGTAGACCCCCGGCACCGGCACCACCCCGGCCAGGGTCGCCCGTCCGCTGCGGTCGGTGAACTGGCACAGCACGTTGAACGGTTTGTTGCACAGGATCAGACGTGGTTGCATTAACTTGCGGCGGCGATCCCCGATAACCTGCAATCGTTACGTTTCTCCATGACAGCTTTCCGCGCAGGGGCTGGTGGCTGGTGGATGGGTCTGCTGGTGCTGCTGCTGGCCCTGACGGGCTGCGAACCCTCCGAACCCCGCACCCCGGCCTCCCCCGACCTGCGTTTCCGCCCGGACGGATACCTCGACTTCCTCAGGCCCGACGGCACCATCATCACCCGCATCGCCATCGAGATCGCCGAAAGCGACTCGGCCCAGATGCGCGGGCTGATGCAACGCACCACGCTGCCCGCACGGGGGGGGATGTTGTTCATCAACCCGGACGCCCGCCCCCGTACCTTCTGGATGAAGAACACCCCCCTCTCGCTCGACATCCTGTTTGTAGCCCCGGATTCAGGTATCGTCAACATAGCCCGCAACACCCGTCCCTATTCCGAGGAAACCATTCCTTCGACCGGGCCAGTGCAGTTTGTCGTGGAGGTACGCGCCGGGTTCACCCAGCAGCACGGCATCGACGATAGTGCCCGCATCCGCTGGAAACGGGCTGTCATTCCCGTCGGAACGCAGCGATGAGACCTTCCAAACATCCGCCTGTTCCATGTATATACTTTCCCTGATCAAACCGCTGCGGCCCTGGGCGTGGGTCGTCCTGCTGATGATCTCGGCCTGCCAGACCAGCGGCGACACCGCCCCTGCGACGGAACCACCGGCCAGCACCACCATCCCTTTTGAACAGGAGGGAACGCTGGACTTTCGGCGGGGAGATAGCACCCTCGTCCAGATTGCCATCGAGATCGCCGACACCGACTCGGCACGGGCGCGCGGACTGATGCAACGCACCACCCTGCCCGACCGCAGCGGGATGCTGTTCCTGTTCAACCGCGAGGAACCCCAGCGTTTCTGGATGGCGAACACCCCACTCTCCCTTGATCTGATGTTCCTCAGCGCCGATACCAGCATTGTAACCATCGCTCGGTACACCCGGCCCCTCTCGCCGGAGAGCATCTCCTCCACCGCCCCGGCCCGGTTCGTGATCGAGGTCCCGGCGGGCTTTGCCGATACGTGGGGGATCGTCGAGGGAGACCGCGCCCGCTGGCAGCGTACCCCCTAAGCCCATCGTCCAGACCGCGCGCACACGATGCGCTTCTGCCTGGACCCAGCCCAGTCCTATGCGCAATCTCATCAGCCGCAAGAAGGAGGTTTATCCCGTCAGCGACTTCCTCCGGGCCTACCTGCTGCGCTACGGACGCATCTACTCGGAAGGTATCCGGCATCGGGACCTGTTGCGTTATACCAACGCAGTGCCCGTCTACAACGAAAGTGGGCAGGACACCCTCTGGTCCACGGTGTTCTACCCCCCGACGGAGCAGCAGGAAATCCACGACCAGCTCCGCCTGGCCTATGCTATCCTCCGGGCCAGCGGCGACCTCTCCATCGCCGAGCACCTGTATGTGGACCGGGTAGACCTGTGCAACTACGGGAACACCACCCCGTTTCGCGTCCGCATCGTCAACCGGCTCAACGACAACTTCGACTATTTCTACATCAAGCAGATGGATGCCAACCGGCTCTACGGGCTGGAACTGGAGCACATCCTCTCCCCCAACCGCATCAGCTACTTCATCTACCGGGACACCGTCATCGAGGAGCACATCATCGGCATTCCCGCCGATGCCTTCATCCGGGAGGACATGCCCCTGACCCGGTTCGACCTGGTACGCCTGGCGAAGGAGTTCGTCAAGTTCAACGAGCGCTGTTTTGTGTGCCTGCTGGGGGATATGCACTCCGGCAACTATGTGATCGACATGACGCGGGATTTCGAGAAGTGGCACTTCCGGATACACCCCATCGACTTCGACCAGCAGAGCCACCACTGGCGCAAGCAGGTGTACCTGCCCCAGTTCTTCCCGCAGAATGGTCCCTTCGTGCGCACCACGCTGGAGTTGCTGGCTCCGGAGAACGTGCTCCAGTACCAGAAGGAGGAGCGGGCCATGATTGCCAACCGGGTGCGGGTCTCCCACGGGCGCTTTCAGGCCCTGATGGAGGTGATGACGGAAGACATTATTTCCACCGACGAGAACGTGCGCCGTCTCGGGGAGCAGCTGGCGGAGCATTACAAGGATGCAGGGTTTGCGGCCTGTCGGACTATGGGCGAACTCGTAAAAAACTCCATTCAGGGGCTTATGGCCCGAAACATCCCGGCTACATCGCCACTATTGCCCGTTAGTATTGAGGACACGGAATAGCGAACAAACCCCTGAATTGCTCCCGGAGCATCTAAGATGTCAGGAATGCAGGTACGGGTTGGTACGTCGTTCTTCCCCGATGGTGGTTTCCTGCCCATGACCAGGGTAGAGGATTGTCTCCTCCGGCAAGGTTAGCAGGTGCTGGTAGATGGAAGTCATCAGCACGGGCAGCGACCCCTGCCACAGGTCGGTCCGTCCGATGGAGCCGCGAAACAGCACATCCCCGCCGATAACGAATTTATGTCGGGCATCATAAAAGCAGATCGACCCCGGAGAATGGCCGGGCGTATGCAGCACCCGCCAGATCGTATCCCCGAAAGCAACTGTATCACCCTCGACAAGAAAGTGTTCGGGCACGGGGAGCGGGGAGATCGAAAGGCCAAACCGGGCCGCCTGCTCAGAGGCATGGACGAGTAGCGGCAGGTCGGCACGGTGCATCTGGAACAGCAGCCCGTATCGTTCGGTCAGCGCCGCGCAGCCGAAGAGATGGTCCAGGTGGGCATGGGTAAGCAACAGGTGACGCACCACCAGCGCCTGCGCGTCCAAGTAGGCGAAGAGGGTCTGTGCTTCTTCGGGCGTCCAGCACCCGGGATCCACGACCACCGCTTCACCGGCGCTGTGGCAGACGTAACACTGCGTCTCGAACGGGTTGAACGTGTAGGCCCGAACCACCATCACGCCTGCCACTCCTCCAGACGATGCCATTGTAACGGCATCAGCACCGCCTGCACCCCATCTCCACCCGGTTCTTCAGCCACCGCCTCCGTCCGTGTCAGCGCCATTGTCCGGCCCTTGACCCGCAGGCTCAGTTCACTACCCGGCACCAGCCCCAGCCGTTTGCGCGCGTCCCGGGGAATATGGACACGCCCGTACTTGTCAATTTTCACTTTGATCATGGCAACCCTGAAGAATGTTCGAAGCTGGCCCAATCCGATATTTTTATCCACAATATATGAACATTTCCCGTGGAAACACGCAAGGGGGGTAATCCGCAAAGGGTTACCAGTCCCACAACGCCTCCACCAGGTCCGCCGCTCCCGTTTCGCTGCGTGAAAAGCTAGAATA
>CAZLRO010000265.1:0-4888 GCA_964561865.1 uncultured Rhodothermaceae bacterium | reverse complement strand
CGGGCGGGACGGGGTGTGTCGCACCGTTTGCACCAGCACCGGCGTTGCGGTCAGCGGGCGCCACACACCCCGTCTCCCCAATATAGTCAAATTGACTATAATTATCGTCAAATTGACTATATTAAGGAGCCACCCCTCTGGGAGAGGGGACTTTCGGGGGGTGGTAATTGGTACCTGGGGCTTGGAGGGCGAAGAGGGCCTTCGCCCCTGCGGGTGCCTGGAGAACATCCGCAATCCCAAACCCGAAATCGCCCTCACCTCCACAGGTCGAGCAGCAGCACGAAGAGCAGGCCGAAGAGGCCGACGAGTGTCTCCATGAGTGACCACGACCGGAAGGTGTCGGCCAGGCTGGCGTTGAAGTATTCCTTGAACATCCAGAAGCCGGAGTCGTTGACGTGGGAGCACATGAGGCTGCCGGCCCCGATGGCGAGCACCATCAGGTTGGGGTCTACGTCCGTTGCTGCGAGCAGGGGTGCGACGATGCCCGCCGCCGTGAGGCCCGCCACGGTGGCCGAGCCGAGGCAGATGCGGATCACGGTTGCAATCAGCCAGCCCAGCACCAGCGGCGGGATGGGCAGGTCCTGGAGCATCCGGCCCAGTTCGGCATTGAGGCCTCCATCCACAAACACCTGCTTGAGCGCCCCCGCCCCGGCGACGATCAGCAGGATGGGGGCCACGTCTTTCAGCGCGGCCCCGTAGCCCTCCATGAGCGGCTTGAGGGCGTGGCCCTGCGCCAGTCCCAGGCTGAAGGTCGCCACAGCCAGGGCCAGCAGCATCACCATCACCGGGTGGCCGGCGAAGGCGAGCACCGGCTGCCAGGGCGTCTCCGGCCCGAACAGGGCGGCCAGCCCCGTCGTGACGGCGATGAGCAGCACGGGCAGGAGCGCGCTCAGGAAGCTGTTCCATGCCCCGGGCAGGTTTTCCGGACGCTGTTCTGTCGGCACAAACCAGTCCGGCGCAGGGGTTTCGAGGTGGCGCAGGCGCAGGGCAAACAGCGGCCCGGCGATCAGCAGCGTGGGCACACCGACGAGGAAGCCATAGAAGAGCGTCCGCCCCATGTCCGCCCCGAACTGGGTGACGAGTGCGGCAGGCGAGGGGTGCGGCGGCAGGAACCCGTGCGCGATGGACAGCCCGGCCAGCAACGGGATACCCAGAAAGACCGCCGGGAGCCGCGACTGGTAGACGACGGAGAACACCAGCGGCACGAGCAGCACGAAGCCCACGTTGTAGAAGAGCGGGATGCCCACGATGAAGCCGGTGAGCGTCATCGCCAGTGGGAGGAACCGCCGTCCGAACACCCCCATGAGGGTCTCGGCGATACGTTGCGCCGCGCCGCTGTCGGCGATGCGCTTGCCGAACATGGCCCCGAAGCAGATGACGATGGACAGCGTGCCGAGCAGGTCGCCGATGCCGCGCTCGATGGTCTGCGGAATCTCCTCCAGCGGCAGGCCCAGCAGCAGCGCCGCCGCCAGCGCCGCCACCACGAACGCCAGGAACGGCTGCACTTTGCCCCAGGCGATCAGGACGATGAGCAGGGCGACCGCCAGCAGGACCGATGCAAGGGCTAACACGGGGATGGAGGATGGACAGTCAGCGGAGGATGGGAGGGGGCTCCAACCACCCCTGGCCCCTCACCCGACCTGACCGGGGAAGGGGAATTGCATTAACCAAAGGCCGTCAGGCTGTTCCAACTATTCCCCGATCTCCAGCACGGGTGGGCCGAGCACCTCCATGCGCGGGGTGATGCCGAGGCCGGGCGCGGTGGAGGCGGCCATCCGCCCGTTTACCCGCTGCGGTGCCCCCTCGGCTGTGCTGACGGTGACGTAGCTGTTGAAGTCGGTGGCGGTAAAGCGGAACTCCGGCGGGGTGCTGTGGGCCAGGTGGGCAATGGCCGCCGTGGTGATGTCCCCGCCCCAGCTATCCTCCAGCGTCATCGTCACCCCCATCGCCACGCAGAGGTCGCGGGCCTGGCGTGTCTTCGTCAGCCCGCCGAGCTTGCTGATCTTGAGGTTCACCACGTCCATCGCATGGTCGGCCCGGCCCCGCAGGAGCATGTCGAGGCCATCGATCACCTCGTCGAGCACGAACGGGTGGTCGGTCTTGCGGCGGACGGTGAGGCACTCCTCGTAGCTGAGGCAGGGCTGTTCGATGTACACGTCCACGTCGCGCACGGCCCGGACGACGCGGATCGCCTCGTGCATCTTCCAGCCGGTGTTGGCATCGGCCACGAGGACGTCGCCCTGCTGCAACTGCGCCGCGACGGCCCGGATGCGGGCGATGTCGGTCTCCGGGTCCGCCCCCACCTTGAGCTGGAAGCGGCGGTAGCCTTCGGCGCGGTAGCCCGCCACCTTGCCTGCCATCGTCTCCGGGGCCTCCTGCGAGATGGCGCGGTAGAGCACCACGTCGTCGCCATAGCGCCCGCCGAGCAGGACGCACACGGGCAGCCCCGTCGCCTGGCCGAGCAGGTCCCAGCACGCCATGTCGAGGGCGGACTTGACGTAGGGGTGGCCTTTCAGTGCGGCATCCATCCGCCGGTTGAGGCGGTCGAGTTGCAGCGGGTCTTCGCCGAGCAGGTACGGGGCCAGTTCGGCGATGCCTGCCCGGCAGCCGCTGGCGTAGGCTGGCAGGTAGAACGGCCCCAGCGGACACACCTCGCCATGCCCGACGAGGCCCGCGTCCGTCTCCACCCGCACGATGGTGCTGTCGAACACCGAGACGGACTTGCCGCCCGACCACTTGTAGCTGCCCTCGTGCAGCGGCAGCTCGACCCGGTAGGCCGAGATCTTGCGGATTTTCACAGACGATCAGGATGGGTTTCGGGAGGCAGCCAACCTAATCCTTTTCGCCGTGCTTTTCAACCGGGCGCGGGCGTTTTGTTTGCATTACAGCCCGTGTGCTTCGAGCCGGATGCCGAGGGCGCGCGCCACTTTCAGGACCAGGTCGAACGGCGGCTTCGCACCGGGGGCAAGTGCCTTGTATAAACTTGTACGCCCCAGCCCTGCATCTCGGGCAACCCGTGTCATGCCTCGTGCGTGTGCAATATCGCCGAGCGCGGTCAACAACAGATCCGGGTCCTCCAGCTCCAGCACGGCATTCATATACTCGGCTACGGCGACATCATCCGTCAGGTAGCGGGTAACGTCGAATGGAACGAGCGGGAGACCTTTTTTCGGTGGTGACCTGGTTCATCTCCGAGTTCGGCAACCAGACGTTGGGCGTGTGTTGGACGTGCCAGGTTGTCTTCTGCCCCCTGCTTCATCCCAGCGCCCGCACGAGCCGGTGGCAGGCCTCTTCGAGCACGGGGAACTCCTTGGCGAAGCAGAAGCGCAGGTAGTGCTGTCCGTCGGCGGGGTTGGCGAAGAACGAGTTGCCCGCCACGGTGCCCACCCCGGCGCGGTCGATGAGGGTCTGGCAGGCGTCGGTGTCGTCGGCGAAGCCGGGCTGGCCCCGGCGCGGCTGGAAGCTGGCGAGGATGTAGTAGGCCCCTTGCGGCCAGGGCACGTCGAAGCCGATGGCCTCCAGCGCCGCGCCCATCATGGCCCGCTTGCGGGTGTAGTCCGCCTGCATCTGTGCGAAATACGTCGCTTGCAGGGCGAAGGCTTCGGCTACGCCGTGCTGGAGCGGGGCCGGGGCGCAGATGTAGAACAGGTCGTTAAGCAGCCCCATCTTGCCGATGACCGGCTCCGGGGCGACCGCGTAGCCGAGCCGCCAGCCCGTCATGTTGTACGTCTTGGAGAAGCCGGAGAGGGTGATGGTGCGCTCCCACGCGCCGGGCAGCGACGCCAGCGAGACGTGCTCGCGCCCATCGTAGAGCATGTACTCGTAAATCTCGTCGGTGATGGCCCAGAGGTCGTGTGCCTGCATGAGCGCCAGCAGGTGCAGCAGTTCCTCGCGGGACCACACCTTGCCGCACGGGTTGGCCGGGGTGTTCACCACCAGCGCCTTTGTGCGCGGGGTGAGGGCACGGGCCAGCGCGTCGAAGTCGATCTGCCAGTCCCGCCCGCGCATCGGCACGGTCACCGGCACGGCCCCCATCACCTCCAGCAGGTTGCGGTGGTAGCCATAGAACGGCTCGAACAGGATCACCTCATCGCCCGGCTCCAGCAGCGCGAAGATGGCCGTCACGAACGCGCCCGTCGAGCCGACCCCTACCATCACTTCCTCGGCAGAGGTGGCGGGAAGGTGGTTGTAGGTCTGCACCTTGTGCAGGAGGGCCTCGCGCAGCGGGGCGATGCCCGCGTAGCTGGTGTAGATGGAGGCGTCCGCGTCGATGGCCTGCTGGGCACCGCGCTTGATGGGGGCGGGCGTGGGCATGTCGCAGATGCCCTGGCCCAGGTTGATCCCCTGCACGGCATTGACCATCGCCGTGACGGCGCGGATGTCGCTCTGGCGAAGGGCTTCGGTGCGGCGGGCGAGCGGTTTCATGCGGGGGGCAGCGTTGGTCTGACGGCGGGTTTGCGCTAATATAGCACCGAGGCCCCAGCCCCACGAACCGCATCCCCCTCCCCTTCCACCGACACCGATCATGGCGGCTGAAACGGACTTCATGCGCGAGGCACTCGCCCTGGCCGTCGAGAACGTCCGGTTACACCGGGGCGGACCGTTTGCGGCGCTTGTCGTGCGGCAGGGCACGGTGATCGCCCGCGGGACGAACCTCGTCACCTCCACGAACGACCCGACGGCCCACGCCGAGGTGGTCGCCCTCCGGGCCGCGTGCAAGGCGCTGGGGCATTTCCAGCTCACCGGCTGCGACCTCTACACGACGTGCGAACCTTGCCCGATGTGCCTGGGGGCGATCTACTGGGCACGCCCGGCCCAGGTGTTCTACGCCGCCACGCGCGAGGACGCCGCCCGTGCCGGGTTCGACGATGCCTTCATCTACGACGAA
>CAZLRO010000264.1:4248-4892 GCA_964561865.1 uncultured Rhodothermaceae bacterium | reverse complement strand
TGCCGTACCTGTGAGAGGATGGAGATCAGCGGACGGCGCGTCTGACTGCTCGCTTCTTCCTGCCGCTCCCTGGCCGTAGTCACATCGGCCAGCCAGATCTTTCCCACACTGCGGTTGGCAGCCCTGATCACGGTCTCGATCTGCTCCTCCAGGACCTTGCACTTGCCGAGGTGCTCGCGGATGAAGTACGTCCCCAGGGTCTCGTGATCCTCACCCGCCTTCAGCGGCTGGGCGCGGAAGGTGAACTTGCCGATGTCGTGCAACAAAGCCCCCAGGAGGATGGCCTGTTCTCGGGTAGCAGCAGGCATAGATGGAAATCGGGCTAGCAGAACAAGAAACAGATGTGGAACAGGATCGGGTACATACCCCTCTCAGGCACCTGACCTGTAAAGGGTGCGCACACACAGACAACAGGGATACAGAATACAATATCCGTGCAACCCTGGTGCGAAACATGGAACTTCACCATATCCTTCCCTGGAAAACATGCTGAGGCAGAGGACACAGGTGACCCCGACATAATCCTTTATAATATATACCTTTATCATACAAGGTGTTAGTGTACGGCAGGCCAGGTGTGTCGAGCGCCGCATCACCTGCCGGGCAAGATAAACCAGGACGCCCGGATGCGCAATGCCTCCTCT
>CAZLRO010000264.1:0-4238 GCA_964561865.1 uncultured Rhodothermaceae bacterium | reverse complement strand
ATTGCCGGACACCCGTTCAAAACACCAGGCATCGACTGCGCGGGAAGTAGCCGACGGCCCCTCCTGCAACAGTTCCAGGCCCACGATGCCTCGGGAGCCTGCCATCAGCAGGGTTGAACCGAGCAGGTCCGGCAAGGTACCACACCGCAGCGAGACGGCGCGCCCTTCCAACTGCATCTCTACCCGGTGGGTCTCGGTTTCAAACACCCCGAAACCCGGATAAAAGTCGGTCACGGTACCCGTTTCCGGGAAGTGTTGCAGGAGGGGTTCTTGCAGGTAAGACACCGACGCCCCCGTGTCGAAGAACATCCGGTAGTCCGCCCCGGCGATACGTACTTCCAGGATCGGAATCCCCACAAACATCGTCAGCGGGATCGTACGACCCGTGTGATGCAGCGGGCCGGTCGAGAGGGTGAGGGTTCCAGCGGCGAGGTCAAACACATGGTCGAACCGCCCAAGCACATCCGCACCGAGCAACCCGGCACACGGCGTACCGATCACACGGGAGAGGGCATCGGGGGTCAGCCCCAGATAGTCCGCAGCGAGGCGGAACGTCTCCCCGGCCAGGATCAGGCGGGACGACCGACCGAAACTGGACGGGGCACCGGTATCGATCAGCCACAAGGCCCCTTCGTGCTCAAGAAAAAGATGGCCGTTGCGGACAGACAGGGGCATGACCGTCGGCCCCGCGTCGGGTGCCTGCGCGCGGAAAGGGTCATCGGGGTGCATCCGGTCCTCTACCCCAAATGCGAACAGGGTCGATTTCACGCTCCGGACATCCAGCATCTTTTTCGACAATACCCCCCAGGCATCCCGGCTCCCCCGGCCACTCTTCCGAAACATCAGCGTAGCATGCCGCTGGAAACCCAGATCCTGTGCCTCATGAATAGCCCCAAGATCGGCACTGAGGAAGATAAACTGCCAGTTATCCAGGGTCGTCTTCGCCTGGATCATGCCTTCTATGTCCGACTTGCTAAAGTGCTGGCTGGCGTTCTCCATACCATCGGTCACTACTACGACCATCACCTGGTCGGGACGTTGTTCTGCCGGCAGCTCAGCCAGGTTGGTCTCCAGCTCACGAATCCCCCGTCCAAGCGCATCCAGCAACGGCGTCGAGGCACGAGGCTTGTACGTCTGATGGGTCAAGGGCGGGACCTGTTCCAGCGGGACACTCTGGTAGACAACCTCATACGGATCCTGGGAGTCGAACTGGACCAGCGACAACCTGGCCTCCTGCGCAAGGGTTTTCTGCTGTTCAAGGAAAGCGTTGAACCCACCAATCGTATCGTCCTGGATAGACCCCATCGAACCACTACGGTCGAGGATGACGGTGATATGTGTGTACTGCTTTTCCATAGCGTTCCAGTGTGTATGCATGCGGTCGGACGAACGACAGGGAACATCCCGACAGTCGTATTCCAGTATACGGTCAGCGTTATGCTCCCCGGTAAAACCTGGAACTTCGGGAAAGCCTTCCCCAACAGGAACGATCCAAATCCCCCATCCGCCTCCACCCCCGCCTGTACATTCCGGCGAAAAATGGCTATCTTGCAGGTGCCTTTCCCCGAAATGAGGATGTAGATCGCAAATTTTCTGTTTCTGGACGTATCTGACTTCGGGGGAATTGTATCTGACCATTTTTCAAGGACGTCTACCATGCAATACGGGTACACCGGGTTGCGCCGTGCTGTTCTGGCAGCAGGTGCGGCGCTGCTTTTCGCTTCCACCACCCTGGCCCAGCCGGTCTTCACCGGCGACGCTGTGGCCGACTTCGGCGCCCTCTCCGGGGCTGTCACCATCGCGGACCCCGGTGGCACGGTGGATGTGGGCGTACCGGCAGGCGTCACCGACACCGGCTGGGACCTCAAAAACGTCTATTTCTACTACGACGCCACCACCGACATCGCCTACTTCGGCATCGACTGCGACCTGACCATCTGCGGCGACGCCGATGCTGATGGGGATCCGGGGGGGACGTCGGCAGGGCTGGGCGGCAACGGCGGCGTGGACCGCGCCGACTACAGCTTTACCGAGGCCATTGCCCTGGCCCTCGACACCAACGGCGACTTCAACGCCACCTTCGGCACGGGCCTCGACGTGGTGATCGGGGTCAGCTCCGATGCCAGCGGCCTGGCGGCCAGTTCCACCTTCACCGGGTTCGGGGCCTACACCTACACCGGCACCGCCTTTACCACCTCGTTTGCCGCCTTCTGGGGGGGGGCTATCCCCAACGCCGTCACCCCATTCGCCAACCCGAGCGCCGGTGCCCCCGACCTCGAATTCACCATCGCGAACTTCTCGACCCTGCCCGGCTTCGGCTTCACCCCCGGCGCGGGCTTCAGCTTCAGCCTGAACCTGGCCCACGGCTCGCAGGAAGACGACGGCATCGGCGAGGACTTCCTCCCCGGCTTCGGCAACGTCGTGGACATCACCATCCCGCCCACCCTCGCCGACCTGCGCCTGACCAAGACCGTGGACAACGCCACCCCGTTCGTGGGCGAGAACGTGATCTTCACCGTGAGCGTGTTCAACGACGGCCCCGGCGAGGCCTCCGGCGTGACCGTCGAGGATGTGCTCCCGGCGGGCCTGACCTTCGTCTCGGCCTCGACCCCCGACTACGACAGCGCCACCGGCGTCTGGGATGTCGGCACGCTCCCCGACGGCGGCAGCGCTGTGCTCACCCTCACCGCCACCGCCGACGGCCCCGCCAACGTGCAGGTCTGCAACGTCGCCGAGGTAGAGTCGAGCGACCAGGACGACCCCGACTCCACCCCCGGCAACGGCGACGACACGGAGGACGACCAGGCCGAAGCCTGCCTCACTCCTGCCCTCGAGCCTGCCGACCTGCGCTTGACCAAAGTGGCGGACCCCACTGCGCCGATGGTGGGCGAGAACGTGACCTTCACCGTGATGGTCTTCAACGACGGCCCCGGTGATGCCTCCGGCGTGACCGTCGAGGATGTGCTCCCGGCGGGCCTGACCTTCGTCTCGGCCTCGACCCCCGACTACGACAGCGCCACCGGCATCTGGAACGTCGGCACCCTTGTCAACGGGGCCAGCGAAGCCCTCACCCTCACCGCCACCGCCGTGGGGCCGGGCGGCGTCGAGGTCTGCAACGTCGCGCAGGTCGATACGGCCAATGAACCCGACCCCGACTCCACCCCCGGCAACGACGACGACACCGAGGACGACCAGGCCGAAGCCTGCGTCACGCCCGTCGCCCCGCCCCAAATGGCTGACGTCAGCCTCTTCAAGGACGTCTCCAACCTCACCCCCGTCCAGGGCGACACCCTCACTATCAAGCTCAACCTCGTCAACAGCGGGCCGGATGAGGCTACGCAGGTGGCCGTGACCGACACCCTGCCGGCGGCCTTCACCTTCCTGGACTTCGACCTGATCGACGGCTCGGCCAGCTTCGACGCAGCCACCAACAGCCTGTTGTGGGAGGCCGGGACCGTCGCCGTGGGGGACACGCTGATGCTCTCCTTCACCCTCTCGGTCGACTCCGTCGGCACCTTCTGCAACATCGCCCAGGTCTTCGCCGCCGACCAGGACGACCCGGACTCGACGCCCGGCAACAACGACGCCGCCGAGGATGACCAGACCGAATGCTGCATCACCTCGTCCGAGTCCTCGGGCGGAGGCGATGGTGGGGTGGAGAGCGAGGGCGACATGTCGCTGCTGCTGGCCCAGCGGCTGTTCCAGCGCCGCCAGGATGCCCAGCTCCAGCGGGTGCTCAACCCGGCCCCGACGCCGCTGCTGTTCCAGCCCGGCATGACCGCCACGCACGTCGCAGCCAAGACCGCTGCGTTCGACCTGTCGTGGATCGTCCCCGGCGAAGGACCGCAGCAGTCCAGCGCCTACGTCGTCACCCCGACCGACCTGCTGGGCCTGACCAACGCCACCAGCGTCTTCGCAGTGGACTACCTGCGCCCGGAAGGCCGTCGCCTGGGGGCATTCTTCGGCGCGACCTCGCCCCAGACCCAGCTCTACGACCACGCCAAGGCTACCTGCGACCGCCTCGGCGGGGGTCGCATGGAAGAAGTGGACGTGGTGGAGATCGACGGGCGCTACTTCGCCCTGATGAAGCTGGTCCATCCCAACGGCGCGGTGGACTACACCATCAGCTTCGTGGCCTACCACACCCCGTCTGGCTACACCGTGGACAGCCGCTTCACCCCCGAAGAGTACGAGGGGCCGTCCGCAACCATCGAGGTGCTCAACCTGCAGATGTGGAG
>CAZLRO010000263.1:0-4893 GCA_964561865.1 uncultured Rhodothermaceae bacterium | reverse complement strand
GTGGCGACCTACCGGCCTACCCTGGGGACGTACACGGTGACGACCAGCGAACCCACCTGCATCCCCCTCGGCACCAACGGCACCTTCTCGGCCACCGTCTGGGGCGGGCAGCCCCCCTTCTCCTACTCCTGGCAGTACAAGCCGATCTGCCTCGGCCCCGAAGGGGGCTTCGATGTGGGGTGCGACACCTGGAGCTACGCCGGGAACGCAGCCCTGATCAGCTTCGGGGCGGCCATGACCACCGATTTCGACATGCGCGTGACGGTGACCGACAGCGGCGCACGGGTCGATACCGAGACCGACTACGGCATCGAGGTGGGCAACCCCTGCCCCAGTGCTCCACTCGTGGAGCAGGCCCGTGTTGCGGCACCGGTGGTGCTGCAGGGGAACTACCCGAACCCGTTCAACCCGGCGACGGTGCTGCGGTTCAGGCTCTCGGAGGGGGTGCCGGTGGTGCTGACGGTGTATGACGGTTTGGGGCGCGTGGTGCGACACCTGTTCCAGGGGTGGATGGCCGCCGGGGAGCACGTCGTTGCGTTCGAGGCGGGTGGGTTGCCGAGCGGTCTGTACGTGTACCGGTTGCAGACGCCGATGGGGGCAGAGACGGGGCGGATGCTGCTGCTCCGGTGAGGGAGGGTACGTCAGAACAGAACCAGTAACACTAAAGAAACGCAGGAGGTGTGCGATGAAAGCGTCCTTTCAGTATGGCCTCTATGGGCTGAGCCTGCTCGCGCTCCTGGCCGCCGGGGTGCTGGGCAGTTGCCAGGGCACCATCGTGGGCGAGGATGATCCGGGGATCGATACCAGCACCTTCGACCCGGACTCGGTCGTGGCCGTGCTCGAACTGGTGCAGGGACATGTCAAGCTTCAGGGATCTATCTGGCTGTTGACCTATCCCAGACCAGAGGAGGGAGAAGTGAAGTTGAATGTTCCTGACCTTCCTGATTCGCTACGGCAGGACGGGTTGGCAGTGGTCTTCAGCGGGGAGGTGCACCCAATCCCGCCATACGTCCGGATGCTGGGTGATCCCTTCACCATCACCTACATCGCCCGCCGGGAGCCGTAGGGGTGGGGCATCTGCCCTTCTTGCCGGCACAGATCAAGGGTGCAACCGCAGGAACACTCCGCCGTAACCGGGACGATCCTGAAGTCAAGCCCGGTCGGTTTATGGAAGCGTATCTGGACGCACTGCACGCCGAGGTCCGGCAGATGAAAAGTCTGCGCTGGTTCACCTGGTGTACCCGTCTCCTGCTGGCAGTGGGCTTCACCCCGTCGGGCCTGACGAAAGTCCTCGGCAACCGGTTCACCACGCTGGGGCTGGAATCCCCCGTCGGCTTCTTCTTCGAGGCGATGT
Source organism: uncultured Rhodothermaceae bacterium (assembly GCA_964561865.1). GTDB lineage: Bacteria > Bacteroidota > Rhodothermia > Rhodothermales > CAZLRO01 > CAZLRO01. The sequence continues at coordinate 3,539 of CAZLRO010000263.1, read as the reverse complement.
TCCAGACGGGCCTCTACTGGCGATTCATCGGGTTGTGCCAGCTCACGGCGGCGGTGCTCATCCTGATTCCGCGCACCTCCGCCCTCGGGGCGCTGATGTACTTCGTCCTCATCCTCAACATCTTCCTCATCACCGTCGGAGTCGGCTTCACCGGGACGCCGCTCATCACCGGGCTGATGCTGATGGCCTCGGTGTACCTGCTGTGCTGGGACTACGACCGGCTGAAAGGGCTGTTTTCCTGCCCCCGGCCCGTTGCAGGCCCCTGAGAGGCGCACACCGCCTCCTACAGGGATTCGCCGCGTCGCCAGCGCTCGACGGCCCGCCGCCATGCCTGTTCGTAGGCCGGGCTGCGTTCGAGGACGTAGTGGGCGAAGGGGGTGTCGGACTGGAAGCCCCGGATACGTTCGAACACGAAACGGTGCAGGGGATTCTGCTCGTCGTAGCTGTAGTTCCAGGTCTCCTCTTCGACCTGGCTCTCCACGAAGTAGGGCGCGCCGAGCACGATGTAGAGCATCCCCCGGTCGGTCTTCCAGCCCTCCTTGAATGAGGTGAAGAGCAGGTTAGCCTCTTCTACCCGGCTGTAGTATTGCCGGAACAGGTTGGTAGCCGTCTGGCGGTCGGCCACGAGCGACCCCCAGAACGCATCGAAGCGCCGCCTTTTCTCTTGCGGCGTTGGGGCTTCCTCCAGGTGGGCCTGCTCCTGGCGGGTGGTCAGGTAGGAGAGGGCTGCCACCAGGTCGTCCAGCGTGGTCAGCCGGGGGAAGCCGGGGGTGCGGACGGCGAACTCGCGCACCTGCCGGAGGGGGTTGTCCCGCAGGCTGCTCACCCCGACGGGCAGGGCTTCGACCTCCATCCGGTAGTATCCGGGGGGCAGTCCTGCCAGGGAGAACACCTGGGAGGTGGTCGATACCTGGGGAGGAGCGTCCCGGCGTTGCGCCACCAGCGTGTCGGCTTCGTTGTAGCGGACCCCCCGGTAGAAGAGCGACCCCGCCGAAAGCTGGAGCCAGTACGGCTGAGGAGCCACCGTCGTGTCGGCGGGGAGCCGCAGGACGCGCAGGAAGAGCTGGAGCGGACGGGCATGGGCACCGAGCAGCACGGTGGCCCGGAGCGAGTCGAGGCCAGCCCGCAGGTGCAGGGCCAGTTCCGGGGTGAAAGGCTGGCCCGGACGGCGGCCTTCGAGGCGGATCCGCCCCAGCGCCACCGCGTCCGGGCCAGGCACCTGGGCGCGCACCTGCCGCTGGGCACGTTTATGGCTGCCGAGGTCCTCGACGGTGATCTCTACCCCATACACCCCCGGCGCGACGGTCAGGAGGTGCTTCCGGTGATAGTGCTCGTAGCCCTGTGTTGCCTCGAAGCGGGCCAGCCGGAGGGTGTCGCGCACCGAGACCTCATGGAGGATGCTGCGCCCGGCCTCATCCCGGATCCGGATGAATATCTCGAAGATGGCCTGGAAGCTACTGTCCTGCCGGGCGAAGACCAGGGAGGCATACGGAATGGCCGTGTACACGTCCAGACCAGTAGCCCCCTCCTGTACCGAAGCTATGACCTCGGCATCGAAGTTGGGCAGCCCCGGCTCGTAGATGACCGTCCGCCCGGCAGCAGGGGACTCCAGTGCCGAGGAGCCAGCACAGCCGCTGGTCAGGGTCAGGAGCGCCCCCAGTACACCGAGGTAGCCACGTTGCCGCATGGAGTAGGTCAGTCCAGGAGCCGGGCTTCGAGGGTGATGGTGGCACCGGCCAGCAGCTTCGAGACCGGGCAGGTTTTCTTGGCGGCTTCGGCCACTTCCAGAAACTGGTCGGGGGAGATGCCCGGCACAAGGCCTTCGGTCACCAGGTCTACCTGCGGGATGTGGAACCCGCCTTCGGGCGCGCGTTCGAGGTGGACCCGCGCCACCGTATGCACCCGTGTGGGGGGGAAGCCCGCCCGCGAGAGTGCCCCCGAAAAGGCCATCGAGAAGCACCCGGCATGGGCCGCCCCGATCAGTTCTTCGGGGTTGGTGCCGCTTCCCTCCTCGAACCGGGAAGCAAACGAATACGCGCCTTCAAACGCGCCACTGCCAAATTTCATGGTGCCATTGCCCTGGGGCAGGGTGCCCTCCCAGGTGGCTTCTGCAGAACGGATTGGCATGGGGTGGGGGGATTGGTGTTTGGTGCTTGGTACTTGGGAAGATAGCTGTTAGCCGTTAGCTGATAGCTGTTTGGTATTTGGTACTTGGTACTTGGGGTTTGGAGGGGGAAGAGGGCCTTCGCCCCTACAGGTGCCTGGGGCTTGGAGGGCGAACAGGGGCTTGGGGAAATCCGAAATCCCCTCTTGACGATCTCATGAGATCGTCAGACGGAGTGGCCCGCACGGCACCAGCCGGGCGGGACGGGGTGTGTTGCCGCCTTGCGGTGCAAGATAGGGCGTGAATGCAGGTAAAAACGTACCGACACACCCCGTCTTCCAAATATCGTCAAATTGACTATATTTGGAAGCCACCCCTCTCAAGAGGGACTTTCGGGGTGGTGGTACTTGGAGGGCGAAGAGGGCCTTCGCCCCTACTTGGTGCCTGGATACATCCGCAATCCCAAATCCGACCTGTTTCCGGCGGGATCAGGAGCCTTGCGGGGACGGTTTGCGGCGGCGGAGCAGTTCCAACAGGCCGGGCAGCAGCGACAGCACGATGATCGCTAGCACGACGAGGGAGAAGTTATCCTTGACGAACGGCAGGTTGCCGAAGAAATAGCCCAGGTAGGTGAACAGCACCACCCAGAGGATACCGCCCAGGATGTTGTAGCCGATGAACCGTCCGTAGTGCATCCGGCCTACCCCTGCCACGAACGGAGCGAACGTGCGGATGATCGGGAAAAATCGGGCCAGCACGATGGTCTTGCCGCCGTGCTTCTCGTAGAATGCCTGCGTGCGCACCAGGTGCTCGCGTTTGAAAAAACGGGAGTTCCGCTCGAAGACCACCGGGCCGAGGGTATGTCCGATCCAGTAGTTCACGGTGTCGCCGAGGATGGCGGCTGCACACAGCAGCAGTACGACCAGGTGGACGTTCAGCGCCGAATCGGGCAGGGCGGCCAGGGCACCGGCGGCAAAGAGCAGCGAGTCCCCCGGCAGGAGTGGGGTGACCACCAGCCCGGTCTCGCAGAAGACGATGGCAAACAGGATGGCATACGTCCACAGCCCGTACTTTTGCGTCAACTCGGCCAGGTGCTGGTCGATGTGCAGGATGAAGTCGATCAGGTGCTGGAGCAGTTCCATACGGCCTGGGCAGGTGGTGAAACTTCAAGCTACGGCAGCACGGCAGGGGCTGTGCCTGCCAGCCGGGGGAGATTTGGGGAAAACGAGTAGGAGCGAAGCCTCCGTGACCAGGGCGGTGCCGGTAGGGCAGGCACACGGCAAGACACCGGTACCAGCCCTGCCCCCAGACGAGGCTTCGCCCCTCGGTGCCACCCACCGCGCCTCCGTGACCAGGGCGATAGGGGGTGCGGGAACATCTTGGGGTAAAATTTTTGTTACCCCCTTGCTTTTACAGGTGAATGAGAATAAGATTA
>CAZLRO010000262.1:0-4921 GCA_964561865.1 uncultured Rhodothermaceae bacterium | reverse complement strand
CGAAGCGCCTGATCCGGCAGGATCAGGCGCTTCCCCACACGATGCGGAGCTGTTTCAGTATTCCCAACCGATCCGGGCAGTAGCTTCCGGAGGGTCTTCCGCCGGGGCATCGGCCTGGGAAAAGCGGGTTGCTTCGGGCAGCAGGGCTTCGACGGGCAGGATGCGGCGGGAGGTCCAGTAGGTTCGCATCCAATAGGGGTCCTCCAGCCGTGAGGTCATAACCCCTTGCGAGCTGGAGGCGTGGGTGAACACCCCGTTGCCAAGGTAGATGCCCACGTGGCGGGTGCTGCGGCCCGTCTTGAAGAACACCAGGTCGCCGGGCAGCAGGGCGTCCTTCTTGACCGGGGTGCCCCGCAGCACTTGCTCGCGCGTAGTCCGGGGCAGGTCTTCGGCAAAGAGGTCGCTATACAGGGTGCGCACGTAGAACGAGCAGTCGATCCCGCGCCGCGACGTACCACCCAGTCGATAGGGCACACCTTCCCAGTCCAGGGCCGCCGCCTCCAGCCGGGCTGCCACCTCCGCGACGGGGCCTTCATATACTACGGGGGGAGATGATGCTTCTGCCAACTGTTTCGAAGGCCCTTCTTCCTCCGGCATGAGGTGGCCTTCGAGCGGGGAGGGGTAGGCAGCAAGGTCGCCCACCCGGGGCGAAGTGCAGCCGGTCAGCACGAGTGCCAGCAGGAGCGCGCCGTTCAGAAATGAAAAAAACGGGCACACCTTACGGGGATCGTAAGTGGACTTCATCGCAGAATCGGTCTGTGTTCCTTCCGGAGAAGAAACGCGGGGTGGGAAAGAAAAGGAAGCGCAGGCCTCCACGCGATAAGTTGATGAAGAATATAAGCCCTCGATTCAAGCCGGGCAACCCTTTCATGGGGAACCGCCCCGAAAGCCATCGTATAATGCACCGCAAAGCCCCTGAACACGTATTTTTTTCGGTACGATGAGTCAGAACAATAACACATTGCTAACCGCGCTGGTGGCGTTTGCCGGGGGGGTCCTCGCCGGGATGCTGCTGGCCCCGCAGTCCGGCCAGGAGTCCCGCCGGTACCTGGCCCGGCAGGCCCGGCAACAGGCACGGCGGGCCGAGGAGCAGTGGCACCGGGTGGAGGCGAAGCTCAGCGCCGTCGAGCAGCAGGTAGAGCACCTCGGCCACCAGATGGGCGACCGCCTGCGGGAAGCCGGCGCCCAGGCCGTCGAGCAGGTCCGCCCTGCCTTTCCCGAAAACCCGGACGAATGGAAGGTAAAAGCCGCTGAGGTGACCCAGGACCTGCCCCGGATGCCGCATGGCTGACAGGGGGTGTCGGCCCGGATCAAAAACACGAATGGTTCGTTCGAAGCGCACCTGCCCTTGCCCGTGTGGCAGGCGGTGTCTCCTGAACCCATCCCGATTCCCGATATGCCTTATCCCGAAGAACTGCTCCGCCCGATGCGCCTGGAACTGACGCGCCTGGGCGTGGAAGAGTTGAAAGATGCCCCGGCGGTGGATGCTGCCTTTGCCGAGGACAAGACGATGTTGCTGGTGGTCAACTCGGTGTGTGGCTGTGCCGCGGCGAATGCCCGCCCGGCCGTAGCCCTGGCGATGCAGTCCCCCGTGCTGCCCGATCGTTTCGTGACGGTCTTCGCCGGGCAGGACCTCGAAGCCACGGCCCGCGCCCGCCAGCACCTGGCCGGGATTCCACCGTCGTCGCCGTTCATGGCGCTGGTCAAGGACGGCGAGCCGGTGTTCCTGCTCGAACGCCGCCACATCGAGGGCCGCAGCGCCAGCGCCATCGCGATGGACCTGGTGAATGCCTACGCGAAGTATTGCGGCACGGCGGCCACCGGCGATGGCCCGCCCGAGCGCCCGCAGGTCGAGGCCCCGGCCTTCGAGACCCCGCTGCCGCCTACGTTCCGCTCCATCCTCTGATCGTTATCCTGCCCGAACAGGCCACAGCCGACGGTGCCTCCGTGCCGTCGGCTTTCTGTTTTACTGGAGTATGACAGGCGTTTCTGCCATCGATCATTTCAGGATATAGTCAATTTGACCATGATTTTTTCCTGAACTGATGGCGGCACTATTCGATAACCTCGAATCCGGTGTAGAGTTGTAAGGCAGCGGGGATACGGATGGAGCCGTCGTCCTGCTGGTTGTTTTCGAGCAGCGCCGCCACAATGCGGGGTAAGGCCAGACCGCTGCCGTTGAGGGTGTGGACGAAGTCGAGCTTCTGCTGGTCCTGCGGGCGGAAGCGGATGTTGGCCCGGCGTGCCTGAAACGCCTCGAAGTTGGAGATGGACGACACCTCCAGCCAGCGTCCCTGCCCTTCGCTCCACACCTCCAGGTCGTACTTCTTCGTCTGGGTGAAGCCCATGTCGCCGGTACACATGAGCAGGCGGCGATAGGGCAGTTCCAGCCGCTGCAAGGCCCGCTCGGCATCTTCCCGCAGCGTTTCCAGCGCCTCGTAGCTGTGTTCGGGGTGGACGAACTGCACGAGTTCCACCTTGTCGAACTGGTGAAGGCGGTTGAGGCCGCGCACGTCCTTGCCGTAGGAGCCCGCCTCGCGGCGGAAGCAGGGGGTGTAGGCGCAGAACTTGACGGGCAGGTCCGCCTCGCGCAATACCTCGTCGCGGAAAAAGTTGGTGACAGGCACCTCGGCGGTGGGGATGGCGTAGAGGCCGTCGCGGGCCACCTCGTACATCAGGTCTTCCTTGTCCGGCAGTTGTCCGGTGCCGGTGGCGCTGTCGGCATTGACCAGGATCGGCGGCTGGAGTTCGGTGTAGCCGCCTTCCGTGACGGCCAGGTCCAGGAAAAAGTTGATAAGGGCGCGTTGCAGCCATGCGCCGTTGCCCACATAGAACGGAAAGCCCGCCCCGGTGACTTTGGCCCCGCGCTCGAAGTCCACCATGCCGTGCCGGGCCAGCAGGTCCCAGTGGGGCAACGGGGAAAAGTCGAATACCGGCGGTACCCCCCACGCGAACACGGGTACGTTCTCCTCCGGGGTGCGACCGACCGGCACACTCGGATGGGGGAGGTTCGGGATCTCCAGCAGGGCACGGTGCAGGCGGGTCTCTACGGTGCGAACGCCGTCCTCCGATGCCCGGATCTGCTCCTTGAGCCGGGCTGTCTCGGCTTTTGCCACCTCGGCCTCCTCCCGACGCCCGGCCTGCATGAGCTGGCCGATCTCGCGGGACATCGCGTTGGCACGGGTCTGGACCTCCTGTAACGCGGTGACGAGCTGGCGGCGTTCGACATCCAGGGCCAGCACCTCCTCTACCACGTCGGTGGTGGCAAAGCCCTTGTTGCGCATCGCCTGGCGGACGCGCTCCGGGTGATCGCGGATGACCTGAAGATCGAGCATGGTTCCGGTTCGTGGTGAAACAGCCGGGTGCCAAGTTAACACCACGCAGAACCGGGAACCGCGAACCAGCAACCTTGAACTTTCGGCGAGGGGCTAACGGGGGCCGGTGTCTTCGCGCTCGGTAGCCATGAGCACCCGCAGGTCGAGGGCACGGGCGATGCTGGCAACGGCGGCGAAGTCGCCCACCGTCGCTTCCTGGTCGGCCCGCAGCACCAGCGCCGTCTTCTGCTGGCGGGCGGCCTGGATCGCCCCAGCCAGGGAGTCCCGGACGACCGGGTTCTGGTCTACATAAAACTGCCCATCCTTCGTCACCACCACCGTCACGAACTGCTCGTCGGTCGAGGCCGAGGTGTTGGCCTCCGGCAGGTTGACCTGAATCCCCATCTGCGGGATGAAGCTGGAAGAGAGCAGGAAAAAGATCAGCAGCAGCAGCGTGATGTCGGCGATGCTGGAGAGGCTGAACGTCTCCAGGGGCTTCTCCGGGCCTGAAAAGTCGATGGGCATGGCGAGAGCCGGGGTGAGACAATGAAACGAATCAGTTGAATATAGTCAAATTGACTATATAGTCAATTTGACTATAATTGGAAGGAGAAGGTTGGTTGGGCAGGCGAGACGGGATCGGGGTGGCTACCCGTTTCTATGTCTCCAACCTGCCCATCATTCCACCGCCTTGCTCAGTACGTATTCTCGTACCGTGCCGGGCGCTGGGGGGCGGGGGCCTGGAGCAGGTCGATGAAGTCGGTAGCGGTGCGCTCCATGTCGTTGACGATGCGGCGGATGAGTCCCAGCAGGTAGTTGTAGAGGAACAGGGCGGGGATGCCCACCACCAGTCCGGCTGCGGTGGTGATGAGGGCTTCCCAGATGCCCCCGGCCAGCACACCGGGGTTGACGTTGCCTTGCAGGGCCTGAATGGTCTGGAACGCCGTGATCATCCCGGTGACGGTGCCGAGAAAGCCCAGCATCGGAGCCAGCCCGGCCACGCTGGCGAGCACACTCACGCGCTTGCTCAGTTCAAACGCCTCGAACTTGCCCTGGGCGTTGACGGCATCCTCGATCTCGGCGATGGGCCGCCCCAGCCGCTCCAGTCCGTGTTTGAGGATGCGGGTGACAGGTTTGTTCTGGGCGTCGCAGTAGGCTTGCGCCCCGTTCACATTGCCGGACTGGATGTACTCCCGGATGCGTTGCATGATGGCCGTCGGGTCGATCCTGGCCCGTCGGATGGTCAGGAGCCGCTCGACGAAGATGAACACCATGACGAGCGAGAGCAGTAGGATGGGGATCATCACCGGGCCGCCACGCAGGATCACCTCGAGGAAGGAGACCGGTTCGGGGGGGGGCAGGGCAGCCGTCGTAGAGTCAGCAGGCAGGGTGACGTCCTGGAGCAACAACAACCAATGCATGGGGATAGGAGGAGAAAGATTCGGGCAGGGTTCGGGATGCGTCTGGATGCGGAGTTTTATCGGATGACCATGACCCAGGCGTCGCCGGGAATCTGCCCGGCCAGTTGCTGCCGGGCTGCTTCGGCTTCTGCCGAGCTGGCAAATGCCCCCAGTCCGACCCGGAAGCGCCGTTGGCGATCGTCGGCG
>CAZLRO010000261.1:0-4956 GCA_964561865.1 uncultured Rhodothermaceae bacterium | reverse complement strand
CTTCTTCGTTCTGGCCCCTGTACCCTCTTCATCCGGAACATCGCATGGAAACCCCCAAGCTGCGCCTGCTGGCCCATGCCATGCAGGCCTATGTCTGGCGTACCCAGGCCCTCGCCAGCAACATAGCGAACCTGGACACCCCTGGCTACCAGCGCATCGCCGTCTCGTTCGAGGACACGCTGCAACAGGTACAACACCGCGTACCGAGCCTGCAAGACCCCGGAGACGTGGCCCCCCGTATGGTCGTGGAAGACGGCCCGTCCATCCTGGAAGACGAGTTGATGGAACTGGCCGACACCCAGATGCGCACCCAGTTTGCCACCCGTGCCCTGCACGAGCATTTCAGCGGCCTGCGCCTCGCCATCACGGGCCGTCCCGGCTGATCCTGCCCGTACCATGCCGCTTCCCTGGTAGCCTTATGCTGATCAACCACCGCTATTTCTCGGTCTTCCGCACCGCCGCACGCGGGCTGGAGGCCCAGCGCATGGCCCTCGGCGCTACGTCCGAGAACATCGCCAACGCCACCACCACCCGTACCGCCGCAGGCACCCCCTACCAGGTCAAGCGGGTGGCCCATGAGGTGTCGGAGGAACGATACCGCCAGTTTGGGGAGTTGCTGGAACGGATGACCCTGGACGTTGTCGGCTCCGACAGGCGCCACCTCGCCAATGCCTCCTTGCGTCGCCGTCTGCCGGAGATGGACCTCGGCCCGACCACCGAAGTGCAGGAAGAGGCCCGTACCCGACTCGAGTTCGACCCGACCCATCCCCATGCCGATGCCCAGGGATATGTAGCCTATCCGGATGTGAACGTGGTCGAGGAGATGGCCCGTATGATCTCGGCCAACCGCATCTACGAAGCCAACCTCTCCACCGTGCATGCGGCCAAGGAGATGATCAAGCGGACGCTTGAGATCTGATCGGCGGGCGACCGCCTCCCTGCCCTGCTTCCCAACCCTGTACGCCCGATGATCGACCCCCTTGCTTCCCACCGGCTGCTGCCCCCGACCCCGGAGCGGACAGCGCCCACCCGCGCCCCCCGTGTCCTCACACCACCCTCTTCTGCCCCGACCGCATCGGGTCCGCCGGACCTCTCGCCCGCCGAAGCCCGAATGATCGACACCTTCTTCCCGCCCTCGCCGGTCCTGCACCTGCGGCTCTACGGGCCGGGGTCGGCCAAGCAGGACCTCAACCCGGCAGCCCTCGGCCACCGGCTGGACGTCCGGGGCTAACGCCTCCGCTTCCCCTGCACCATGACGGTTTCCCAGCTACAACGCCAACGGACCACCAGCCTCTTCAGTGATGGCCCGTTACCCCTGCCCTCCCTGGGCGAGGCGCCTGCAGACGGCGGCTTCGGCCAGGTACTGAACGAGGCCATCTCCGAAGTGAACGGCAAGGCCCTGGAAGCCAATGCCCAACTCACCGCCTTCGTCTCGGGCGAGCAGGAGAACGTCCACGAGGTGATGATCGCCCTGAACCAGTCGTCGGTAGCCTTCCAACTGATGGCCGAGGTGCGCAACCGGATGCTGGAGACCTACCAGGAACTGATGCGGATGCAGGTCTAAGGGTACGGCCTCCCCTGTTGCCCCCTGTCCCCGCACAGCAGCTACGCTGTACGGTGGCCCCTGATGCCCCCGCTGGCCTCTTCGCTCGCCCATGAACACATTTTTACAGCAGATCGGACTGTTTCTCAGGAGGTTGTCGCTCGTCCAGAAACTCACGCTGGGCGGGGTGCTGGGCGGTGGCCTGCTTGCGCTGGTGGGCATCGCCCTCTGGGCCAGCCAACCCAACTACGCCCTGCTCTTCGGCGGACTCGAACCGACCGACGCCAGCCGTATCGTCGAGGCCCTCAAGTCCGAGAGCCTGCCATACCAACTGAAGGAGAATGGCACGGCCATCTACGTGCCGCAGGAACAGGTCTACGAACTGCGCCTCCGTTTTGCCAGCGATGGGTTGGGCGAAGACCAGCCGACCGGATACGAGCTGTTCGACCAGGGCACCCTGGGTATGACCGATTTCATGCAGAAGCTGAACCTGAAGCGGGCACTGGAAGGCGAACTGGCCCGTACCATCGCCAGCCTGGGGCCGGTAGAAATGGCCCGCGTCCACCTCGTCACACCCGAACGCAGCGCCTTCCGGGCCTCCCAGACCCATCCCAGCGCCTCGGTCGTCCTCCAGCTCAAGGGCGGTGCCCGGCTGCAGGAAGGGCAGATCGAGGGTATCACTGCCCTCGTCTCCGGCGCCGTCGAGGGGCTTTCGGCCTCTGATGTGACGGTGTTGGACACGCGGGGCACCCTGCTCTCGAACCCGAACAGCGGCAATGCCGATGCACAGCTCACCGGCACCCAGCTCGAGATGCAGCACGCCATGGAAACAAGCCTGGCCGAGAAGGGGCAGTCCATGCTCGACCAGATGCTTGGCCAAGGCAACGCTATCGTCCGCGTCTCCGCCACCCTCGACTTCACCAGGTCCGTACAGGAGAAAGAGCAGATCGACCCGGAAAGCGCCACCGTCATCAGCGAAGAGGAACTCCAGGAGCCGGTTGATGATGCCGGGCAGGTCAATGCCACCTCCTCCGTCAAGAACTACGACCTGACCCGCACCCGCGAGCGCAACGAGCATAACGGCGGCACGATCTCGTACTTGACGGTGTCGGTGATCCTGAACCAGAAGCTGCCGCCCATCGACCCGGAAAACCCGGACTCTATCCCCCCCGCCCAGCCCTACACCGATGAGGAGTTGCAGAACCTCGAACGGGTGGTCAAGAACGCGGTGGGGTTCAACGAGGAGCGCGGAGACCGCTTTGCCCTGCATCAGACGCGCTTCGACACGTCGGGCCAGGACCAGGTGGAGGAGGAGCTGGAAGCCCAGCAGTTCAGCGACAACCTCCAGCTCTGGCTGCGCTACGGCCTGATGGCCCTGGCTTTGCTGGGTGCCCTCTGGCTCATGCGTTCGGCCACGCGCCGCGCCACGGAAATCCGACAGGCCGAGGCCAGTGGCCTGCTGACGGGCGGTGACAGCGCGGCAGTCTCGTTACCGGCAGTCCCGCTCCCAGCAGTCCCGCTCCCAGCAGTCCCGCTCCCAGCAGTCTCATTACCGGCACCGACAGCACCGTTACTGGCAGGCCCGGCCCCCAGCCCGCTCCACAGTGCCCCCCCCCTCACCGCCCGCCCCCCGCTTGAAACCCACCGGCCCGAACCGGAAGAACACCTGGTCTTCACCGACGACTTTTACCCCAGCAAATCCTCAAGCGAGGCGGCCATGCAGGTTTCGGCCTTCCAGTTGCTCCAGACCGTCGAGACGAACCAGCTGGCGAACTTCCTCCAGAACGAGCATCCACAGACGGCGGCCCTCATCCTGTCCCACCTCACCCCCCGCAAGACGGCCGAGGTTATCGCCAACTTCACCCCGGAACTGCAATCGGAGATCGTTTACCGGCTGGCAACCATGGGCAGGACCTCCCCCGCGATCCTGAACGACATCGAAGAGGTCATCCGCGAGCAGATCGGCTCGCTGCTAGACACCGACCTGGGTGCCACCGGCGGCATTGAGAAAGTGGCAGCCATCCTGAACAACGCCAGCCGGTCGATGGAGCGCACCATCCTCGACGGCCTGCGTGACCGCAACCCGGACCTGGCCACCGGGGTCAAGGCGCTCATGTTCGTCTTCGACGACCTCATCTCCGTCGGCGACCGCGACCTGCAACGGATCATGACCGAAGTGGAGCAGAAAGACCTCATCCTTTCCCTCAAGGGGGCCTCACCCGACCTGGGCGAAAAGATTCTGAGCAACCTGAGCGAGCGGGCTGCTGGCATGATCCGCGAAGAGCTGGAGATGCTCGGCGGGGTGAAGGTGCGCGACGTGGAAGAGGCGCAGCGGCGGGTGCTGGAAGTGGCCCAGCGGCTCGAGGCCAGCGAGGAAATCTCCCTCAACCGCTCCGGCAACGCGGAGATGATCTAACGCCCCGGCGCAGCCATCGGACGCCCCATGCCCGTGTTAAAGCATGTCCCCTTTCCGGAAGCCGTCTTGCCGGAACAGCCCCTGGCACGGGTGCTGCGCGGGGTGCAGGCCCTGGACTGGCAGGCGGCGGACCTGTCCCAACCCCTGGCGGTGAAAGGCGTGGTACGCGGTGCCTGCGCCACCGTCGCACCCCGACCATTCGAACTGGCGGTGCTCGACCCCACCCCGGACTTCGCCCTGCCGCCCGTAGAAGAGCCTGGCCCGGTGTCGGAAGAGGTTGAACCGGAAGTGTTATACGAAGACCCGGAACAGCAACGTGCCCGGCAGGAGGCGGAAGCCCAGGTCCGCCTGGCCGAGGAAACTGCCCGTGCCCGCGAAGAAGGTTGGCAGGCCGGATATGCCCAGGCCTCTGCCGAAACCAGTCAGCAGATTGAGGCATACCGGGAAGCACTCAACGTAGCCCGCGGCACCCTGCACACGGCCTGGACGACAGCCCTGCACCAGATGGAGCCGGTAGTGACCCACCTGGCCTTTGCCATTGCCGAAGCCATCCTCGAAGCCCCACTCCCGGCCAGCCTCCGCACCCTCTCTACCCAACAACTCACCATCACCATCGAGCAGTTGGCCCTGGCACCGCCGGTCCAGGTGCGGCTCCATCCGGTAGACCTGCTGCGGCTCCAGGAGGCCGCAGTGATCGAACCCCTCATGGCGGCCTTCCCTGACCTGCAATGGGAGACCAACGCGGACCTCAAGCCGGGCGAATGGGTGGTCCAGACCCCCACCGCCCTCGTGCGCCGGCTGCACCTGGAACTGTTGGCCCACCTGCGCCAGCACCTGATGCTCCCGGACCTGGAATGACCCGCCATGCTGTCCCGATACCTCGACCAGATCACCGCCCGTCCCCTGGCCCCGCTGCACTTCGGAAAGGTGCAGTCGGTGGTGGGGCTGCTCGTGGAGGCGCACGGGGGGAGGGTCTCCGCCGCGTCCTCCGGGGAGG
>CAZLRO010000260.1:0-5015 GCA_964561865.1 uncultured Rhodothermaceae bacterium | reverse complement strand
CAGGCCCGGTACTCCTCTCCCTGCGCCCGGAACACCTGACGCTGGAAGCCCCGCAGCCCGGTGCAACCTCGGCCTGCGCAGTGGTCGGACGCGAGTTCAAGGGGCACGACATCACGTTTCGCATCCTGCTGGACGGGCAGGAATACCTCGTCCATACCCCCAACAACATCCCGTTCCAGCCCGGCGATCAGGTGGTCGTGCGACCCCTCGAACCAGCGGTAGTGCTGGAAGGAACCGGTTAAGCGACTCCGTTCGGGGAAGATGGCTGTTAGCCGTTAGCTTGGGGATATTGGGGCTTGTTACTTGGAAAAATCTACAATCCCCCCTCCTGAGAACAGGAAGGGCCAGGGGAGGTAGGCCCCCCTTCTGGTCTAGCGCTGTGGCCCGGAGCCTGTCCCCAAAGCAGGTGAGGGAAGCCACCTCTTTTCGCAAGGGGGACTGAAGTCCCAAGCCATCCCGCAATCCGAGAATCGACCTCCCTTATGATCGATCTCATGAGAGCGGTGAACCCCTCTTATTCTTAAGGAGGGGGAGAAGATCAACAATCCCAAATCCCTCCATTCTTCCTGCCGAGAAACCCCCGGCGTCCCGTCTCGTAATAGGCCAACCAGTTCTGCTAACTCAACCGTGCCCGATCGCCATGAACCGTGCGATCCTGTTTCTGACCGTATCCCTGTCCCTGCTGGGTTGCCAGCAACAGGCCCAGTCGCAGCGCAACGGCAACGGCCCACCGCCGCAACGGGTCGCTACGCTGCCCACGGCCGCCGACGACCTGACGCGCAGCCGCCAGAACGCCATCACCCGCGCCGTGGAGGTAGCCACCCCGGCGGTGGTGAGTGTGAACGTCATCGCCGTGCAGCAGGTGCAGTTGTACGACCCCTGGGCGGATCCTTTCTTCGAGCAGTTCTTCGGGCAACGCCGCCGCCCGCGCTATGCCGAGCAGCAGGTGCAGAGTGTCGGCAGCGGGTTTGTGATCTCAGCAGACGGCTACATCGTCACCAACGACCATGTGGCGGGCAATGCCCGCGAAATCACCGTGGCCTTCCCCAACGGCCAGGCACTCCAAGCCCGGCTCATCGGCAGCGACCCGGCCACCGACGTGGCCCTGCTGAAAGTCGATCCGGGCGACAGCACCCTGCCTTACCTCGCCTTCTCGGCCAGCCCGCCCATCGTGGGGGAATGGTCGATTGCCCTCGGCAACCCCTTCGGCCTGTTTGAAGCGTCCGACCCAACCGTGACGGTGGGCGTCGTCAGTGCTATCGGGCGCGACCTCGAACCCCAGGAAGGCCGCCTCTACCGCGATATGATCCAGACCGATGCCGCGATTAACCGGGGCAACTCCGGCGGACCCTTGCTCAACGCCCTCGGCGAGGTCATCGGCGTCAACACGGCCATCGTAAGCCCCTCCGGCGGCTCCATCGGCCTCGGCTTTGCCGTCCCGTCGGCCAAGGTGCAGCGCGTCATCGCGGAACTCCGCACCACCGGCAAGGTGGACCGTTCCTACTACACCGGCCTCATCGGCAACGATGTCAACGCCCGCATCGCCCAGGGCCTCGGCCTGGCCGAAGCACGGGGCATCTTCATCCGCGACATCGAGCAGAACTCGCCCGCCGAGAAGGCCGGGTTCCAGCCCTACGACGTCATCGTCTCGGTCGAAGGCACCCCCGTCAGCAACCAGAACGACTTCGTCGCCCGGCTCTACGACTTCCGCCCCGGCGACCGCGTCCGGTTCGGCGTCCTGCGCGAAGGCCGCCCCGTCGACCTGACCATGGAACTGGGGCGGCAGAAAGGATAAAGATTATCGTCAATTTGACGACAATATAGTCAATTTGACGATAATTTCCCTTCCTGAAAACGGACAGGTACATCCTGCAGCCGTCTCCGTCCCGACGTAGGGCCGGGTGCGGGCCTGCAATCATTTCTTTACCTGGCAGCACACATCGCAGGTCTTTTTGACGACGCTTGCTTGTGCCCCGGCAGGGCGGTAATTTTTTCTTAACACGCGGGGTTCCCCAGCTCCGCATCCTGTCTCCTCTTACGCGGATTCCCCCATGAAGCCCCGTTTCCTTCTTTGCTGCCTGGCGGTGTTGTTTACGCTCGCAGGTAGCGTCCAGGCCCAGTCCCACATCCTGCGCGGCACCGTCACCGACGAGGTGGGTGAGCCGCTCATCGGCGTCAACATCGTGGAGAAAGGTACTACCAGCGGCACCGTCACCGACGTGTTCGGGGCGTACCGGATCACGCTGACCTCCCCGACGGCCACCGTCGCCTTCAGCTATGTCGGCTTCCGGCGGCAGGAGGTCACCCTCAACGGCCAGACGGAGCTGAACGTCGTCCTCGAGGCGGGCCTCGACCTGAGCGACGTGGTGGTGGTGGGCACGCGCTCGATCAACCGCACGGTCACCGAGACGCCCGTCGCCATCGACATCATCGAGGTGGACCAGGTGACGGCCAGCAACGGCCAGTTGGACCTGAACCAGTTGCTCCAGTACGTGGCGCCCTCGTTCAACGCCAACCGCCAGTCCGGTGCCGACGGGGCCGACCACATCGATCCGGCGTCGCTGCGGGGGCTTGGACCGGACCAGACGCTCGTGCTCGTCAACGGCAAGCGGCGGCACCAGTCCTCCCTCATCAACATCTTCGGCTCGCGCGGGCGTGGCAACACGGGCACCGACCTGAACACGATTCCGGCCAGTGCCATCGAGCGCATCGAGGTGCTGCGCGACGGTGCGGCGGCCCAGTACGGCTCCGATGCCATCGCCGGGGTGATCAACATCGTGCTCAAGTCCAGCGTCGAGGAGTTCTCGGCAAACGTCAACACCGGCGTGCGGCGCGCCAAATACCGCGAGGACCAGGACTACGACGGGGAGAGCTACCAGGTGAGCGGCAACTACGGCGTGCGCATCGGGCAGGACGGCTTCCTCAACGTGACGACCGACTTCCTCACGCGGGAGAAGACGAACCGCCCTGTGCCGCCCGGCTCCGGCCTCTCGGTCTACCGCCGCCAGTACGGCGACGCCTCCTACGACAACCTCTCGACGTGGGTCAACGCCGCCGTGCCGCTCTCGCCGCGCACCAGCTTCTATGCTTTTGGCGGCTACAACTTCCGCGACACCGACGCCTTCGCCTACACGCGCAGCCCCGACAGCGAGCGCAACATCCCGTCGATCTACCCCGACGGCTTCGACCCGCACATCACCTCGGACATCACCGACAAGTCGCTCTCGGCGGGTGTCCGCTCGAAGGTCAAGGGCTGGGATGTGGACGCGAACAACACGTTCGGCGTGAACCGGTTCCACTACACCATCGATGGCACGCTCAACGCCACGCTGCTTGGCAAGTCGCCCACGCGCTTCGACGCTGGCGGGTTCGCCCTCAGCCAGAACACGACGGGTTTCAACTTCACCCAGTATTTCCCCGACCAGCAACTGAACGTGGCGTTCGGAGCCGAATACCGGGTGGACAACTACGAGATCTTTGCAGGCGAGGAGGGTTCCTATGCCACCTACGACCTGCGGGGCTTGCCGGTGAACGCCGCCACGCCCGAAGACCAGATCGTGGTATTGACGGACGAGGAGGGCAACCCGGTGCTCGACGACGAGGGCAATCCGATCAAGCGTCCGGGCGGCTCGCAGGGCTTCCCTGGCTTCCAGCCCGCCAACGTCCTCGACGAGTCGCGCACGAACGTGGGGCTGTATGTGGACACCGAGTACGACGTGAACACGCAGGCGACGCTGGCCGCCGCTGTGCGCTTCGAGCACTACAGCGACTTCGGCTCCACGCTCAATGGCAAGATCGCCGGGCGGCTGGCCCTGAGCAAGCAGTTCGCCTTGCGGGCCTCGGCCTCCACCGGCTTCCGTGCTCCGTCGCTGGCACAGATCTATTTCAACACCACGTTCACCGACTTCGTCTCCGGCGTGCCCATCGACAAGATCATTGCCCGGAACAACAGCCCCATCACACGCACCCTCGGCATCCCGGCCCTCACCGAGGAGAAGGCCCTCAACGCCAGCGTCGGCTTCACCGCCAGCCCCTTCGACGGCTTCACGGCCACGGTGGACGGCTACTTCGTGGACATCCAGGACCGCATCGTCCTCACCGGCGCCTTCGACACCGACGACCCGGACATCGGCGGCGACCTGGCGGCGCTCAACGTGGGTGCGGCCCAGTTCTTCACCAACGCGCTCGACACCCAGACGCTCGGCCTCGATGTCATCCTCACCTACACGACGCTCGTTGGGCCGGGCCGCCTCCAGGTCTCCTACGCCGGCAACTTCAACGACCTGGAGCTGGGCGACATCGCCACCAGTCCGACGCTCGCCGGCAAGGAAGACGTCTATTTCGGGCGGCGCGAGCAGCACTTCCTCCAGGCCTCCGCCCCGCCGAGCAAGATGAACCTGACGTTCGACTACAAGCAGGACAAGGTGAACGTGAACCTGCGTTTCATCCGCTTCGGCCAGATCACCCTCATCGACTTCCTCGACACCGAGGACGTGTACGAGGCCCGGGTGACCACCGACCTCTCGGCAGGCTACGACCTCTCGCCGAACGTGCGCCTGGTGCTGGGTGCGGAGAACCTGCTCAACACCTACCCCACCGAGCAGGACACCGAGACCGAGACGGGCGGCATCTGGGATGCGGTGCAGATGGGCTTCAGTGGGTCGCTCTACTACGGAAAGCTGGCATTCCGGTTCTGACGACGGGCGCAGCGCCGCTTCCGGGTGTCGTGCCCGGAAGCGGCTCTTTTCCGAATCCTGTTACCGGAAACGTGCAAGAGAAGCATGAAAAACGGGCACTACGACCGGGGAAAATGTTGCTCGACCGCCCGGCACCAGACCTGAACGCATGAGTGCTTTCGAGATCGTCGGGGCGGTGTTTTCGCTGCTCTCGGTGTGGTACAGCACCCGGCAGAACGTGCTCGTCTGGCCGACGGGTATGGTGGGGGTGGCCGCGTATGCAGTGGTCTTCTTCGAGGCGCGGCTCTATGCGGACATGCTGCTGCAACTGTTCTACTT
>CAZLRO010000259.1:0-5034 GCA_964561865.1 uncultured Rhodothermaceae bacterium | reverse complement strand
CTAAAGCATGCAGCGACCTCCTCGCAGGGGGGATGAGCTACCGGTTCCGCCCGTATTGTTCATGGCTGGAGACCCAGTCCGAGGAGGAAATGGCAGAGGCGAGCGAGAGTTCCCCGGCCAGCACTACCCCGGCGACGATCTCGGCAAAACGGTTGACCCTGCCCTTGCCCCAGCATCCCAGCAGCTCCAGGCATTCCCGCTGGGTCGCCAGACCCGTCCCGCCGCCATAGGTCGCCACGATCAGCGAGGGGATGGTGATAGAGATGTACAGGTCGCGGGCCGGGGTCAGCTCGCTGTAGAGCAGTCCGGCAGAGGACTCCGACACGTTTGCCACGTCCTGCCCGGTGGCGATGAACAGGGCGGTGATGCCGTTGGCCGAGTGCAGGCCATTGTTGTTGGCCCCGGAGAGGATTGCGCCGATGTTGGCTACCCCGGCGTGGTAGAACAGGCTCTCCGGCTCCACCCGCATCTGCTGGATCAGGGCGTCCCGCGGGATCGTGGCCTCGGCGGTGACACGCTTGCCGCGCGTGCGCATGATGTTCACCTGCGAGGCTTTCTTGTCGGTGGCGAAGTTGGATTCGAGGTAGAAATGCTGGATGCCGGGGTACTGGTCCAGGATCCAGCTGCACGCGGCGAAGGTGGCACGTCCTACCATGTTCTGCCCGGCGGCGTCGCCCGTCGTGTAGTTGAAGCGCAGGTAAGCGAACTTGTTGGCGAGGTAGGGGTCGATCTCTGTCAGCCGGGCGATGCTGGAGGTAGTCTCGGCCTGCTCGGCGATCTGGTGGAAATGCTGCTGCACCCACTTGACGAAGTCGCGCGCCCCGCGGGCATCCTCGAACACGAACACAGGTGCGCGCTGCATGGCGTCGCCCACAACGGTACACTTGACTCCGCCACTGGCGTTCAGGAGCTTCATCCCCCGGTTGTAGGAGGCGATGAGCGTGCCCTCGGTCGTAGCCAGCGGGATGAGGAAGTCCCCCTGGGCCTGCTCCCCGTGGATACGCAACGGCCCTGCCAGGCCGATGGGCACCTGGGCTACGCCGGTGAAGTGCTCGCAGTTGCCCTGGGTGAGGTGGGGGTCGAACGAATAGTGGGGGAGGTGGCGCAGCGAGACGCCGGTGTGCTGCTCCAGGAACACCTGCCGCCGCCGGATGGCCTCCGGACTGTAGTCGTCGCTGGCGTCGCGGGGAATACGCAACTGCCCCTGGACCTCTTCCGAGATGGCATCTTCCACCTTGAGCTTGAGCTTGCCGAACGGCTTGCTGTCGAACTGCACTTCCACCTCATGCTTGCCTGCGGGCAGGGCGTCCACCGAGGCGACCACCTCCAGCGTTCGGCGCAGGGGGAAGGCCACCGGATGGGTCGCGCTGATTTGGTTTGGGGCCAGGGCCGTCCCGTCGTCGAGCACGAGACGCACCTGGTCCAGCGGGACGTCCCGGTCGTTGAGGCGCACCCCCAGCAGTCCGGTCAGCTCCGCATCGCTGAGGCGGTTCTTGATCGAGAACTGAACCCCCTCCTCGGTGTTCTTCAGGCTGGAGAAGGTGTAGAGTTGCTTCAGCAACAGGCTGGGGACGAACATGGGGGTCGCAGGTTAACGGTGTTAAGTTGCGCTTCAAGCCTCAACTGTCTGGGCGTGCGGAGGTTCCGGATCAACGGATCGTGAAGATACGTCGAAGGAGCCGTCTTGCAATAGGTTCAGGTGGGGGCAGGGGGGTCCGGATGCAGGTTTTTCAGGGCTTCAAACTCTTCGACGAACGCGGCCACGAGCACGTCGGGGTCGGGGACGTGGCCCTGGTCGGTGGCGATGCCCACGAACACCTGGTCATGGTAGCTGATGATGCTCAGTCCGGTGCCGATGGTGCCGGCACGGGGCACCCAGAACATCAGCCCTGCCAGTGGGGCGTCGGCAAAAAAGAGGCAGTGTTGCGGGCCGGGCACGTTGGTGAGGACGAGGCTGGCGGTGGCGCTGAAGCGCCCGATGGCCTTGTGGCGGACCCAGGCTGGGGCCATGCCAATCAGCCCCAGGATGCCGAAGGAGACGAGGGCTTCCATCGACCCTTTGAGCCGTTCCATCCGCCGTCTCACCGCCGCGAGGCGTTCGGGCAGATGGGCCAGGCGCACGGGCAACGGCAGAAACACGATCCCGAACCGATTTCCGAGCTTCCAGGCCTGCTCGAGTGGGCGCAGGTTGACCGGGATCACCGCGCGCATCTCGATGGTGGCGACCTCCTGATCATGGGAGAGCAGGTAGCGGCGGATAGCCCCGGCCACCGTGGTGACGAGCACGTCGTTCACCGTCGCCCCCAGCCGTCTGCCGATCCGCTTGACCTCCGGCAAGGGCAGCGGCGGAGACCAGGCGGCCTGCTTGGGCACGCCCAGCGGGTCTTTCAGCCGGGTGCGGGCGTCGGGCTGTAGCCGCAGCAGCCGAGCGGTGGCCGTCACCACTCCCCACGATTGTTGCAGCAGGGTCGGTTTCGCCTGGCTGGTGGCTGCTGGGGTAGCCGGGATGGAGGCATCAGGCGAGACATCTGTGAGCGAGAGTAGCACCTGGACGAGCGCGATGCCGTCGGCGATGGCGTGGTGGATGCGCACCACAAGGGCCGAGCCGCGCCCGTAGTTCTCAACGAGGTACATGTGCCAGAGCGGCCGTGTGGCATCGAGTGGGGTGCTCATCAGCGTGCTCACGAACGCCTGCAACACGGCCTGGTCGGCAGGTTCGGGCAGGACGATCGGGGCCAGGTGTGCAGCCAGGTCGAAGTCAGGGTCATCTTCCCAACAGGGCGTGCCCGTGCGGTACGACACCCGCTGCCTAAACCGCCGGATGGTGAGGAACCGTTCCTGTAACAATCTGGCCAGCCGCTCCCGGTCGAGAGGGGACTCGAACATAAGCACGGCCACGATCATCATCAGGTTGGTCGGATGGTCCATCCGAAGCCAGGCGGCATCGACCGGGCTGAGCGGCGGGCGGGCAGAAGGCATGGCGGATTGGTTCGATTGCGGAGTGCGGATTTTTCAGGTACCAAGCCCTATCGGCTATCTACCGGGGCAAATGTTGCGTGGAGCCAGCCGTCGTGAAGCCGGGTATTCTGGAGGGTGTAGTAGCTCAGGAACTGGGGAAGGAGGTAGTTGCGTCGCTGGTTGTGGATCTGCACGATGAGCTGGTCGCCCAGTCGCTGGGTCTTCATCGCAGCAGCGTCGGCGAGGGGGAGGCGCACAGCCAGCACGTAGCACCCGTCCTCGCTGGTGATGCGGAACGTTGGCTCGTGGTAGAAGACGGCGGCGGGGTCTCGATCCCCGTACAGTCCATGGCCGATGTCACGGAGATCATCCAGCCCGAACACTTCGCGGCGGAAGTGGGGCACCCACAGCAGTGGCAACGGGCTGAAGCTGGCCTCAATCTCTTCGAGGTAGCGGGCCTGGTCTTCGAGGTACTGCCGCCAGGGGGCCTCGCCGGTGTCGGGCAGGATACGGTTGATAAGGATGGCATCGACCCCGTAGCCGTAGAGTTGCAGGTAGGTGTAGGCCCGTCGGGCCTCACGGATCACCATCCGCTCCGGGTTGAGCACGAGGCGGACAGAGCAGATGGCCGGGTCGGTCATGAGGCCGTGCATCACCTTGAGCCGCTCGAACAGGGTTTGCAGTTCTTCATAGCCCTTGTCTACCGGGATACCGGTGGTCTTGCGGACAGCAGCGCCGAAAGCCTGGATGGCGGCCTTCTGGAACGGGAATGCTTTGGTGATCCACCATTCGGTAGCCTGGGGCAGCGTCAGGAAGGTGAGGGTTTCGCCGGTCGGGGCGCTGTCCACTACCAGCAGGTCGTAGTCGCCGCTGTGGAAGAACTGGTCGATCCAGAGCAGGGCCGAGGCCTCGCCCATCCCGGGCAGGGCGGCCAGCTCTTCGGCGGCTACCTCGTTGATGCCTTGCCACTTGAACACCGTCAGCATCAGCTCACGCATGTTCCGCCAGTACTTCGTCATGGAGTAGTACAGGTCTACTTCCTGCGCAAAGAGGCGGTCGGCCACGGCCTGGGGTTCGGGGCCGAGGGGGCGGTCCAGCGCGTCGGCGAGGCTGTGCGCCGGGTCGGTGGAGAGGATCAGGGTGCGGTAGCCGCGGGCCGCCGCATTCAGGGCGGTAGCCGCCGCCGTCGTCGTCTTGCCCACGCCTCCCTTGCCGGTGAACAGCAGGATACGGGGGCGGGAAGCAGGAATGGCAGGAGGTTGGTCGCGCACAGCAGCAGACGGGTTGAAAAAATGCTGGAACTCAGGTTTAAGATAATCGAATGTCTCACCTTCTGTGGCAATACGCCTGCGGAAAGACGGGTTCGGGTTCGTATACTTGCATTCGTGTACGAAGTCTCACCCCCCGCACCTGCTTCCAGTATCAAATCCCCCATACCAAGATGGCTACGGCGAAAGAAACCCTTGAAACGACCCTCACCCTGGCGGCAGAGCAAGGGCTGAACCACGGCACCCAGCGCGAACGGGTGCCGGTGCTCATCTTCGACGACCCCGCCCAGATGTCCCTGCAAGTGGCCCGGCGCGTGGCGACGCTGATCCAGGAGCGCCAGGCGGCAGGGAAGAAAGTGGTGCTGGGGCTGCCCACCGGCTCCACCCCCATCGGGGTCTACCAGCGGCTCGTGAAGATGCACAAGGAAGAAGGACTGGATTTCTCGAACGTGGTCACCTTCAACCTAGACGAATACTACCCGATGGAGCCGGATAGCCTGCAAAGCTATCACCGGTTCATGCACGAGAACTTCTTCAACCACGTCAACATTCCTCCTCGGCAAATCCACCTGCTGCGGGGGACGGTGCGGCCACACGAAATCGAGGAGGAATGCCTCGGCTACGAACATGCGATCCAGAAAGCCGGGGGGATCGATCTGTTGCTGCTGGGCATCGGGCGGAGTGGGCACGTGGGCTTCAACGAACCCGGCTCTGGCAAGGAGACCCGCACCCGGCTCATCATCCTCGACGAGATCACGCGCAAGGACGCGGCCAGCGACTTCTTCGGCGATGAAAACGTACCCCGCCA
>CAZLRO010000258.1:0-5043 GCA_964561865.1 uncultured Rhodothermaceae bacterium | reverse complement strand
GATCCGTAACCCAAGAATAAACCTGATTTACACCTTGCGTCCGAATCGTTGGGTGCTGTGGTTGTGGAGTATATGGCTGGCTGTAGGTCTGGCACCGCTGTCGGCCTGTGCCCAACAGCCCCCATCGGGTCTTGGTTCTGGTTGGCGGACGGACTGGAGCCGACATACGGTGCCGCTCGCTGAAATAGAGGTTAATGTGCCCCGGGATGCTATTCCGGCACTGGACCGGCCCCGGTTCGTCACGGCGGCAGAGGCCCGTGCCTGGCTGCAACCCCAGGAGCCAGTAGTGGCCCTGGCGCTCGACACGGTGGCCCGCGCCTACCCGCTGCAACTCCTGATCTGGCACGAGATCGTCAACGATGTGCTGGCCGGGCGGTCCGTGGCCGTCACCTTCTGCCCGTTGTGCTACAGCGCCCTGGCGTTCGACCGCCGGGTGGAGGAACAGCCCCGCTCGTTTGGAGTCTCCGGCATGTTGCGGCACTCCGACCTGGTGATGTACGACCGCGAGACGCATACGCTCTGGCAGCAACTGACCGGTGAGGCCATCGCCGGGGCCGACGCGGGCAGCCAGCTTACCCGCCTCCCCGCCCAGATCATTTCGTTTGCACAGTTCCAGGCCGCCTGGCCCCAGGGCGAGGTACTCTCCCGCGAGACCGGGTTTGACCGGGACTACGGGCGGAACCCGTACACCGGCTACGACGACATCACCCAGCGCCCGTTCCTGTTCAAAGGACCTGCCGACGACCGGCTGCCTCCGATGGACAAGATAGTGGCCGTGAGCCTGGATGGGCAGGACAAGGCCTATCCCTACCGCCTCACCCGGCAGCAGCGCGTCGTCCATGACACCCTGGGCAGCCAGCCGCTCGTGGTCTTTCATGTGCCCGGGGCGGTCTCGGCCCTGGATGCCGCCCGGATATCCGCCTCGCGGGAGGAGGGCACTACCGGGGTGTTCGACCCCCAGCTCGACGGACGCTCCCTCCACTTCGCCTGGCGCGACGGCCGACTAGTAGACCAGGAAACCGGCTCCACCTGGGAGGTGACGGGCACTGCCACTGCCGGTCCCCTCGCCGGGCGCCGCCTCACACCGCTGGCCCATGGAGACTACTTCGCCTTTGCGTGGTTCGTTTTCAAACCGGATACGGCCCTCTATTCCCGGTGAAAGCGCTTCTTGTCCGCTCGTCATCCCTTCACCTGGATTTGTTCGAAGGTATCCGGGATTGGTCGAATTCAAAGAACCTTATGGTGAAAACGTTTTATTTTCCGTGCGGTGTTCCGGTACAACCGCTCGCCGGATGCAACCTGTGCCCTCCCCAGAGGCCCGGCGGTGTTCCGAGGTCAGGCGCGCCAGACCCCACCTGGTATGGTTCATACCACTCTGGCAGTGTCTGAGGCCCTGATCGCCGACCGGGCCTGGGATGGCCCGGCACCCCGCTTCTCAACCAGACGGATATTTTTTACCGGGGAACACTGCCGGGTGGAACGCAGGCTACTGATCTTCGGGTTTGAAGCCCTTGCGACGACCTGCACCGTTATTTTCGCATCCCGCATGTACTTATTTTGAATGAGACGAGAGGCGGAAGTCCAGCTATGACACCCTATGTTGACCTCTCCTTTCTGGAGGCCAATGCTTTTGGACAACGCGAGTTCGTCCTTAAGATCATCGACCTCTTTATGGGCCAGACCCCGCTCCTGCTCCAGGAACTGCACCAGGCGCTGGCCCGTGAAGACTGGAAGCAGGTAGGATTTTTGGCCCACAAGCTGAAAGCCTCGGCCCGGATGCTGGGCATGGGGCCACTCGTGGAAACGCTGGAAACCATCGAATCCCTTTCCATGAAAAAACGCCATCTCGACCGGATTCCCGACCTGGTCCGCGGGGCGGAAGAGGTCGGGCAGCAGACCTTGAAGGAGTTGCAACGGCGGCGAACCGACTACCAGGCCATCCAGGACACGTAAATGAGATGTCTTGTCGTAGATGATGATGCGATGGCGCGGGCGGTGCTGGAGCACTTTATCGCGCAACATGCGTCGCTGGAGCTGGCCGGTTCCTGCGAAAATGCTGTGGATGCGGTGAACCTGCTCCAGCAGCAAGCAGTCGATGTGATGTTCCTGGATGTGGAGATGCCCAGCATGACGGGGCTTGAGCTGGTGCAGAGCCTCACCCACACCCCCCAGGTGATCCTGGTGACGGCCAAGCAGGAATACGCCCTCGAGGCATTTGAGATCGAGGTGACCGACTATCTGCTCAAGCCCGTATCCTATCCCCGGTTCCTCAAGGCGATTCAGCGGGTAGAGCGACAACTGCACCTGGAACGGCAACAGGCGGAACGCCCCGATGACCCGACAGCTCCGGCCCGGTTTGTGTTTATCCGCAGTGAAGGCAAGCTCATCCGACTGAACCTCGAAACGATCCAGTGGATCGAGGCGCAGGGGGACTATGTGCTCATCCACGCTGCCTCGAAGCGCTATCTGGTCCACGCCACCATGAAGGGCCTCCAGGACAAGCTCCCGGCCGCCGACTTTGCGCGGGTCCACCGCTCCTATATCGTCCGTATCGACCAGATCAATGACATCGCCGACACGACCCTGGTGATCGACCGCAAGGTGATTCCGCTCGGCAGTGCCTACAAGGAGGAACTGCTCCAGCGCCTGCGAATGATCTAGGTCCCCATTTTTCCAAGCAACAGGCCCCCAAAAACAAGCGCCCAGACCGAAAGGTTTTGGGTGCTTGCGCTGCAGGGTGCCCGGGACTGGATTCGAACCAGCATGCCCTTGCGGGCGCCACCCCCTCAAGATGGTGCGTCTACCAATTTCGCCACCCGGGCAGGATGGGGCAGGAGGGGGCACCGGCTGTTCCGAGAACACCCCACCCCCGTCCGCGTGATCCCGACAGGATTCGAACCTGTGACCCACTGATTAAAAGTCAGTTGCTCTACCGGCTGAGCTACGGGATCGCTTCGGGCTATTACCCCCAAAGAGCTTTGAAGTTACAACCCGGCTTGCCGGGCGTGCAACCTGGCCTCAGCCTTCCGGCGGGGCTTTTGGTTGAACTGTTGGTGAACCCGCCTCCCAGATCTGGTGCATCGGATAACGCATCACCAGGATTCCCTGCATCAGGCGTGGGTCGAAGTTGAGGAACCCGTGGACGCAATAGACCTCCTCCGGCGTGCAGTTGTATAGCAGCTTGCCCTCACGGTCGCCCCGGCGGAAGTCTGCCGTGAGCAGCAGCGCCACCAGGCCGTTGCGGGCAGTACCCACGAACACATCCATGGCCTCCCCGTCGGTGGAAAGGGTGCCGTTGAGGTAGCCGTAGTCGAGGGGGTAGCGGATCTCCGGGAAACGAGGATGCCGACTCCCCCAGGGACGGTCGAGTGTGTAGCCGTGTTCGCGGATATGGGCCTCCCACGCCGTCCAATGCACCTGGCGGGCAACCAGGTCACACAGGTCCGGTGTAGGCAGGGCCGGGAGGAGGGGGCGATGACCGTCCGAGAATGGTCCTTTTTGCACAGTCTTCAAGTGAATAGCTAGCTTAGGAGGCCTAAACCGAATTAAAATCGGGCTGGTTGCCGTCCAAAAGGCTGTTGTACAAAAAATACGGCGGGTGCCCATCATTCATATCCCTGTTTTGGTGTGGGCACCGTCGGTTGTACGAAGGTTCTGAATCCAGCATGGTTGCAGGAGAAAACCCGGCCTGTAAAATTGGATAAAGTGTCTGGTTCGTTCCCACTTGCCGGAAAATCTCCGTTCCTGCTCTAAAGGTTCAGCAAGGATTTGCAAGGTTCAGTGAGGCTTCTTCCCTTCTCCTGTGTTCATACCACGCCCGCTCCGGGTGTGTATGCATACCTGTGGGGTCTCCCCGCAGTCCCTCATCTCCCTGGGCCAGCAATGCTGGTGCAAGGAGCTGTCAGTCCATCGTTCCACTCCTTCACGTTCACGAGAGGATCATAATGATGCTTCGTTTCCGTATGATGACGGCTTGCCTGCTGGTGGGCCTGTTTACCATGACGGCCTGGAGCCAGCAGGTGCAGGTACGCCAGCCGGATCACTTCGACACCTCCGTGCCGCTGCGCAGCATGAAGCTGCAAACGGCCCCGGTCTTCTCCAACCAGCCGCTGTTCATGGAGGTCCCCAACCGGACCCGAGGTGACAGCCGTGCGGTTGATGGCGGCTTCAGCGGCCCGGATGTGGCCCTGCAGTCGCTTGCGGGCAACGCTCCCACGGCGCTCGATCTGAGCTTCAACGGCGGTGACAGCGATGCCAACGCGAGTGTGCTCGGCTTCCGCGTCACCCCGCCTGACCCGCATGGCGACGTTGGTCCGAACCACTTCGTCCAGATGGTCAACCTCGTCACCACCATCTACGACAAAAGCGGGAACGTGGTGATGGGGCCGTTCGCGGGCAACCAGTTCTGGGCAGGCTTCGGCGGCCTGTGCGAGACCACCAACAGCGGCGACCCCATCGTGATGTATGATGAGCGCGCAGACCGCTGGATCGTCAGCCAGTTCGCCATCAACAGCAGCACGACCGCTCCGTTCTTCCAGTGCTTCGCCATCTCGCAGACCAGCGACCCGACGGGGGCCTACCACCGCTACTCGTACAGCTACACCTCGCTGAACGACTATCCGAAGCTGGGCATCTCCTCGGATGCGTACCTGGCGATGTACAACTTCTTCACCCCGCCGTTCTTCTTCTTCGGTGGCGCGCAGATTGCCGCCTACGACCGCGATGCGATGCTGGCTGGCACTTCGGCGGCCCAGGTGATCTTTAACCTCGGCACCACGGCCTTCGGCTATGTGCCCATCGACGTGGACCATTTCGGGACGGACACCATCGACAACCTGTTCGTGAGCACCTATGCGCCGCAGAACCAGGTGACCATCCGCAAGATTGATGTGGACTGGAACAACCCCTCCGGGGCCACCACCAGCCTCGTCTCGCAGTTCGCCGTCACCTCCTTCGACGCCGACCTGTGTACGGCCAGCCGTGAAGCCTGCGTCCCGCAGCCCTCGCCCGGCGGCTCGCTGGAGGCCCTCTCCGACCGGCTCA
>CAZLRO010000257.1:0-5152 GCA_964561865.1 uncultured Rhodothermaceae bacterium | reverse complement strand
TGGGCACCGGGGATGTGAAAGGCGCCGTGTGTCATCGCCATCCCGAACACCGGCAGGGTCAGCACGAGGGCGAGCGTGAAGCGCCGCCGCAGGTCGCGGGCGCGGGCCACCTGTGCAGCTTCGAAGTGGGCGTGTTCATCGGCCTCGGCGGGGGGAAGCTGCCCGGCACGGTCGGCAAAAGCGGCTTCGAGCCGGGCCGGATCGGTCAGCCCCGGCACGTAGCGCACCTGCACCAGCGGCGGAGGAGCGGTCGCATCCATCGACACGGACACCACTCCGTCGAGGGCCAGAAGGCGCTCGCGCAGGGGCGGGAACACCGTGTCCGCAGCCACCGAAACCTCGGCCACCACCGTCCGCACGTCGTAGCCGGTCCCCTGCACAGCCGCGATCAGCTCAGGCAACGCCACGCCCTCCTGCACCTCGACAACCGCCTCTTCGGTGGCATAGCTGACGTTGGTGGCCGTCACGCCGGGGTGTTTTGCCAGGCGGCGTTCAATCCGCACGGCACAGGCCGCACAGGTCATCCCCTCGATGGGCAGGGCCACACGGTGCGTCGACGGGGGGGCAGGGACAGACGGGTTCATGCCAGCGCAGCAAAGGAAGGTTTCCGAACACCTGTATTCGTGTCATCGTGTTATCGTGCGTTGCACACAGGGTTCCCTCTCCTGGAACACGTCTGTTCCTGGCGGCTGAGGTGGAACCCGACGCCCCCGATACAATCCTGGCGAAGGATTTTTCGACCTCCCCACAACCGATCTCAGGGGAGGAACGAAGCATGGCTGCCGCCGATAACGGCGGGCTTGTTTTCGGATAGGCCCTTAACGTGGTGGGTATTCAAGCAGTTCAACAACTCTTGGAAGTCGGTCGGCAATCGGATCATAGTCGTAATTCAACTGGCGCAGAAATTCCATGTGTTCAAGCCGTTCTTCGGGTGTTCGGGCGCACCAGTATTCCCAGGTTGCATCCGGTTCATCGAAGGCCCGAAGGGAAAAGGCTGTCTTGTCCAATCGATAGGGTTCGGTTTTCATGGTCCTGCTGTGCTTTCTGGGGCGCGTCTACGTCCGGGGCGGGAGGGTGAACCGGACGGGTCGCGTTTGGTTCGCCGGGGGCGGTTATTCGGCGCGCAGCACCCAATGGTGGGGGTCGACGACGACGGAGGCATTTTCGGGAACGGTGAGCTGTGCCCGACCTTCCGGCATCTCCACCCGGCGCACGGTGCCCTCGACCGAGATGTCCACTGGCATCGGGAACGGCAGGTTGTGCGGGGTCTCCCAGGCAAGCTGCACCTGCGTGCCGTCGCGGGTCATGACGAGGCGGGGCAACGCCGGCTGGCGGACGTACACCTCGAAGAACCAGCCGAGGTCCTGACCGGTGAGGGTGCTTACGAGGTGAACGTAGTCGTCGGTCGTGGCGAAGCGGGCCTGCCGCCCGTCCGAGACCTGCTCCATGGCCGGGTCGGGGTAGGCCATGCGGCGCAGGCTCTGGAACATCTGCTCGTCCCCGATCAGATAGCGGAGGGAGTGCAGCACCCAGGCCCCCTTGAAGTAGATGTCGCCCCCGTAGATGCCTTCGGAGGAGAGCGTCTCACGGGGGGCCACCGCCTGCCGGTTGGAGATGCTGCGCCGTACGCTTTGCAGGTATTCGTGGTAGCGAGCAATGCCGTACCGCTGCTCCAGATAGAGGGGTTGCATGTAGGAGCCGAAGCCCTCGTGCAGCCACATGTCCTCCCAACTGGCGTTGGTCACGAGGTTGCCCCACCATTCGTGCGCCAGTTCGTGGTGATGCAGGGCGTCGAAGCCCCAGTCCTTGCCACCCGTCATGGAGGTGTTGTTGAACCGGGCACCGTAGGCGATGATGCTCTGGTGTTCCATGCCCAGGTGCGGCGTCTGGGCCACCCCGTACTTGTCCGCCCGGAACGGGTAGGGGCCCAGCAGTTCTTCATAGAAGCGCAGGTGGTCGAGGAACTCCGGCAGGATGCGCTGCCCGTCGGCCTCGTTTTCGGGCAGGACGAAGAACTGGAACAGGACGTCCTCGCCTGTGACGCTTCGGAACGTGGTTTCGAGGGTACGGTACGGGGCGATGTTCAGCGCCACGTTGTAGGTATTGATGGGGACCGAGATGTGCCAGTGGAAAGTCTGCCAGCCGTTGGGGCGGGGTTCGACGGCTTGCAGCCGTCCGTTGGAAGCCACCACGAGCGGATGGGGCACGGTGATGTGCAGGGCCATCGAGTCCGGCTCGTCGGAGACGTGGTCCTTGACCGGCCACCATAGGTCAGCTCCTTCCGTCTGGCAGGTCGTCGCCACCCAGGGCTGTCCTGACGGGGTGGTCTTCCATGTGAAGCCGCCGTCCCAGGGCGGATTCCTGGCAACGTGGGGCCTGCCGCCATAAGTCACCGCCAGCGTCACCACCTCGCCCGGCTGTTTCATCATCAGGAACTGTACCCGCAGTTGCCCACCCTTTCGTTCGAAGTGGGCCTTCTCCTGCTGCCGGGGGCCGGTGACCCATGCCACCTCGGTCACGGTGAGGGAGGGTTCCAGGTCCAGCACGAACCAGGCCAGCGGCGCGGTGATGCGGGCCGTGGCCGTGAGCGTCCCGGCGATGGTGCTGTCCGCCGGGTTGACCCGCAAGACCAGGTCGTAGAACGTCACGTCGTAGGCGGCCTGCTCCGCAGAAAGCACCCCGCCGGAATCGAAGGGGTTGGGCTGGGACTGGACGGCACCCGGACGGCATCCTGCAAGCCAGAGCGCTCCAGCAACAAGGGCAAATCGTACCATGGCGGGAAGCAAAAAGGCGGATGAATCGTTGGCGGAGGAAAACCCCTGCAAGATATGCACGCCCGGCTATTCCTGATCGCCCTGGTGCTGCTGGCCGGTTCCGCTTCGGCACAAACCACCGTGACGGGGCGCGTGACCGACCTCGACACCGGGGCCTCGCTGCGCAGCATCCGGGTCGAACTGCGTACCCCCGACGACACCGCCCCGCCGGTAGCCCGCACGGCCACGACCAACGCCCACGGGGATTATACGCTGGCCCGTATCCCCGACGGGGTCTGGTGTCTCCGGGCTGTGTATGAGGCGGGACCTACCCGGTTCAGCGTCCTCAGCCCGCCGCTGCCGTTCTCTGGCGGGCGGCAGACCCTGCATTTCCGCCTGCCCACCGAGCGCAAGGACTGGCTCACCCATGCCGATCCTTCGGCCTGGCGCACGAAGGACCTGGCCGACATCACCGGCGAGACGCAGGAGGGCTATGCCGCAGACGCCCACGACATCCCCTTGCCCGGCAGCCGCACCGTCGTGTACACGCAGGCCACCGGCACCCTCACCGGCCTGGTGCGGTCCGGCCCCCGGCCCGTCCCGAACGCCCAGGTGCTGGTGGTCGAGCTGGGGCGGGAGGTGCGCACCGACGCCAGCGGACGCTTCCTCGTGGAGGGACTGATGCCGGGGCTGTACCGGCTGCGGATCACCTACGGCCCCCGCGTCCTGGACGTCCCACCCCTGGAAGTCCTCGCCGGGACGAACGAGGTGGACTTCTCGCTGTGAAATGAAGCTGCGTGTGGCAAAAGCATGTCGGAAAGCCTGATGTATGGCGATACGGTCACAGCTTTCCGGCAGATACGTGTTATTGCCGCAAGCCGCCGCACCCGGACCTGAATGCCCGGCAGGGCGTCGTCTTAGTTCAGACAACGCCGCCCGTTGGCGGGCCATGTTTCCATCGTGTGATGATGCCTCTCTCCCCTTCTCTCTCAATACACGATTCGGACATGAACACCATGAAAACGCAATCTTTCTTCTCAACCCTGCTCGTCAGCTTCCTGCTGGCGGCCTCGGCCCAGGGCCAGACACCCCGCACCACCCAGGCTGAAGTCGGACGGACGATGGATGGTTCCACAGTATCGATCTGCAACAACGACCATGACTGTGACGACGCCCTCGACAGCCGCTGTGCCGATGGCTCCTGTTCAAGTGTCACACTGGATAGCTGGGACGACCTGCACCTCGTTGCCGTCGTGAAAGATGGGCAGACGGTCGGCTTCGAAGTCTGGAACCAGCCGGTGTCGTCTCGTTCGGCCTCTGGCGAATCGGCGATATCCGCCCCTCGGAACACCCGCGCCACGAGCAGTTCCGCGCAGCGGGATGGGCACAGGGAAACCATTGAAGTCGAGAGCTTCTCCTGGGGTACTACCAACATCGGTACAGCTTTCACCGTGTGTGGCACCTACTCCGACGCCACCACCCAGGGCCTCAGCAAGGACTATTGCTGGGTAATCTCCCCGCCCGGTACGGAGGTCACTGAAGCCAGTCTGCGGACGTATGTCATTCCCCATGTGTTCGAACAGAAAGGGCGTAGCAGCGCTTCGGAAGACTGGACGCTCTCGGCATGCACCCGTCTCAGTCCTTGCCCTCTCCGTGGAACCCTCGCCCAGGCCACTACCCGGGTCGCCTCGCCGCGGGATGTCGCCACCGGCCAGGCGACGGGCAAGCGCCAGCACGAGCCGGTCTCTGTTGCCACTACCGGGACGGATGCGACTACCTCTACCGACGCCCGGAGCGTAGACAAAAGCTCGCCGGTTCTCATGACGTCGGTGACCCTCCTGCGGGCTGTGACGCTGCACGCGGACTACACCACTACGCTCATCGCCACCTACGACCTCAAGGCGTGGAAATAATAACGTTCGTCGGGCACCCTGACGTTACCGCCGCGCCCGGCATCGGGTGCGGCGGTTGTGTTTGTGGATGGGGCACCCTGACGTTCAGGCAGCCACCTGCGAGGTGTTCAGGAAGTCCCGCAGCACGTAGTGCAGGATGCCGCCGTTGCGGTAGTATTCGACCTCGACGGGCGTGTCGAGGCGGCAGCGCGTCTCGAACAACACCGCCGTCCCGTCCGCCCTGGTGGCCGTGACGGTGAGCGTCTGGCGGGCCTGCACGTCGTCGTGGACGGGGATGCTGAACGTCTCGGTGCCGTCGAGGCCGAGCGTGGCGGGGTTCTCGCCGTCGCGGAACTGGAGCGGCAGCACGCCCATGCCGATCAGGTTGGAGCGGTGGATGCGCTCGAAGCTCTCGGCGATCACCGCCTTGACGCCCAACAGTCGGGTCCCCTTCGCCGCCCAGTCGCGCGACGACCCGGTGCCGTACTCCTTGCCCGCGACGACCAC
>CAZLRO010000256.1:0-5323 GCA_964561865.1 uncultured Rhodothermaceae bacterium | reverse complement strand
AGTCCCCTCTTGACGATCTCATGAGATCGTCAAGAGGGGTGGCCCGCACGGCGCACGCCGAGCGGGACGGGGTGTGGTACACCGGCTGACTACAACGCAGGTGCTGGTATAACCGCTCCGATACACCCCTCTCGGAGAGGGGACTTTCGGGGTTGCGGCATTTGGTGCTTGGGAAAAGGGCGGCACTATTCCTCCCCTTGGTGTCATCAGGAGGGGCCATAAGGCGATCCTGACCGCCTGGCCGACGACGTGATCTCGCCCTTGCCATCGGGCAGCAGCGTTGAAAAAGCCCCGGCGTTGAGATTGCCTTGTTGTAGTCGATCTCATGAGATCGGTCAAGCTCCTCGCAAGGACACGGGAAGGAAGGCGGTGGCATTCCCAAAT
The DNA here is from genome assembly GCA_964561865.1 of uncultured Rhodothermaceae bacterium. GTDB lineage: Bacteria > Bacteroidota > Rhodothermia > Rhodothermales > CAZLRO01 > CAZLRO01. The sequence goes on along the minus strand of CAZLRO010000256.1, from coordinate 4,939 downwards.
CCCCTCACACTTCCACCGTGCCCCGGAACACCACCTCGGCGGGGCCTTCGAGCCAGAGATCGGTGGGCCGTCCGTCGTGGCGTTGGAACCCGACGCGCAAGGTGCCGCCCGGCATGGACACTGCGACGGTGCTGGCAGCAACCCGCCCCAGCAGGCACGAAACCAGCGCCGAGGCTGTCGCCCCGGTGCCACAGGCCAGCGTCTCGGCCTCTACGCCTTTCTCGAACGTCCGCACCCGCAGCAGCGCCTCAGCAGGGCCTTCTTCGACCACCTCCACAAAGTTGACGTTGGCTCCACGCGGCGACAAGGTGCGGTCGTGTCGCAGGCGTGGCCCTTCAGTTTCCACCGGTGCCACCGCCACCTCGGCCACATAGCGCACCAGATGCTCGGTACCGGTCCAGAGGTAATGCACCGGGCCGTCGAGGCCTGCGACCGGCAGGTTGGGGCGGAAATCGCGGGCCTCTGGCACGAACAGCCGCACGTCGCCATCGTCCGGCACCCAGGCCCGGTACAGCCCCGCGTCCGTCTCGAAGGTCAGCTCGGTGTCTTCGAGGCCCGCCAGGCGCGCAAACCGGGCCAGGCAACGCGCCCCGTTGCCACACATGGTGCCCGGCGAGCCGTCGGCGTTGAGGTAGCGCATCCGGAAATGGTGGGCTGCATCCTCCGGGCGGTTGAAGGCCAGCAGGCCGTCCGCCCCGATGCCGGTACGGCGCGGGGCATACCGCCGGGTCAGGGCTGCCAACTCCGCATCCGAGAAGTGATAAAACCGGTTATCGATGACAATAAAGTCATTCCCGGCCCCGGTCATTTTCGTAAATTCGACCACCAGCCGACGGGGTGCTGCCTCCATGACCCACACAGACGGATGAAACAGGAAACGGCGCTTCCGGTGCGCCACACGCCATAGCCCGTAAGGTAACACGTGGGGACGTGCTTCGTCGTGGATCTCATGAGATTCACATCCCCTGCCCCGATTTCTTCGCCGGATTCGCACTCCGGTTCTGCCCTTGCGCCCAACCAGGATTCCTTTGCAAGAGAAACGCCTCACGATTGAAACCGCCGAACCGCTGCTGCTCTTCGGGTTCAACGACATCTACCTGCGCCGGATCGAAGCAGCCTTTCCGGAGACCCACCTCACCGCACGCGGCAACCAGGTGCTCCTGCGGGGCGAGCCGGAAGCCCTGGCCCGGATCGAACGGGTGCTGGAGGAACTGATTGTGATCCTCAGCCGCAACGGCAACCTCACCCAGAACGACGTGGAGACGGTGCTGGTGCTCTTCACCACGGGCGACGGTGCCAACGGACGGCCGGGGCTGAACACGCAGCACACCATCCTGTTCACCCCCAGCGGCGGCACCATCAAGGCCAAGACGCCTAACCAGATGCGGCTGGTGGAAGCCGCCCGCAACAACGACATCGTCTTCGCCATCGGGCAGGCCGGCACCGGCAAGACCTATACGGCAGTGGCCCTGGCTGTGGCCGCTCTCAAGTCCCGCCAGGTGAAGCGGATCGTGCTGTGCCGCCCCGCCGTCGAGGCCGGGGAACGCCTGGGCTTCCTCCCCGGTGACCTCCGCGAGAAGATCGACCCCTACCTGCGCCCACTCTACGACGCGCTCGAGGACATGATCCCCCGCGAGAAACTCAGCGCCTACCTCGACCAGAACGTCGTCGAGATCGTGCCGCTGGCCTACATGCGCGGACGCACCATGACCAACGCTTTCCTCATCCTGGACGAGGCCCAGAACGCGACGGCGCTCCAGATGAAGATGTTCCTCACCCGCCTCGGCCCCAACAGCCGCGCCATCATCACTGGGGACGTAACCCAGATCGACCTGCCCAGCCGCCAGGAAAGCGGACTGATCCAGGTGCAGTCTGTCCTGACCCAGGTGTCCGGCATCGTCTTCATCTACTTCGACAAGTCCGACGTCGTCCGGCACAAGCTCGTCAAGGACATCATCGAGGCCTACGACCGCGCCGCCAGCGAAGCCACCGGGGGAGCAGGGTGAGGGAGATTGCGGATTTGGGATTGCGGATTACAGGCTAACCCAAAGATTCTTTCGAGTGCCCCTCCTGGACAGGAGGGGTTGACCGATCTCATGAGATCGGTCAGACGAAGCAATCTCGACACTGAACCTATTAATATAGTCAATTTGACTATATTTCCGGGTCGAACACAGCCATCCCGACGCTGCTGCCCGGTGGAAAGGGTGCCGCCTGCTGGTCTACCTCCCCTGGCCCCTCCTGTTCTCAGGAGGGGAATTTGGAGAACGCCTCAAGTACCAAATAGCCAACAGCTAACGGCTAACAGCTAACGGCGTACCGTATCGCACGTCGAGGTCGATGATGTCTTTCGGATCGTTGCCCTCGCCGATGAGCACGACGCGGGGGCGGTGGCGGGCGGCTTCCTCCGGGGTCATGTCGGCATAGGCCATGACGATGACCTCGTCGCCTTTGGCCGCGAGCCGCGCACAGGGGCCGTTCATCTGCACGATACGGCTGCCGGGAGGGCCAGGGATGGTGTACGTTTCCAGCCGTGCCCCGTTGTTGACATTGACCACCTGCACCTTCTCGTATGGCAGGATGCCCGAGGCCGCCAGCAGTTCCTCGTCCAGCGTGATGGAGCCTTCGTAATACAGGTCGGCTTCGGTCACACGCAACCGGTGTAACTTGGCGCGGAACATGGTGATGGTCATTTCTCCAAACCGATCAGATGCGACATGGATTCGACACCCTTACTGCTGACAGGGTGATACGCCTGCCTGCCCCGGTTGTTCGGGTTCACAGGGAATTAGCAGCGATCGTGCCCGTCTCCGTCCGGGATCAGCCGGGCACGCGGGCAAAGGCATTGTCGATGAGCCGCGTCTGGCTGAAATAGACGGCAACGGCGGCCAGCACCTCCTGCCCCGGCACCAGCGTCTTGACGGGCTGGAGCGTGGTCGTCTCCACCACCTCCAGGTACTGCACCCGTGCATCCGGTGCAACCGACAGTTCATTGCGCATGGCGGCGAGCACCGCCACGACGTTCGTCTCGCCCTCCTCAATCAGCCGTTTGGCCGCCAGCACCGCACGGGGTACGACCACCGCACGGGTCCGCTCACCCTTCGTGAGGTAGCGGTTGCGCGAGGACATCGCCAGGCCGTCCGGCTCCCGCATCGTCGGCACCCCCACCAGGTCGATGTCGAAGTTCAGGTCGTAGGCCATCCGGCGGAGGATGAGGAACTGCTGGGCGTCTTTCAGCCCGAACAGGGCCACATGGGGCTTGCAGATGTGGAACAGCTTGGACACCACCGTAGCGACGCCGCGAAAGTGGCCGGGGCGGTGCGGCCCGCACAGGTGCTCGTCCAGTTGCTCGACCCCCACCCAGGTCAGCCCCTGGCCGCGTCCGGTGCCGTCGGGGTACATCTCGGCCACCGAAGGGGCAAACACCGCATCGACACCCCCCATCGCATGGAGCCGGCGCAGGTCTTCCTCCAGCGTGCGCGGATACCGTTCGAAATCCTCCTTCGGCCCGAACTGCGTGGGGTTGACAAAGATGGAAAGGGTGACGTGGTCGGCATGTTGCCGGGCCTGGCGGACGAGTTCGAGGTGCCCCTCGTGCAAGGCCCCCATCGTCGGCACCAGGGCCAGACGGCGGCCCTCGCGCCGGGCCGCCTCGGCGTGTGCCTGCATCTCGCGCACGGTGTGCAACAAGGTCATCACAGACAGAAGCACGGGGCCTTCAGGATGCCGCATCGCCGGAAGGAGGAAAAGTAGAGGGCAAAAGATAGTGGAAAGATAGGAAGAATCGAAGAGCGGAGGAAGTATCGCGGCGCAGGTCAAAGGAAGCACGAAACGGGGGGAAAAAGCCCTTCCCTCCAACACCCCTCCCATCAACCCTTCAGCCAAGCCGAAAATTATAGTCATTTTGACTATATAGTCAAAATGACTATAATTCTGTAACCCGGTGTCGGCCATGGGCATAGCCGGGGCCAAATACTGCAAAAAGCCCGATCCGGCGCGGTTTTCCCGTGCCGGACCGCCTGCCATTCCCGACAAGATTTCATGGACGGCGCTCAGGCCGAACTGCTATCTTGCTTAGAAGCTGGAACCTCAACGCCTGGCTGGTCATGGACTACCGCATAGAAAAAGACTCCCTCGGCGACGTGCAGGTGCCTGCCGAGGCGCTCTACGGCGCCCAGACGATGCGCGCCGCCGACAACTTCCCCATCAGCGGCATCCGCTTCCCGCGCCCCTTCATCCAGGCCCTCGGCGTGGTGAAGCAGTCCGCCGCGAAGGCCAACCGCGACCTCGGCCTCGTGCCGGCGGACAAGGCCGAGGCCGTCATCGCTGCCGCGCAGCAGGTCATCGACGGCACGCTGGACGGGCATTTCGTGCTGGACATCTTCCAGACCGGCAGCGGCACTTCGACGAACATGAACGCGAACGAGGTGCTTGCCAACCTTGCCAGCGAACTACGCGGCCATTCCCGCGGGAGCCGGGACGTCCATCCCAACGACGACGTGAACGCCTCGCAGTCCTCGAACGATGTGATTCCGACGGCGATGCACGTGGCGGCGCGGGTGGCGCTGGAGCGCGACCTGCTCCCGGCCCTGCGGGCGTTCCACACGTCGCTCACGGCCAAGGCCGCGGCCTTCGACGATGTGCTCAAGAGCGGGCGCACGCACCTGATGGATGCCACGCCCGTGCGGCTCGGTCAGGAGTTCGGTGGCTTCGCGGCGCAGATCGCCAAGGGCATCGCCCGCGTGCAGGCGTCGTCCGAAGAGCTGGCCGAGCTGGCCCTGGGCGGCACAGCGGTGGGCACCGGCATCAACGTCCCGCCGGGGTTTGTGGACAAGACCATCGGCTACATCGCCGAGGCGACGGGGCTGGCCTTCCGTGAGGCGGACAACCACTTCGAGGCGCAGGCGGCGAAGGATGCCTATGTGCAAGCCGCCGGGGC
>CAZLRO010000255.1:0-5371 GCA_964561865.1 uncultured Rhodothermaceae bacterium | reverse complement strand
GGAGGTGAAACGATACGAGCCGTGCAAATTGCGCTGAGACGGGCACCACATCCAGGCATCAGGTACCCAATAGCCAACCGCTAACGACCAACAGCTATCTTTACCCATGGATCGTCGTGAAGCCCTCAAGCGTGTGGCCCTGCTCATGGGCGGGACGCTCTCCTCGTCGCTGGTGTCGGGTGTGCTGGCCGGGTGCAAGGCGGGACCCTCCACCCCTGCCTATGCGTTCCAGACCCTCACCGCCCCGCAGGCGGATCTGACGGCGACGCTCGCAGAACTGATCATCCCGACGACCGACACCCCCGGCGCACGGGCTGCCGGAGTCCACGAGTTAATCGACCGGATGCTCACCGGCTACGTCAAGCCGGAAGAGAAGGCGGTGTTCATGGCCGGGCTGACAGATGTGGACGCCCGCGCCGGACAAGCCGCCGCCGGACAGACGTTCGTGCAACTGTCCCCGGAGCAACAGACCAGCCTCCTGCAGACACTGGAAAGCGAAGCCAGGACCTGGCAGGAAACCCGGATGGCCCAGCAACAGGTGACGCAGGATGCCGAATCCGGGGTCTCAGCCAAGCGTGCGGACCAGACCACCCCCTTCTTTACCCTGCTCAAGGCCCTGACGCTCACCGGCTACTACACCGCCGAGATCGGGGCCTCCCAGGAGCTGACCTACCTCCATGTCTCCGGCACCTACCGGGGTGACATCTCGGTGGCCGAGGCGGGTGGAAAGGCGTATGCCTGAAGCCCAACCAGCCACCGCCGCTCATTTGTAAGCCCGGCCATGCAACAGTCCCACCCCGTTGCACAACCGGGCTTACCCCTTTGGCACTCCTCAACACCAGCTCTGGCACACCAGACCTGGCACCATACGATTGGAGGTTGCGTGTGATGCACCAGCAGCTTACGGGCTGTGAGGGCTACAAGCCCGGTCGATGTCGCCAGTTGTCAGCTTTTTGTAGCAAACCAACAGCAGAACGGCATGAACGGTCGTCGGGGGGGGGCATTTTGGGAGGCATGGAAGAAAGGGTCCCTATGTGTACGCCAGCAAGGCTGATCCGTGTACCCGACGGGTTTCGAAGGACTTCATGGCTAGGGGAGCAACAGCAGCAACAACTGGGCGATCAGGATTTTGAGGATGGAGGCGATAGGGAAGATGGTGGCGTAGCCCAGGTTGGGCAGGTCGTTGCCCGTCCGGTTGACGGCATAGCTGAGCACCGCCGGCTGGGTATGCACCCCGGCCACCATGCCCAGGAGCTGGCTCATCGGGATGCGCAGCAGCTTGTACCCTACCAGCACCGCTGCCAGCGTGGTCGAACAGGTGATGGCAACCCCGGCCAGAAACAGCAGCGCTCCGCTCCCCTGCAACAGCGTGGTCACGAACGCATAGCCGGCACGGGTACCGACCCCGGCAAAGAACAACACCAGGCCCAGTTGCCGCAAGAGCAGGTTGGCACTGTAGGGCAGGTGCCAGAGCAACGGCCCGGTGTAGGCTACTTTCCCCAGAATCAGCCCCACGAGCAGTGGCCCCCCCGCTGGCCCCAGCTTGAAGATGAGTCCCCCTGGCAGCGGGATCGGGATCATGCCCAGCAACATCCCGGCGGTCAGGCCTAGGCTGAGGGTGAGCAGGTTCACCTCGCTCAGGGCGCGGTAGGAGTCCCCAAAATAGGTACCCAGCGCGGGCAGGTCCTCGGTCCGGGCCAGTACCCGCACCCGGTCGCCCAGTTCAAGCACGGTGTCGCCGTGCGCCAGCCACTCGGCATCCCCCCGCCGCACCCGTGTGACGACCGCCTCCATCTGTTGCAGAAAGTCGAGTTCCTGCAAGGGACGCCCGGCCACCTGGGGGTTGGAGACGAAGATGCGCCGGAAGTCATACTGCCGCCGGTCGTGGGCCAGGTGCGCTATGGCCCGTTCACCCAGATAGTCCGTAACCTTGTCCACTGCCTCGTCCGTGCCTACGACCGTAACCACGTCGCCCGGCACAAGGCGGGTAGCGCCACGGACGAGTTCCTGCTGCCCATCGGCGTGCTGGACGCGGCCAAAAATCACGTCCCAGCCTTCGTGCTGCACCAGGGCGAGGATGCTGTACCGGGCCGCATCGGGGCGGGTGACGCGAATAGAATAGTTGCGCAGCGGCTGATGGACCGGCCCCAGGGCCTCGACCCGGCTGGCGTCCTGGCTGAAATCGACCTTCCAAAATCGGGTGAGCAGGGTGATGACCAGCAGCACCCCGACAACCCCCATCGGATAGGCAATCGAGTACCCGATGACCGGGTCATCCACCAGTTGCCGGGCCACGTCGGGGGGCAGCATGGTGCGGATATACTCCACCACGCCCGCCAGCGAGGGGGTGCTGGTGAGGCTGCCAGCAAACAGCCCGGCCACCAGCGAGGCCCGCAGACCCAGCAGGACAGCCAGACCCGCTGCCACCAGCGCCGCCAGCACCAGCAGCCCCGCCACGAAGAGCAGGTTGCGTACCCCCTTGCGCCGGAAGGCCGCGAAGAACCCCACCCCGCTCGACAGCCCGATGGCATACACGAACAGGATCAGTCCCAGCTGCGTCGTGAACTCTGGCAGGCGCAACTCCGGGTGCAACGATCCCACAAACAGGCCCGCAAACAGCACTGCCGCCACCCCCAGGGTGCTACCGCCTACCCGGACCTGCCCCAGCACGTACCCCAGTGCCGACACCACTACCAGCAACAGCACCGGGTTATCGATCAAGAGCTGTACCATAGACCTCCATGCGTGTACGGGAACTTAACCGCCATACCCCACCGGTGCCATTGGAACTTCAAGACTTCCGGATGAATACCGGGCCTGGTTAAGCCGGGAATCCGCCTGACCGATACCCCTTCTGCTGACGGAATATCCCCTGTATTGCAACCCTTTCCGCACCATGAAGCTGCTACGTACCCCGCTCACCCTGCTGGTGCTGGCCCTGTTGCCCCTGGCCGCATGCAGCAGTTCCAGCCAGGAAACCCCGGCCAGTCATGCCACACCCGCCGGACATGCCGCTCCGGTCGCCTCGTCCCATGGCGGCAACCACGGGGCGCACTGGGGCTATGAAGGCGAAACCGGGCCGGAACACTGGGGCGACCTCGACCCGGCCTTCGAACGCTGTGAAACCGGCATCACCCAGACCCCCATCAACCTCGCCCACGCCGACAGCCTGCCCCTGCCCAACCCGGTCTTCAACTACCGCCCCAGCAAGCTGCGGATCGTCAACAACGGCCATACGATCCAGGCCAACTACGACGATGGAAGTGTCCTCACCCTGGGCGACCACACGTACCAGCTCGTCCAGTTCCACTTCCACACCCCCAGCGAACATACCCTCCAGGGGGAGCATTTCCCGATGGAGGTCCACCTCGTTCACAAGGACGAACAAGGGACGCTGGCGGTGGTGGGCATCCTGATGCAGCAGGGGGTAACCCACAACCTCGTCCAGACAATCTGGGACAAGATGCCCACCGAGGCAGGCCCCGAACAGGTGTTCGAAGAGACCATCAACGCACTGACGCTCTTGCCCAAGACCCAGACCACCTGGCGCTACACCGGCTCGCTGACCACCCCGCCCTGCTCGGAAGGGGTAAACTGGTTTGTGATGACGACACCGATTGAAGTGTCGGAAGCGCAGGCGGCTGCCTTCAAGGTGCTGTTCAAGAACAACGCCCGCCCGGTGCAACCCCTGCTGGACCGCACGCTGCTCGTCGATGCCTCGGCCAACTGAGCACCTCCGTCCCTCCCCATCGGTATTCGACTCGCCGCCGCTTCATCGCCGAACCTGGGCCACCGAAGTGGTCGCCGACGTCCGCCAGGATGGCCCTCGCTGCGGAAGCGGCTTCAGGTGCGAATGAGCCGGAAGGCATGGTTCCACTCGTTCCGCAGGAAGCCGGGGATGCACCACAGGATGCACAGCGGCTCGATAGCGCGGGCAGCCTCGGCCCGGCCCATGTCGGCACTCTCCCATCCGAACTGGTCGAGGAGGCCACGCACCGTCTGCTTGGCAGCCGCATCGTTGCCGCAGATGAACATCGTCGGTGGTCCGTCCGGGAACGCAGGGTTCACCATGTAGGCATTGCCCACACAACTGAACGCCTTGACGAACCGGGCTTCGGGGAACTGGGCCTGCAACTGCTCCATGAGCGAGGAGTCCAGCGACGTGAAGAACGCCAGCACGCCGTGGGTGGGCGGGGCTTCGGCGATGGGGTTGGTGGTGTCGATGACCGTCTTGCCCGCGAGGTTGTCCGCACCCGCCAGGCGCAACGCTTCTGCCGCCGCCGTGCCCTTGACGGCCAGGACGACCACCTCGCCGAAGGCCGCCGCCTCGGCAAAGCTGCCTGCACGGCCTCCGGCATGTTGTGCAACCCAGTCCGCCAGTTTATCGGGTTCACGGGTGCCGAGCATGACCTCATGCCCATGCTTCAAAAAGCCCGCCGCCAGGGTCTTTGCGACGACACCCGACCCGAGAATGCCCGTTTTCATACGGCCGGAAGGATGGAAGATTGAAAATCGCACATCGGGAAGCGAACGACGCACCCGGCGCAAGGCGGTCTCACACGGCTTCCAGCACCTTCGGGCCGGCAGCGACGATCTCCGGGCTGCACCCGGCCTTGAACTGTTCGAAGTTCTTCGTGAACAGCAGCGCCAGCTTCTGCGCCGCCTGGTCGTAGGCCGCAGGGTCGGCCCAGGTGTTGCGCGGAATCAGCAATTCTGAGGGCACACCGGGGCATTCGGTGGGCACGTGGAAGCCGAAGACGGGGTCTTCCACCATCGGCGCGCTACGGAGTGCCCCACTGTGGATGGCGTCGATGAGGGCGCGGGTGTATTTCAGGCTCATGCGCTGGCCCACGCCATAGGCCCCTCCCGTCAGTCCCGTGTTGATCAGCCACGCATCAGCGGCATGTTCGCGCATCTTCTCGGCCAGCATCTCGGCATACTTGCTGGGGTGCCACACGATGAACGCGGCTCCGAAGCACGCCGAGAACGTCGCCTGCGGCTCGGTCACGCCCATCTCCGTACCCGCCACCTTCGCCGTATAGCCGCTGATGAAATGGTACATCGCCTGCGCGGGCGAGAGCTTCGACACCGGCGGCAACACCCCGAAGGCATCATAGGCCAGCAGGATGATGTTCTTCGGATGGTTGCCCACACACGGAATCTGCGCGTTCGGGATGAACTCGATGGGATACGAGGCGCGGGTGTTCTCGGTGATGGATGTGTCGTTGTAGTCCACCGTGCGGGTTGTCGGGTCGAAGACCACGTTTTCCAGCACCGTGCCATAGCGGATGGCCCCGAAGATCTCCGGCTCCTTCTCTGCCGAGAGGCCAATGGCCTTCGCATAGCACCCCCCCTCGATGTTGAACACCCC
>CAZLRO010000254.1:330-5415 GCA_964561865.1 uncultured Rhodothermaceae bacterium | reverse complement strand
CTGCTGGTATCACGATGCGGCGGCCTGCCTGGTGCAGGACGGGCGGATCGTCGCTGCCGCGCAGGAGGAGCGGTTTACCCGGCAGAAGCACGACCCGGCCTTTCCGAAGCACGCCATCGCCTTCTGCCTGCGGGAAGGCGGCCTGACGGTGGCCGACCTGGACCGGGTGGCATTCTACGACAAGCCTTTCCTCAAATTCGAACGGCTGCTGGAGAGCTATGTGGCTTATGCCCCGGCGGGGCTACCCTCGTTCATCAAGGCCATACCGCTCTGGCTCAAGCAGAAGCTCTGGATCCCCGACCTCATCGAGAAGGAGCTAGGCTACACAGGCCAGCTCCTGTTTCCGGAGCACCACGAAAGCCACGCCGCCAGCGCCTTCTACCCGTCGCCCTTCGAAACGGCGGCGTTCCTGACCACCGACGGGGTGGGCGAGTGGGCCACGACCTCGTTCGGGACGGGGGAGGGCCACCGCCTCACGATCCTGGCCGAGCAGCACTTCCCCCATTCCCTGGGCCTGCTCTACAGCGCCTTCACCTATTTCTGCGGGTTCAAGGTCAATTCGGGCGAATACAAGCTGATGGGCCTGGCCCCCTATGGCGAGCCGCGGTACGAAAAGCTGATCCGCGACGAACTGCTCGACCTGCGGGCCGATGGCTCCTTCCGTCTGAACATGGACTATTTCACCTACGCCGCCGGGCTGACCATGACGGGCCGGAAGTTTGCGCACCTGTTTGGTGGCCCGCCCCGTGCCCCGGAAGGTCCGCTCACGCAGCGGGAGATGGACCTGGCCCGGTCGATCCAGGGGATGACCGAGGAGGCCGTGCTGAACATGGCCCGGCATGTGTACCAGGAGACCGGCACGCAAAACCTGTGCCTGGCCGGGGGGGTGGCGCTTAACTGCGTGGCAAATGGTCGGCTGCTGCGTGAGGGGCCGTTCCGCAACCTCTGGGTGCAGCCAGCCGCCGGCGATGCTGGCGGGGCGCTGGGCGCCGCCCTCATGGCCTGGCACAGCTATGCCGAACAGCCCCGGACGCCAGTGCCCGGCGATGCCATGCGGGGCAGCTTCCTCGGCCCGGCCTTTCCCGACGAGGCCCTCCGGGCGTTCCTCACCAGCCAGGGCATCCCCCACGTCCGCCTGGACTACGACGAACTGCCAGAGCGCGTGGCGGAGCTGCTGGCCGAGGGGCAGGTAGTCGGCTGGTTCCAGGGGCGGATGGAGTTCGGCCCGCGCGCCCTCGGTGCCCGTTCCATCCTGGCTGACCCACGCGGGCGGGAGGTCCAGCGGACGGTCAACCTCAAGATCAAGTTCCGCGAGAGCTTTCGCCCGTTCGCCCCAGCCGTGCGCGCCGAGCGGGTGGGAGACTATTTCGACTTCTCCGCCGAGAGTCCCTACATGCTGATGGTGGCACCGGTGCGGGATGCACGGGTCGAGGGGGCCGGGCTGGAACGCCTGCGGCACATCGACTCGCCCATCCCCGCCGTCACCCATGTCGATGGCTCGGCCCGCATCCAGACCGTCCACCGGGAGACGAACCCGCTGTTCTACCGGCTGCTGGAGGCGTTCGAGGACAAGACCGGCTGCGGGGTGCTCGTCAACACCAGCTTCAACGTGCGGGGGGAACCCATCGTCTGCACGCCGGAGGATGCCTACCGCTGCTTCCGCAACACCCACCTCGACGCGCTCGTGCTCGGCCCGTACCTGCTGCTCAAGACCATGTTTCCCGACGCCGACCAGTCGGTGCTCACCGAAGCACAGGTGGCTGCCACCTACGGACGCGACTAGCCCGCATCATGGCACCATCGACGCGGCCAGCTTGAGGGCTTCGTAGGCATTGACCACCCCACCCGTAACTGAGAGGGTGTTGAAGAGCACCGCCTCGTCCTCCGTTCCCGGCTTGACCACCTTCTCTTGGGAATAGCGCACAGCGGAACGCAGGAGCACATCCTTGAGCTGGGTTGCCGTCAACGCCGGATAATAGGCCCAGACGAGGGCGGCCACACCCGAGACCATCGGGGCGGCCATGCTGGTACCCTGGTTGGGGCCGTAGGTGGAGCTGGGCAACGTCGAGTGAATCTGCACGCCGGGGGCAAACAGGTCCACCTGCGCCTGCCCGTAGTTGCTGAAGCTGGCGACGAATGCCTCCCCGGCCTGCCAGCCGGAGGCCCCCACCGAGACCCAGTTGGTCACCGTCTGCCCATCCAGGAAACGGTCGGAGGGATAGTTGGGCTGGGTATCCACATCCTTGCCGTCGTTACCAGCGGCATGGACGAGCAACACCCCGTTCGCCTCGGCGTAGCGCACTGCCTCGTCAACAGCTTGTTTCTGCGGGGAATAGGACTTTCCGAAGCTCATGTTGATGATGTGTGCCCCGTTGTCGACGGCATAGCGGATGGCGTTGGCGACATCCTTGTCGCGTTCGTCGCCGTTGGGGACGGCCCGGATCGCCATGATCTGGACCGGCGCGGCGATGCCTTCGGCCCCGTACCCGTTCTCCCGGTTGGCGGCGATGATCCCGGCCACATGGGTGCCATGCTTGGCATCAGGACCCGCCACGTCGGGGTTGCCATAGCCACGCTCATTCAGGTCGGCAGGGTTGTCGCCTACCACGTTGCGGGGGTCGAACTGGAGGTTGTACCGGTACTTGACGTCGGCTTCGAGTTGCTGTTCGTAGTCGAAGAGCTGGTCGGGGGTGATGTCGTTGGCAAAGAGGAAGCGCAGGATGCCAGCAGCCTGGGCCAGGTCATCCTGGCTTTCATCGACGTGTTCAAGGTCGGCTTCGGTGAGGTCGGTCTTGCCGAGGGCTTGCTGGAGCTTGGGCAACACTTCGCGCAGGGCCGCCGCGATCCCGCCGACGGTCTGGTACATCTCTTTGGCTTCGCGGAGCTTCTCGGCAAGTTCGGCTTTGAGGCGACGGTAGTGGTCGTAGTCCTGCCGGTCCTGCCCGGTGAGGGTGGCCGGATCAACCGTTTCGAAGCGGGCCTGGTACCGGGCTACCTCCCGCGTCAGCTCGAACGTATCCCAGTGGATGTTCTGTCCGTCCGATCCGCCGATGAAGTTCCAGCCGTGCAGGTCGTCCACATAGCCGTTGTGGTCGTCGTCCATCCCGTTGCCAGCCACCTCGTCCGGATTCGTCCAGATATGTCCCTGGAGGTCCTCGTGCTGAACGTCCACCCCGCCGTCGATGACGGCCACGACGACAGTGCGGGCAGGGGTCTTGTCCTGAAGCAGGGTGTCGTAGGCCCGGTCGGCGCTGACGCCCCGGAGGCCGTCCTGGGCCGCATCGCGGGTGAACCAGTCGAGCGGTGGCTCATCGGTCCAGGAGACGGGTGGAGCGGCTTCCACCACAGGCGTTGGGGTCGCAACCACCGCAGGCGGCGTCGCAACGGGTTGAGTCGGTCGGGAGGTGGCACAGCCCCCCCAAAGCACCGAGGCCAACAGGATCGAGGTAAAAACAGGTTTCACAGACAACTCCAGGCTTGAGATTACAGCAGCGTCAAGGCACACACATATCCCGTTGAACGCTCCGGGTTCCCGACGGGCAGACGGGGGGTTGGACTTGGTACTTGGTACCTGGGGCTTGGTACTTGGGAAGAAGGCAGCGGCATCCCCGGTGTCATCACGAGGAAGCCGTCTGGCGATCTCATGAGATCGACCAGCTAGAGCCTGCCCCGAGGAACGAGGTGTCTTGATCTCGCCCTTGCCGCCTGGCAGTAGCATCGAAGTAGTCCACAGCGTCGAGATGGCCGCGTTCGCCCCAGCATGAATTATAGTCAAATTGACTATATTGCCAGATTCAGCGTCGAGATTGCCACGTCGCTGCGCTCCTCGCAATGACACAGAGGGAAGGCGGCGTTGATCGACCACCCCCGACCCCTCCCCCGCCTTCGCGGGGGCAGGCTCTGTCCAGGAGGGGCACTCGGTAGGGGCTTTGGAACGGTCTGCAATCCGAAATCCGCAATCCGAAAATCCCCTCTTGAGAGGGGTGGCACGCACGGCACCAACCGGGCGGGACGGGGTGTGGTGCGGCCTTGCAGTGCAAGACTGAGCGTCGATGCTGGTACAACCGCTGCGACACACCCCGTCTCCCTGATATAGTCAAATTGACTATAATTATAGTCAATTTGACTATATTGAGAGCCACCCCTCTGGGAGAGGGGACTTGGGGGGCGGTGGTACTTAGTACCTGAAGAAAATCCCCAATCCGAAATCCCCCTTTTTTCCAACTTGTCGACTTTTTCAAAAAAGTAGTATCTCTGAAGAGCTGTTTTCCCTGCCGATGTCGAATTCCTAGGTGTGTGCCTTCCAATTCCCCTTGCACCATCACCGATTGACAGGATACAGCCATGAACCGCACCTTGTTTTCACCCTGCACCTGGATGCTGCTGGTCTGCAGCCTGATGCCGGGCATCGCCCTGGGGCAATGGACGCAGAACGGCACGGATGTCTACTACACTGGAGGCAACGTAGGCATCGGCACTTCCACCCCAACCTCCACCCTGGATGTCCTCGGCAACCCGATTATCGTGCGGCGCACCAGCACGATGCTGCCGCGTGGCACCCTGTCGCAGTTCGAACGCTTCCGCTTCGTCGGCGGCAAGTCCGACTACATCATGACGGTGCAGGATGGCACGGCCCGCGTCACGCAGTACTGGAATGCGTCGGTGGGCCTGGCATCGACTTACCTCGTGAGCGATGAGGCGGCTGGCCGCATCGTGTTCAATCCGTCTGGCACCAACCTGTTCACCATCAGCTACGCCCCGCCGGGCACCGCAGGCAACGCCGTCACCTGGCAGGAGAAGCTGCGCCTGACCGACACCGGGCGGCTGGGCCTGGGCACCACCACCCCCGACGGCTTCATCCATGTGAAGGGCGTCGACGGTCTGCCCAGCTTCATCTCCTCCGACACCAACTCCGACGTGGCCGTCCCGGATGGGCAAGGTCTGACCATCGGGCACTGGAACGAGGGAGCGCTCACCTTCACCGAGCGGATGCGCATGACGACCGCAGGCTACCTGGGGATCAACGACGGCTGGTTCTCCTACCGCGGCTACGAGCGCCGCGATGCCGCGGAGCTCGTCCTCCAG
>CAZLRO010000254.1:0-320 GCA_964561865.1 uncultured Rhodothermaceae bacterium | reverse complement strand
GATCAACGACACCAACCCGGAGGGCTACCTGCACATCGACGGGGCCAGCACCGGCGTACCGAGCATCTTCTCGGAAGACAGTGGCGCCGATCTTGCTGCTGACACCGGTGAATCCCTCCAGTTCGGACACTGGGACAAAACGGCCAATGCTTTCACCGAGCGGTTCCGGATCAACAGCGCGGGGAACGTGGGCATCGGCACGACCTCCCCTGAAGGCCGCCTGCATATTTCCGGCGAGAACAACATCCCCAACCTCTTTCTGGCCGGCAGCACCGCCGACATCGCGGTTGCACCAGGCCAGAACTTCCAGTTCGGGCACT
>CAZLRO010000253.1:0-5482 GCA_964561865.1 uncultured Rhodothermaceae bacterium | reverse complement strand
CGCGCCAGATCGTCCGGCGGTTGCTGGCACCGAGCGCCTTCGACGCCTGCACGACGACCCCGCCTTCGCCGAACGCCGCAACAATCCGGTGCCGCTTTTCCCCGGTGCCACCCCCTCGCCCATCAAGTACATCGTCTATATCACCAAGGAAAACCGCACCTACGACGAAGTCTTCGGGCAACTGCCCGGCGGGCGCGGCGCGTCGTCGCTGGCCCGGTTCGGGCGTGGCGTGACCGTGCGCAACGAGCGCGACAGCCTCGCGGGCGTGGACGTGATGCCCAACCACCTCGCCCTCACCGAGCGCTTCAGCATCGCCGACAACTTCTACTGCGATTCCGACGTCTCCGCCGATGGCCACCGCTGGCTCGTGGGCATCTACCCCAACGAGTGGGTCGAAACCAGCGTGGCCGCCTCCTACGGTGGCAAGCGGGATATGAAGCTGCCCACCACCGCACCCGGCGTACTCGCCTTCGTCGGCTCCTCCGGGGCCATCTACCCCGAAGACTACAACGAGGCCGGCTCCATCTGGGACCACTTCGCCCGCCACCACATCTCCTTCTTCAACTTCGGCCTCGGCGTCGAGATGGCCCCCGGCATCGAAGAGCAGACCTACCGCGACACCGGCATCCGCATCCCCATCAACTACCCCATCCCCGCCCCGCTCTTCGACCGCACCTCGCGCCGCTACCCCACCTACAACATGGCGATCCCGGACCAGTTTCGCGTGGACATGTTCTTCCAGGAGTACCAGGCACGCTGGGCCAGCGGCCAGGAACCCATGCCGCGCGTGCTCACCATCCTGCTTCCCAACGACCACGGCGCGGGCGTGCGACCAGACGAAGGCTATCCCTTCGGGGCCAGCTTCCAGGCCGACAATGACCTCGCCCTGGGTCGCCTCGTCGAATTCCTCTCGCACACCCCTTACTGGAACGAGATGGCAATCTTCGTCACCGAGGACGACCCGCAGGGCGGTGTCGACCACGTAGATGCCCACCGCAGCATCCTCATGGTCCTCTCACCGTGGGCGCGCAAGGGCCATGTGTCCCAGCAGCATTACAGCTTCGGCAGCATCATGAAGACGATGTGGCACCTGCTGGGCATCCCTTACCTTAACCAGTACGACGCCGGGGCCAGTGACCTCGCGGACTTCTTCACCGACACGCCGGACTTCACGCCCTACGAGGCCCTCCCCGTCGATCCCCGCCTCTTCGACCCGAACAGAGCGCTCGACCCCCTCGACGCCGAGTTCAACTGGCAGGCCCTTACCGAAAGCCCGGTGATGGACGACGTTGAAACCATGAAAGCCTGGGCGGATTCCGAAGACGCCCGCCGTGCCCAGGCACGATAACCTCCGGCATCACCATTGAACCGGCAGAACTCGGCCGATGACTCCGTCAGAAAGAGACTAGCACCGTCAGGGGCGCTCATCCATCCCTATGAAATCCTTGTTCGCCCTGTTTGTCCTGTTGCTCACCGGCCCGGCCTCGGCGCAAGTGGTGGTCATCGGCATCGACGGTCTCAGCACAGCAGGGCTGTTGCGCGTACACACCCCGCACCTCGACGGCCTGATGGAGACGGGTGCCTCTACGCTGCACGCCCGCACGGTGCTGCCCACCGTCAGCAGCCCCAATTGGGCCTCGATGTTGATGGGGGCCGGGCCGGAGCAGCACGGCATCACCTCCAACGGCTGGGAGCGGGCGACGGCCACCCTCCAGCCCACCACTGCCGGAACCAGCGGCTACTTCCCGACGATCTTCCGCCTGCTGCGCGAGCAACGGCCCACGGCCTATATCGCTGCGATCTACGAGTGGGGCGGCTTCGTACGGCTGTTCGAGCCGGAGGTGGTGGACCACTCGCTCGACGCCCTCAGTACCCAGCACGTGGTCGATGAAGCCGTGGCCCTATTCCACCAGCAACGCCCCACGCTCACGTTCCTGCACCTTGACCTCGTAGACCTCGCCGGCCACGCC
Organism: uncultured Rhodothermaceae bacterium; assembly: GCA_964561865.1. Classification (GTDB taxonomy): domain Bacteria; phylum Bacteroidota; class Rhodothermia; order Rhodothermales; family CAZLRO01; genus CAZLRO01. The sequence goes on along the minus strand of CAZLRO010000253.1, from coordinate 3,512 downwards.
AGCGGCTGGACGTCCGCCGCCTACGATGCCGCCGTCGCCGAGGCCGACCGGCTCGTCGGGGTGCTGCGGCAGGGGTTGACGGACGCTGGCATGGACGCCACCGTGATCGTCGTCTCCGACCACGGCGGCATCGGACGCGGGCACGGCGGCGAGACGATGGACGAAGTAGAGGTGCCGTGGATCATCCAGGGACCAGCCATCAAGAAGGGCACCACCATCGAGCCACCCTTCACCGTTTTCGACACGGCCCCCACCATCGCCTCCCTGCTGGGCCTGACGCCGCCCCGGGCCTGGACGGGCCGCGCCCTCGACACCGAGTACCGCACCGCTACGTCACCCACCACTGTGGCACCGGCCTCGTTTGCCTGGCATGATGCCGCTTTCGAGGTTTTCCCCAACCCAGCCTCTGGCACGTTCACGCTCCGGTACCACCTCCCCCTCCCCGCTTCCGTCCGCCTGGCCGTCTATGATGCCCGCGGTCGGCAGGTCGCTGTCCTGGTGGACGCGGTCCGGACCGCCGGGGAGCACACCGTCCGGTGGGCAGGCACCGACACAGGCGGGCAGCCCGTCGCCGCCGGTACCTACCACTGCCGGTTGTCCACTGATACCGGTGTTCACAAGAGTCTGGGCCTCGTCGTGACCCGTCCGCGTCCATAGACAACTCGTTCGGGGCCAGGTACTCAACCAGAGGGGGTATCTACGGCAAGAGAACGTTCTTGGAGGCAGGTGATGATTTATAGTCAAATTGACGATAATTCTGGGGCAATCTTGGTGCCCTCTAGGTGCGGGCTTTACCCTGCCTGCATCGGAGAAATCCACCGTAAATCAACAATAGCTGTGCTTGTTCTGCACCGGAGGTATTTGTATACTTGCAGTCCCAAAAATCCTGTGGAACTGCGCCCGTGCGAGGGGTTATGAAAGAAGGCATCCATCCCAACTACAAGCTGATCACGGTGCAACTGGCCGATGGCACCACGATGCAGACGCGCTCGACGATGAAGGGAGACACCTACATCTCGGAAGTCGATGCGACGAACCACCCGTTCTACACGGGTCGCCGCCAGTACGTTGATACCGCCGGGCGGGTCGAGAAGTTCATGCGGCGCTACGGCAAGAAGTAACGGGTTCGCATGCTGTTTGCGCGGGCCTGCTTTTCCAGGCGATCTGCTGCGGCGGGTCGCCTTTTTGTATGGCGTCAGGCCGGCACCAGGCACACTGTTTGACTGGGCAAAGGGCGTTCCCGTACTGGAATTTTGCACCTTTTGCCGTATGCTTGGGGTTCCCGTCCATCCGAGCCTCCCATGCCCGACTTCAACCCGGTTGACCTGCTCATCTGCAAGCGCGACGGTGGCACCCTCACGGCGGCCCAGGTACACCGCCTGGTCCACGCCTACACGGTGGGGGAGGTGCCGGACTACCAGATGAGTGCGTTCCTCATGGCCGCCTTCCTGCGGGGCCTCGACGCGGAGGAGTCTATGGCCCTGTGCGAGGCGATGCTGCATTCCGGCCAGGTGCTCGACCTCTCGGACCTGCCCGGCGTGAAGGTGGACAAGCATTCGACCGGCGGGGTGGGGGACAAGGTCTCCCTCCTGCTGGCCCCCATCGTGGCGGCGTGCGGGGTACCGGTGCCCATGATCTCCGGACGGGGGCTGGGCCACAGCGGCGGCACCCTCGACAAGCTCGAAGCCATTCCTGGCTTCCGGACCGACCTATCGCTGGCGGACTACCGCCGGGTGCTGGCCCGCTGCGGCCTCGTCATGATCGGCCAGACCGCCGAGATCGCCCCGGCCGACCGCAAGCTCTACGCCCTGCGCGACGTGACTGGCACAATCGAGTTCATCCCCTTCATCGCCGCCTCGATCATGAGCAAGAAGCTGGCCGAAGGCATCGACGCGCTGGTGCTGGATGTGAAGTGTGGCCGGGGGGCGTTCATGAAGACCGGGGCCGAGGCCCGTGCCCTGGCCGAGACGCTCGTGCGCATCGGCGAGCAGTTTGGCCGGAAGACCGTTGCGTGGCTGACCGATATGGACACGCCGCTGGGCTATGGCATCGGCAACTGGCCGGAGACCGCCGAGGCCCTGCGTTGTCTGCACGGCGAAGCCGTCCCGGATGTGGTCGAACTCACCCTCACGCTGGCCGGAGAGATGGTCTGGCTGGGGCAGCAGGCGGACACCCCCGCCGCGGGCACGGCGCTGGCCCGTGCGGCGCTCACCTCCGGGCGGGCGCTGGCGCAGATGGCCCGGCTCGTCGAGGCGCAGGGCGGCGACGTGTCGGTCGTCTACCACCCCGAACGCCGGGCCGATGCCGCCCCGGTGGCTGCCGTCCATGCCCCCGCCCATGCGAAGGGCTATGTAGCCGCCCTTGATGCGCTGGCCCTGGGCAAGGCCGCCGTCGCCCTCGGTGCCGGGCGGCTTCGCAAGGAAGACCCGGTCGATCCTACCGCCGGGATCACCCTCGCCCGGAAGCCGGGCGATCCGGTGGCTCCGGGCGAGGTGCTGGCGTGGCTGCACACCCGCCGGAAGGATACCCTCCCCGATCTTCAGGCAGCCCTTGCCGGGGCCTTCACCTTCGCGGAGGCCCCACCCCCGCCCGTCCCCTTGTTGCAAGACCGGTTTGCCGACGGCCGCTGGTGGAACTCTTGAGGCGTTTTCCCCTTAAATACCCGGCGATTCCGCCGCCTGCTGCCTGACCCTTGCGGAACAGCCGTATATTTCTACCCACCGACGCACGAAGGAACCGGGAAAACACCGACGGGCTGCATCTTTTTCTGCGCGTCCTCGTCTTGTCGTTGCCTTCCTGCTGGCCCTCCCCGGCTTCCCGTTTCCCGACAACCCCCCTCATCGACTACCGCGACTATGTCACTCTGGGCACGCTTCTCGCGTTTTATCCGTTCGCTCTTCGGCGGGGCCATCTCGGCCCTGGAAGACCCCAAACTGATTCTCGAACAGAACATCCGGGAACTGAACGACCAGGTTCCCAAGATGAACGAGAACATCGCCACGGTGAAGGCGAACGTGGTGTTGTTGCAGAAGGAACTCCAGCGCTACGAGACCGAGGCTGCCGACCTGACGGCCAAGATCAAGGCGGGCATCCAGGCCGGGCGCGACGACATCGCACAGAAGTATGCCGTCCGGTTCGAGCAGGTGCAGGAAGCGATGGTCCGTACGCGGGATCAGCTCAAGTACGCCACGGCGGCCTACGACAAGGCGCTCCAGGTGAAGAAAGCCTTCATGCGCGAGAAGGACCGCAAGATTCAGGAGGCCAAGGAGGCCCTGCGTGCCCACGAACGCGCCAAGTGGCAGGCCAAGGTGGCCGACACCCTCGAACAGTTTGAGGTGGCCGGGGTGGACCAGACGCACGACGAGATGATCAACCGCATCTACGAGCAGACGGCCCGGAACGAGGCCCGCATGGAGATGGCGCTCGACTCCATCGATACGCAGGCCATCCGCATTGAGGAAGACGCCCAGGACATCCGCGCTGCCGAACTGGTCAAGCAGTTCAAGCTGGAG
>CAZLRO010000252.1:0-5505 GCA_964561865.1 uncultured Rhodothermaceae bacterium | reverse complement strand
CCGCCTCCCTCCCAAAAGTGTCATTGCGAGGAGCGCAGCGACGTGGCAATCTCAATGCTGAGGCTGCTGCAACGTTGCTACTCGGTAGAAAGGGTGAGATCACGTCGTCGGTCTAACGACCTCCTCGTGATGACACCGGCGGGAAGGTTGCTGCTCGCTGGTCTACCTCCCCTGGCCCCTCCTGTTCTCAGGAGAGGGAATGCGGGTTTTTCCAGGCCCCAAGTCCCCAAAAGCTAACAGCCAACAGCTAACGACTAAGAGCCCTCTTCCCAGGCCTCAAGCCCCCAATAGCTAACAGCTAACCACGAACCGTAGATTTCTTTCGCCAGACCGCCCATGATCCACAAGCAGTTCAACATGATTGGTATTCCAGACCGTCCGGCCAAGCCGCGCGAGGTGGGCCTGACGCTGATGCTGGACAAAGGGTTGTCCCACCGCCAGGTTGAGGACGTGCTCGATGTGGCCGCCGAGTACATCGACTGCGTCAAACTGGGGTGGGGGACGGCTGTCATCACGGCGGGGCTGGAGCGAAAGCTGGACGTCTACCGCAGCGCCCACTTACCCGTCTATTTCGGGGGAACGCTCTTCGAGGCGTTCTACATGCGGCAGCAACTCGACACCTACCTGCGCATCCTCGACCAGTTTCACATCGACCATGTGGAGGTCTCGGATGGGACGTTGACGATGAGCCTGGCCGAGAAGCTGGACTGCATCCGCTCGCTGGCCCAGCATTTCACGGTGTTCAGCGAGGTGGGGTCGAAGGATGAGGAGAAGATCATGCCGCCCTACAAGTGGGTGGAGATGATCCGGGCCGAGCTGGAGGCTGGCAGCACGCGGGTGATCTGTGAGGCCCGCGAGAGCGGCACTGTAGGGCTGTTTCGTTCCAACGGCGAGGTACGCTCCGGCCTCGTCGATGAGATCGTGGACATGATCGGGCCGGAACGCCTCATCTTCGAAGCCCCGCGCAAGGCCCAGCAGGTGTGGTTCATTCGCCATCTGGGGGCCAACGTCAACCTCGGCAACATCAGCCCGGAAGAGGTGATCCCGCTGGAGACCCTCCGCCTTGGGCTGCGGGGCGATACGCTGTTCGAGTTCATCGAAGCCCCCACGGCCTCGGATGAAGAGGAGGTGTAATCCCACCTGAAGGTCCCTACGTCCTCAAACCTCGGACGTTCAAACAGGCAAACTTAACAGTGTTAAGTTTGCATCCCGGCACGACCCGCTTCCGGCCCGCACACACAAACGTTATGGAATTGGGACAGAAGTGGGACGAACCGCCCGCGTCCGGGCACGCCTCCGCCACAGTGCTGTCCTATTTTCGCCGGGGTGTTTCCATCATCTCAGGAGTATCGGCCATGTGTTCACGTTTCATTTTCCCGCTTTTTCTGGCGACGGTGATGCTTGTGCCGGGGGCAATGGCCCAGGTTGAGCGCACCGAAGATCACCTCTTCCTCCGTCCGCGCATTGGGCTGTCCACCTACCTGGGCGACAACGAGAAGTCTCCGTTCAACTTCAACGGGGACATGTTCGACGTAGACGGGAAGTTCCCCCTGAGCCTCGGTGCGGAGCTGGGTTACCAGTTCAACCCCCGGTACAGTCTGGGGCTGGCCTACCAGTACGGCAACTACCCGATTGTGACCCAGTTTGCCGACGGCCTCAACGTCGAGGATCATCCTACGACCCGCCAGAACGTCCAGCTCATCGCCCGCTACCTGCTTTCGCAAGGCACGGTGGCGCCCTATGTGCAGGCGGGTCTGGGCCTCGGCTTCGGCGAGACCAACGTCTTCAGTCCCACCTGTGCCACGGGCGGAGCGTGCGAGACGGACAGCGGCCTCTCGTTCGGGCCGGTCCTCGGGGCCGGGCTGGATGTGCTTGTGGCCCGCAGTGCCAGCCTGTTCCTGGAGTTCAACACCCACTGGCTGCTCGCTGATGACAAGGTGGACGGGCGCGACGACAACGGCTTCGGCGGCCTCGATATGCTGGGGGCGCTCTCGATCGGGGTGAAGTTCAACCTCGGCGGCGGCCCGGTGGCCCCGGTGGTGTCGGGCCTCACCTGCCCCGTCGACCAGGTGGTGACGGGCGAGGCCGTCTCGTTTGCGGGCGCGATCAACAACAAGGCGACCCGGCCGGTGACCTACACCTGGGACTTTGGCGATGGCGGCACGGCTGCGGGCGAAAGCGTGACGCATACGTATGCGCGCGGCGGCACCTACACCGCAACGATGACGGCGGCCAACAAGGCCGGGTCGGACCGCCAGTCCTGTACGGTGACCGTCTGCCAGCCTGCCGAGGTGGTGGCGCTCTCAGGCAGCACCAGCGCGCCGGATACCCGCACACCCGTCACGTTCAACGCCACTGTGCAGGGGACGGCGCCGGTGGCCTACCGCTGGGATTTTGGTGACGGCACAAGCGCCACCGACGCCACGCCGGGCAAAACCTACAGCCGCGAGGGCATCTACACGGTGACGCTGGAGGTGACCAACTGCGGCGGTACCGCCCGCCGTTCGATGCAGGTGGCCGTCCGGCCCTACGAATCGACCGTCTGCAACGTGACCGAGATGAACTCTGTGTTCTTTGGGGCCAACTCGTCGGTGCTGACCGAAGAAGGACGGCGGGCGCTGGAAGAGAACCTGCAAATCCTCCGCGAATGTCCGAACCTGCGGGCACGGATCGAGGGCTATGCGGCACCGGGCGAGCGCAACCCCGACCAGCTGGCGCAGGACCGTGCCCGTGCAGTGGCGCAGTTCTACTCAGAGAACGGCATCGCGGCGGCCCGTCTCGATGTGCAGGGTCGCGGGCGCGTGGGGGATGTGACCAAAAAGGAGGAAGCCAGCCAGTACCGCCGCGCCGATACGACGCCACTGCGGTGAAAAAATAGCTGTTGGCTGTTCGCTGTTGGGGCCTGGAAATCAAGGTCCAGCGTTCCCTGCTCCAACCCCATGCTTTTCCCAGCGGGTCTGCTCTGGTCGGGCAGGCCCGCTGGCGTTTGGGGCCTGCCGGTTCAAAATGGCGCACACGGGATCCTGGATCCTTGCAAACGGGTCTCATTCTTGGACAAACAGGCCCATCCAGCCAGTTTATGCCGTTTTTTGAAGATGGGCACAGAAAATGTTAGCCCGCGAGGTGGATGACTTCTGCCCTGCTGCTTCCTATTCCGATACCATTATGACCGGCCCCATGCTTCGCGGTTGTGTTCGTCTGCTTGGCCTGCTCGTGTTCCTGCTGGCAGGGGCCTCGGGCGTTCGGGCACAGAGCAACCAGTTCCGGGATGCCCGCGCCCACCTGTCCATTGGGTACGGGGTGTTCACCTATCATGGCCCCATCGACCTGTTGCAGGTCCGCGACAACGTCAACTTTGTGCGGGAGAGCGACCCCGCCGGGATCCTGCTCGGCTCCTTCCCCCTCCGCAGCGACCGGTTCTATTTTCGCGGGATGGTGGGCATGACCAACTTCGTGACCGACGACGGACGGGCGCTCGTGGCGGGCTTCCCCGACGGCCAGAACGAGTTCCTGACCGAGGAACTGTTCTTCTTCGAGCCGGAGATCGTGATGACCCTGACGCCCGGCTCGCGCAGCCGCATCCTGCCCTACCTCTTCACCGGCTTCGGGGCGTTGCTGGCAAACCCGTTCGGACGCGAGGAGCGGGTGGATTTTCCCGGCACCGGGATTCCGGGGCCGGAGCGCTCGGTGTTTGCCCTGCCCATCGGGGCGGGCATCGACCTGGCCCTGACGCGCCGCTTCTCGCTCTTTGCCGAGGGGAGCTGGCGCTTCGACCTGAACTATGTGTTCCGCAACGAGGACGACTACGACCCCCACAACACCTCGCTGGTGATGGGGGGGCTGCGGATCGGCATCCCGACGTTCCGCCGCCAGGCCATCCCGGCCGGGCCGGAGCGCCCGATCCCGCCGCCGATGACGATCCCGCCCTACCGTCCGGCCCTAGCCCTGCCGTTGCCGGGTGAGCTTCCCAAATGCACGCTGGTCGAACTCAACACCGTCTTTTTCGCCCGCGACGGCATCACGCTGGACGACGAGGCCCGCGCCCGCCTCGATGAGAACGTCGATGCCCTCAAGGCCAACCAGGAATGCTGCCTGGAGATCAACGGCTATACCGACTATCCAGAGAACGACCCGTATGCCCTGCGCATGGCCCAGCAGCGGGCCGAGGTGGTCTACCAGTATTACCTGAGCAAGGGGATTGCTGCCACCCGGATGAAGGTCAACGCCAAGGGGGCGGGGATGCCGGTCTGCGGCAAGGAGGAGGCGGGGCCGAGCGATAGTGCCGGGCGGGGGACTGCTGGCAAGAACGGCTGCACCCGCAACCGCCGCGTCGAGTCCATCCCGATCACCTGCCAGCCGTGCAACTGCTGAACCGGATTACTGATGAGGCGTTCTGCTATCCCGGTCTGTCGCCACGACGCCGGGGTAGCAGCCGCCTCGACCGATGCCCCGCACCACCCCCGATCCCCTCACCCTGGCCCGTGCCCTGAAGGCCGAGGCCGCTCGCCTTGGCTTCGACGCCTGTGGCATCGCCCGCGCCGAGCCGTTGCAGGAGGAAGCCCGTCGGCTCGAACAGTGGCTCCATGAAGGCCGGCACGGGACGATGGGCTGGATGGCCGCGCATTTCGACCTGCGGACCGACCCACGTCGCCTCGTCGAAGGGGCACAGAGCGTCATCTCGGTCCTGCACAACTATTACCAGCCGGTTGCCCCCGTCGAGGCTGCCGGGGTGGGGCGGATCAGCCGTTATGCCTGGGGGGACGACTACCACGAGGTGCTCAAGGAGAAGCTCTACGCCCTCTTCGCCTGGCTGAAAGCGGCGGTCGGCGAGGTCAACGGACGGGCCTTCGTGGACTCCGCGCCGGTGATGGACAAAGCCTGGGCGCAGCGCAGCGGCCTGGGCTGGATGGGCAAGCACACCAACCTGATCAGCCGGTCGCTTGGCTCATTCTTCTTCCTGGGCGAGTTGATCATCGACCTGCCGCTGCCGCCCGACGGCCCTATCCCGGACTACTGCGGCTCCTGCACCCGCTGCATCGATGCCTGCCCTACGGACGCGATCTACCAGCCCTACGCCGTCGATGCCAACCGCTGCATCGCCTACCTGACCATCGAGCACCGGGGCGACGACCTGCCCGACGACTTGCGCCCGCACCTGGGCAACTGGGTCTTCGGCTGCGACATCTGCCAGGACGTGTGCCCCTGGAACAAGTTCAAACGCCCGACCACGGAGCCGCGTTACCACCCCCGCCCCGGCATGACCGACACCGACCTGCACGAATGGATAGAGCTGGACCTGGAAGCGTTCCGCCAGCGGTTCAAGGGCACCCCCGTCAAGCGGGCGAAGCTGGAGGGGTTCCTTCGCAACGTGCGCATCGCCCTGGAGAACGCTACGGCAACGCAGGATGACCCCTGAATCTGACCGGACCTACTTCACCAGGAGCATCGTGCGGCTCTGGGTGAACGACCCCGCCTCCAGCCGGTAGAGGTACACCCCGCTCGGCA
>CAZLRO010000251.1:0-5558 GCA_964561865.1 uncultured Rhodothermaceae bacterium | reverse complement strand
GACCTGCTCGGCATCGCCACCGACCGCGTCTTGCGCACGAGATTGCCCGTGGTTGGCCCGCTGGCCGGGCGTTACTACGTCCACCTCGAACGCCGCCTGCTCCAGCACAGCGACGCCGTCGTCACCATCACCGAGGATTTCCGCCCCCTCCTGAGCAGCTACGGCCTAGCAGACGACCACATCGCCGTCATCGAGAACTGGTCGCCGCTGGAGGAGATGCCCCTCCGCCCGAAAGAGAACGCCTGGGCGCAGGCGCACGGGGTGGCGGACAAGACGTGCTTCCTCTACGCGGGCAACCTGGGCATGAAGCACAACCCGCACCTGCTCCTGCAACTGGCCCGCCGCTACCGCGACCACCCGGACGTGGTGGTCGTCGTCGTGTCGGAGGGGCTGGGGGCGGACTGGCTCGCCGCGCAAAAGGAAATCCACCACGTCGATAACCTGTGGATACGGGGCTTCCAGCCGTTCGAGGCGCTGCCCGATGTGCTGGCCTCCGCCGACGTGCTGGTGGCACTGCTGGAACCGGATGCTGGCGTGTTCTCCGTGCCCTCGAAGGTGCTCTCATACCTGTGTGCCGGGCGGGCCCTCCTGCTGGCCGTGCCACCGGAGAACCTCGCTGCCCGTATCGTAGCCCGCCAGCAGGCCGGGATCACCGTGCCCCCTTCCGACGTTGACGGATTCCTGCGGGGGGCCGACACCTTGCTGAACGATCCCGCACAACGCACCGCCCTGGCCCGGCGAGCACGGCAGTATGCCGAACAGACCTTTAATATCGATCACATCGCCGAGCGCTTCCTGCGCGTGCTGGCGGCCTGAACAACACATACCCTATATACCCTAGGGAGAACCTTCCACGTGCAGATGCAGCATCCTCCTGAACCAAAGCGTGTACTCGTCACCGGCGCCGGTGGCTTCATCGGGCATCATCTGGTGCGCTACCTGGTGGACAAGGGCTACTGGGTGCGGGGCGTGGACCTGAAGGAACCGGAGTACGAAGCCACCGCCGCCCACCAATTCGAATTGCTCGACCTGCGCCGCTACGACCACTGCCTCCTCGCCACACGCGGCATCGACGAGGTGTACCACCTGGCAGCCGACATGGGTGGCATCGGCTATATCACCGCCTTCCATGCCGACATCGCCCGCAACGACACCCTCATCAACGTCCACATGCTGGAGGCCGCCCGACAGCACGGGGTGACACGCTTCCTGTTCTCCTCCTCGGCGTGCATCTACCCGCAATACCTCCAGAAAACCCCGGACGTGGTGCCGCTCAAGGAGGCCGACGCCTGGCCCGCCGATCCCGAAGAGGGCTACGGGCTGGAGAAACTGTTCATGGAGAAGATGTGCCAGTACTACACGCACGACTACGGGCTGGAGACGCGCGTCGTGCGCTTCCACAACGTCTATGGCCCGCTGGGCACCTACGAGGGCGGCAAGGAGAAAGCCCCCGCCGCCATCAGCCGCAAGGTGGCCCTCACCCCCGATGGCGGCCCCATCGAGGTGTGGGGCGATGGCCTCCAGACCCGCTCGTTCATGTACATCGACGACTGCCTCGAAGGTATCTACCGCCTCATGCGCTCCGACTTCCGCCAGCCGCTCAACCTCGGCACGGACGAACTGGTCACCATCAACGACCTTGTCGATACGGCTTGCGCCATCGCGGGCAAGACGCTCGTCCGGCAACACGACCTCTCCCGGCCACAGGGCGTGCGCGGGCGCAACAGCGACAACACCCTCCTGCGCCAGGTGCTGGGCTGGGAGCCAACCACACGGCTGCGCGACGGCCTCGTACCCACCTACCAGTGGATCGCACAGGAACTCCACAAGGCCGGACGGCTTCCCGAAATGGAATCCATTAACCTGTAAAATATGCACATCACTGTATCAATGGATTTGCTCACCACGATCCATTTGTCCGAGCAGGAGCTCTTGACAGAGATCGCGGTCATGCGTTGTCGGCAAGGGCGCCTCACATCGATACAGGGTGCGGAACTGGCCCGGGTGGACTGGCCTGCATTTCAACGGATGCTGGCCGAACGACAAGTGCCCGCCTATACTCCGGAAGCCTTTCATCACGACCTGAACGTGACAGGCTTTACCCCAGAGCAGCCGTAACGGTCGTCAGCAACGCTTCTCCCCTGATTCGACTGACCTCGATTGACAGGCTTGACCTTCTCCAAACACATTTGGGGAAATCATCATTCCGGAGGCCGTCTTTCGCGAAGTCGTCGTCCAGGGCCGAAATCGACCAGGTGAAAGTGCAATAAAAGCCGCCGCGTGGATTCAGGTACACGCCCTATCCAGCCGAAAAAAGGCCGGTACGTTACGAAGGTGGCTTGACGCAGGTGAAGCAGAAGCAATCGCCCTTGTCCTGGAGCGAAAAGCCGATTGGTTGCTCATCGACGAGTTGAGGGGGCGGCGTAGAGCTGGCAATGAAGGCGTTCGCTATACCGGAGTGGTGGGCGTGTTGCTGCTGGCAAAAAAACATGAGGTCATTCCTGCTGTCAAACCGCTGCTCGACCCGCTCCAGGCACATCATTCCTGGATCAGCACTACGTTCTATCAGCAAATCCTCCATCGGATAGGAGAATGAGTAACCCAATCATGGCATAACCGTTTCGACCAAATCGGTTGTATATACAACTGATTTAGCGTTTGTAACCTTGCTTGCAACGGGCGCGTATGGCTGCAAAACGTCTTTCCGGCATCCATCTATACGCCCCATGTCTACTCGTTTCCGTAGCTGGCTCCTGGCCGGTCTGCTGTGTGTTTCCGGTGCGCTGCCCCTTTTCGCCCAGGAGCAGGACGTCACGCCCATCACGGCAACGGCCTATGCGCAGGAGCGTACCCTGATCGAGACCGCATTGCAAACCGTCATCCGCGTCATCCAGCAGGTGACCGTCGAGCAGGTGGGGCTGGGGGATCAGCTACGCGGGATGTCATCGCAGCTCACCGAGGCCACCGGTGCGCTGGGCCAACCCCGGGGCGAAACCCTTGCCCTCACCCCGCAGGACCTCAAACGCCTCGAAGCCCTGCTGGTGGACCTGTCCGATCAATTGGCCCGGCTGAGCACCGAGCTGCAACAGGAAGGATCGCCGGTGGCTGACCGCCTGCTGCCCATCGCCGAGGGGCTGGACGAAGCCGTCACCACCGTGCGCCGCCTCCGGGACGACACGCCCGCCCGGACCCCGGCCACCGTAGCACAGGGGGAACGCTGGCTCCGCCCCGGCCGCTACGAAGACAACCGGTATGAACCGAAGGACGACGAGGAGGATCGGGAAGACGACCAGGAAGATGCAGACGAGACAGAGGACGATGAGGAGGACGAGGACTGGTGGCAAGATCGAGACGACGACGAGGATGAGACCTGGCAGGAGCGGAGAGACCGCCGCAACCGGGACGCACGCGGACGGCACCGCAACTGGCGCGACCGGGGCTGCTGCAACGACTGGGACTGGGAGACCTACCTGGGCGACTTCGGCTACGGCTGGCCCTTCCATGAGACCGGGCTGTACCGTCCCATCCCGGCCATCCGCTACAACCGTGTGGAGGGGCTGACGCTCAGCGCCCGCCGGGCACCGCTGTCGTGGGAGAGCCGGGACCGAGGGCGCGTCTATGGACAGATCGGCTATGCCTTCGCCCTCGAAGACCTCCGCTATGAAGTCGGGGTCGAAACCCGCCTCGACAACCGGTACGGCAACAACGGGTTCGACCTCAAGCTGGGCGGGGCCTATCGCCAGAACACCACCACCAACGACCTGTGGAAACTGAGCTGGTCGGAGAACTCGCTGGGCGCGTTCTTCTTCGAAAACGACTTCTTCGACTACTACGAAACCGAAGGCTGGACGGTCTACAGCGCCGCCCGCCTCTCACCCTACGTCCAGATCACAGGCGGCTACCGGGCCGAGGACCATCGCAGCCTGGTCAACGAGACGGGCTGGTCGTTCTTTGGAGACGGGGAGAACGACTTCCGGTTCAACCCTGGCATCGAGGCAGGACGGATGCAGTCGGTGGTGCTGAGCCTGGATGGGGGGCATATCCAGGATATCGGTCACCGCCCGCGTGGGGCCGGGGTGCGGCTGGAGGCTGAACTCGGCAAGGGGATGGGGGGAGACTTCTCGTTCAACCGGTACGTGGCCGACGCCCGCGTCTACACCCGGCTGGGGCGGTACAATGGCCTGAGCCTGCGGCTGCGTGGAGGCTATGCCGACGGCAACGGCCTGCCCGTCCAGCGTGGGTTTACCCTCGGCGGCATCGGCTCGGTGCGGGGCTATCCCCAGAATGCCTTCCTCGGCACGCGGATGCTGGTGGGGAACGTCGAATATGCCCTCTACGAGGCCGACCTGTTCGACGAGGTCTTCGATGGATTTGAACTCTACGGCCTCTTCGACGCCGCCTGGGTGAACGACCGCAGCAACCGGTTCGACTGGGACGAGGTGATCCCTTCGGCGGGGGCGGGGTTGGGCCTGGGCGACCGCGCCGTGCGGCTGGAGTTGGCCTTCCCCCTGCGCGATGTGTCGGGCTTCGGCAAGGAGCCATCGCTATGGCTACGGCTCAGCCCGTCGTTCTGAGGCATCAGCTACGGATAGAAAACGCCCGCCCGGTATCCGTACCAGGCGGGCGTTGGCATTTCCGGGCGACGGCAGCCGGTCCTACTTATTGTCATCGCCGCCGCCAAACAGCCCTTTCAGCTTGCTGAGGAAGCCGCCCGCCTTTTCCCTGATTTCCTCGGCGGTCTCAGCGGCTTCGGCCTTGGCCTGCTCGAACATTGCTTCGGCCTTGTCCGAGACCTGGTCGAATATTACCTCGGCCTGGTCCTTGAGGGCTTCGGCTTTCTCCTTGGCTTCGCCAAAGAGGGCCTCGGCCTTGTCGGAGACCTGGTCGAAGACGGCCTCGGCTTTGTCCGCCGCCTGCCCGAGGGTGGGGGAGACCTGGCCGAGGAGTTGCCCGGCTTTCTCCTTGGCTTCGCCAAAGAGGGCCTCGGCCTTGTCGGAGACCTGGTCGAACAGGATTTCCGCATGTTCCTTGAGCTGCTCGGCCTTGTCGCCTGCCTGCTCGAACAGGGCCTCGGCCTTGTCCTTGGCCGCATCAAAGCCAGAGGCTGCCGAAGCCACCACGTTTTCGGCGGCCTCGCCCACGGCCTCCTTGGCCTGTCCGGCGACATCCGTTGCCTGGTCGGCGGCCTGGCCGACAGCCTCGCTGGCAGCCTGTGCTGCTCCTTCGGCAGCCGCCTCGGCGGCTTCATTCAGTTTGTTCTCTTCCATGGCAGTCTATCGGGATGGGGGGTCAACGAAAGCATACCCGTCCAGCAACCAACCGGGTTGACAGATGGGGGTTACCGGGAAGATAATCCAGAACTTCGAGAATCACACTCTCCTGCGCGTACGTGCCGGTGGAGCCAAAGCCTCCGCTTCCCCGCGCGGTCTCGGTGAGCGGGTCTTCGACCCACTGCACCCGTTCGTGCCGGGCCACCACCAGTTGGGCGACACGCTCGCCACGCTGGACGGTGAAGGGCGCACTGCCGAGGTTGATCAGGATCACCTGGCATTCTCCCC
>CAZLRO010000250.1:0-5612 GCA_964561865.1 uncultured Rhodothermaceae bacterium | reverse complement strand
GCCTCATCGACCCCAGGACCGCCCTCGTCGATGCCGTCGTGGTGGGCCTTACACTGGGGCTGGTGGTGGGGCTGCTGCGCGACCTGAACATGAGCGGCCCGGCCACCTCGATCTGGATCCGGCTCCTGCTGCGGGTGATGGCTGCCCTGGTGAGTGGCGGGGTGTTCTCGCTGTTCATCTTCCTGGTCTCGGCGGCGGCGGACTCGCTGGCCCATGCCGTCTGGCCGGAGAAGCTGCTCTCGTTCGGCCTGGTGCGCAAGGGGGATTTTCGCAATGTGTATGTGGGGGCGTCCTTGTTGCGCGGTACCGCGCTGGCCTTTTTGCTGCTGGGCCTGCCCGCGCTGCTGCTGTGGCTGTTTCCGTCCCTCACCCTCCACTTCGACAGCGAGTTGGCCGAGGAGGATACGTTCCACCCGATGACGTTTTTTGCCTGTCTGTCGGCCTTCATCAGCTACCAGATTGTGGTGTTGGCCCTGGAGGGTGTTGGCACCTTTCTGCGCCAGGCCTCGGCCCGCCCCTGGGTGGTCGTCCTTGGCCTGGCACTGGTGCTGGCGGTGATCCAGGCGACGCCCGTATCCTTCAGCTTTCAGGGGTTGGTGCCGGGCTTCTGGCTGCTCAACGGGGTGCTCCTTGCCCTGTGCTTCTGGCGGTACGACCTGCTCACGTGCTTCACCGGACTGTTCCTCTACGGGCTGGCCTGGAACCTGAACGATACCTGGTTGATCGACCAGGCCCCGGCCCGCCTCGATGCCCTGCTGGGCGGGCTGTTCGTCCTGACGGTGCTGGCCGTGGGGGTGATCGGGGTGATGAGCCGCCGGGCTGGAGCCGAGGTGGGCACCTATGTGCCGCCCTACGTGCAGGAGATGGCGACGCAGGAGCGGATGAAGCGCGAGCTGGAGATCGCCCAGCACGTCCAGGAGTCGCTCTTGCCCCGCCAGATGCCGCAGGTGGACGGCCTCGAACTTGCTGCCATGTGCCTGCCCGCCCATGAGGTCGGCGGCGACTACTACGACCTGGTCGAACTGACGCCGGGCCGCCTGCTCGTGGTGGTGGGGGATGTGTCGGGCAAGGGCATCCAGGCCGGGTTTTACATGACCCTCACGAAAGGCATCCTGCGCACGCTCTGCCGCGAGGTGGCCTCTCCAGCTGAAGTGATGACCCGGCTCAACACCCTGTTCTGCGAAAACGTGCCACGGGGCAACTTCATCTCGATGATCTACGGCATCCTCGACGTGGAAGCCCGGACGTTCACCTTCGCCCGGGCCGGGCACAACCCGGTGATCCTCAAGCGCTCGCCCAGCCAGCAGGCCGAGTTCATCCAGCCGCCGGGCCTGGCGATTGGCCTGACCGACACCCCCCGCTTCGACCGCACCATCCGCGAGGAGACCGTCCCGATGCGCCTGGGCGACGTGCTCGTGCTCTACACCGATGGCTTCTCCGAGGCGATGAACACCGCGCACGAACTCTATACCGACGAGCGCCTGGCCGCGAAGGTGAGCCATATCGGCCACCACGGGGCCGACGAGATCCTGCGCCTGATCGCCCAGGATGTCCACCATTTCGTGGAGTCGGAAGGCCGCCACGACGACATGACGATGGTGGTGGTGAAGCTGCGTCCGACGGTCACGCCGTCCACTGCCCTGCCCGAGGCGGCCCACGCCGGGGCGCTGGCCTGACCCCTGCCTTCCGATGAACCCCGCCCTGCCCATGATCCAGCCTCCGCCCTTCGATGCCATCGTGGCGCTGGGCATCGGGGGCCTCGCCGCCCTCATGGCGGGCGTCGCGCTCGCCGTCGTGGCCCGCTACCAACGCCCCTATCTCCGAGGGGCTACCATCGGGGTTGTAGTCTGGATGGGACTGAGTGCAACGGCGGCCACTACCAGGTTGCTGACCCGCTTCGACCTCACCCCGCCGCCGATGGCAGGGATGATGGTGCTGGTGGTTGCGACGGCCCTGGGCATCGGGCTGTCGGCGCTGGGACGGACACTGGCGGCAGCAGTGCCCCTCATCCTTCTGGTGGCCCTGCAAACCTTCCGGCTGCCGCTCGAACTGGTGATGCACCGGGCCGCCCGCCTGTCGATCATGCCAGTAGAACTCTCCTTCTCCGGGTACAACTTCGACATTCTGACGGGCATCGGGGCGCTGGTGCTGGCCGTGCTCTTCGCGTTGCGCGTGCCGGTGCCCCGGTGGGCCGTCTGGCTGTGGAACGTCTGGGGGATCGGGTGCCTGCTGGTCATCGCGTTCATCGCCCTGGCGACCTCCCCGATGGTGCGGGCCTTTGGCGATGCCCCCGCACACCTGAACACCTGGGTGCTCTTTTTCCCGTATGTCTGGCTGCCGGTGGTGCTGGTCACGCTGGCCCTGCTGGGCCACCTGCTCCTCACCCGCCACCTGCTCCAGCCCTCGGCACCCCATTAAGCCTTTCTCCCAACCTGTTCACCCCACCGCTCATGCAGGACGTTCAGGCCGCCCTCCGGGTGATCCGGGCACGCGAGACACGGGTGCCGACCCTGGCGCTGGTGCTCGGCTCCGGCCTCGGCGACCTGGCCCACGCCGCCGAGGAGGCCCAGGCCATCTCCACCCAGGACCTGCCCGGCTATCCCGCCTCGACGGTGGCCGGGCACCAGGGCCGCCTGGTCTTTGGCCGGATGGAAGGGCAGGAGGTCGTGTTCCTCCAGGGGCGGGTACACCGCTACGAGGGCCACCCCATCCGGGCTGTCACCTTTCCCATCCGGCTGCTCCATGCCCTCGGCATCCGGCGGCTGCTGGTCACCAACGCGGCGGGGGGCATCAACCGCTCGTTCGTGCCGGGCACCCTGATGTTCATCACGGACCACATCAACTTCTCTTTTGCTAACCCGTTGACCGGCCCAAATGAAGACGGCGGTCCACGTTTCCCGGACATGTCTGCCCCCTACGACCCGGCGTGGCGCGACCAGGCCGAGCAGGTGGCCCGCACCCTCGGCATCGCTACTCGGCGCGGCGTGTACATCGGGGTGCAAGGCCCCAGCTACGAGACCAAGGCCGAAATCCGGGCCTTCGAACGGCTCGGGGCCGACGCGGTGGGGATGAGCACCGTGCCCGAAGTCCTCCAGGCGGTGGGGCTGGGGATGCAGGTGCTGGGCCTGTCCACCATCACCAACCCGGCTGCCGGGCTGAGCCTGGCCCCGCTCGTGCATGAAGACGTGCTGGAAGTAGGACGGCAGGTGCGGCAGTCCCTGGAACGCCTCCTCCGGGGGATCATCCGCGCCTTGTGACGGCCGTCCTGACGGCAGCGCCCTCACTCGTCGCGCAGCCGACGGCCCTGCTTGACCTCACTGCGGCGGCGCTTGTCGGCGAGGCGGCTTTCCTGTGAGGCCCGGGTGCGGCGGGTGGGGCGGCGCGGCACCGGCGCAGCAACGGCCTTGCGGATGAGCGCCACGAGCCGCTCCAGGGCGTCCTCGCGGTTCTGGGCCTGGGTACGGTACCGCCGCGCCTCGATCACCAGCACCCCCTCGGTGGTGAGCCTGCGCCCGGCCAGCTTCCGCAGCCGTTCGCGCACGTCCTCCGGCAACGACGGCGACTGCGCCACGTCGAACCGTAGCTGCACGGCGGTGGCAACCTTGTTCACGTTCTGCCCCCCCGGTCCGGCACTCCGCACGAACGATACCTCCACCTCGGATTCCGCCAGGGAGATGGCAGGGGTGATCTCAATCATGGCGATCCGTTCGATGGCAACCTGAGACAGTTCAAAATATCGTCAATTTGACTATAATTTGGGAATGGTGTACAGCCGCGACATCTTTCACTTCACCACCACCATCTTGCTGGTGACGACCTTGCCGTCGGCTTCGAGGCGGAGGAAATAGAGTCCGGCGGCGAAGGGGGCTACGGGCAGCGAGAGCGTCCGCTGGCTGGCTTCAAAATCCGGGTCGTCGAGCAGCGTGGCGAGGCGCTGGCCGAGGAGGTTGACGAGCACGAGGTGCACCGGCCCGGACTCCGGCACGTTCAGCACCACCGTCGCCTCATCGCGCACGGGGTTGGGATAGTGGGTGAGGGTGAGGGTGGGGCCGGGTGGCTCCTCGGGATCGCCGAGGTCCTTGGGCGGGGCGGTGAAAAGGTACGGGCTGCCCAGCACCTGCCGGTTGAATTCGGGGGAGGTCCACTCCAGCCGGGCGACGGCCCCGCCGCCGCGTTCGTAGAACTCCATGCGCAAGGGCACAGGCTGGTTCCGACGCAGGCCGACGGTTGCGCTGTAGGTGGTCGGAGCCTGGTCGATCCATTGGTCTACGCGGAGCGTGTCGTTCACCCAGAGGCGCACGCCGTCGTCTGCGGTGGCATGGAAGGTGTAGAAGCCGGTCTGGGGGGGGACGAGGTAGCCGGACCATTGCACCGAGAAGTCGTCTGCCGGGAGGCGTGGGTCGGGTGCGCCGCTGCCCCAGGTGAAGTTGATGGCCGGGTCGATGCGGGTGAAGAGGTGGGTGCCGTCGAGCGTGCGGTTGTTGAAATAGCGCCCGACGATACCGGTGGTGGCAGGACCGACGAAGATGTAGCCGTTTTTCTGGATGATGGCCGCACCAGCGGTACCCGTCACGGTGAGGCGGACGTTGTAAAAGCCGTCCTGCGTGTAGGTGTGGACGGGGTTGCGCTCGGTGGACGTCTGCCCGTCGCCGAAGTCCCAGGCCCAGGCGGTGGCACCGGGCACGCTCGACAGGTCGGTGAACGAGACGGCGAAGGGGGCCTCGCCGCTGGTGACCGCCGCCGTGAAGTCCGCCGTGCCGACGAAGCGGATGCGGAAGATATTAGCCCCCCGGTCGATGGGCGAGGTGTAGCCCTGGTCCTTGTACAGGTCGGCGAAGTAGACGCCATCCGGCCCGGCGGCGAGGGCCGAGGCCGAGGCTTTGCCAGTGCCGTTGTAGGCGGCCAGCAGTTGCGGCCCGGAGAGGAGCCTGCCCGCCGCGTCGAAGCGGAACTGCACGATGCGCTTGCCGTTGCTCTGCGGCCCGGTGGCCCAGGTGCCGCCGGACTCGGTGACGAGGGCATTGCCGTAGAAGGATTCCGGGAAGCCACTGCCGCTGAAGCGCTCCGGCTCGACGAACGTGATGTTCACCGGCGCGTGCGTCTGCACCCAATTGTAGAGGGCATTGGTGGTCATACTCGCCGCCGTGTTGTTCCAGCCGTAGCTGGTGCCCCGGGTGATGCGGGCGAGGCGGTCGTTGGCCTCGTTGCCGTTTTCGACGCAGTACAGGTTGCCGTCGCGTAGCCGCCAGCCCCCTCCGAAGGGGTTGCGCAGGCCATAGGCGAACACGTAGTCGCGGGCGGTGATGCCGTCGGCGGCGTTGTAGAACGGGTTGTCCGACGGCGCGGTGCCATCCAGGTTCAGGCGCAGCACCTTTCCGCGAAACGAGCTTAGGTCCAGCGCCTTGCTGGCGTCGAAGCCATCGCCCATGTGGACGTAAAGCTTGCCGTCCGGCCCGATGGTGACGGTGGAGATCTGGTGGGACTGGCCCTGCGTCTCGCCGGGCATGTCCAGCACGGTGGTCTCGGTGGCGGCGGTGCGCCCGCCGTCGGTGCTGGTGAAGCGGACGACCTTGGGGAAGTGCGGCCCGCCTGCGTCATAGAGCAGCGCGGCG
>CAZLRO010000249.1:0-5725 GCA_964561865.1 uncultured Rhodothermaceae bacterium | reverse complement strand
GCTACCGGTTCTGGAAACGCGGCGTGCAGGTAGATCCCTTACGCCAGCGTTTTCCTTCCGCCGAACCCATCCAAGAAGTGCATCAGGTGCCGTTTTTCACGCTGCGGGATGACCTGGTACACAAACTCGACGGCTGGCGCGACCTGCCCTTCGCCCCGGCCTACGCCTCGCTGCTGCAATAGTTCTTGGTACGACCTTTGGCCTTTGGTCTTTCTGGCACTCCAACCCTGCGGTCATTCCGAACGCAGTAGTCTGTCATTCCGAACGACCGAAGGGAGGAGAAAACGCAGTTTCCCGGAACGGAAACCGAAGGTTGCACGTAGTGAAATCTCGTCCAGTTTTTGCGTGAGATTGCGCTCCAGTGCAACCGCTCTTCGGTCGATGTTCCCTTCATTCGGGATGAGAGGGTAGTGTTGGGAATGAAATGGCCTGATGGCATCTCGCTCAAATTCGGGGCATGCCGAAGAGCAGGGCCAGCGCGGTGATCAAAACCCCGATGATCATCACGGCGGTGGCCCCGACCAGCACGCTGGTATTGGTAGTGCTGTAGAGGTAAGGCGGCAGTTCCGGAGCCGTCAGCGGCATGGGAGGAGGCAAGGGGGAGGTCTCGGCTTTCCGGGGGGTCACGGTGGGTCGGGAGAAGGCTGCGTCCTCCGCAGCGGTGGCGAAGGTGACCGGTTCGCTCCACGCGCCCGTTGCCCGCCCAAGCGCCTGTATCCGCCCATAGCATGTCCCTGTTTCTGGGAGGAGGCCGAGCAGCGTCAGGGCTGTCTGGGAGACGGTCACGTCGGCAAACAGGTGGGTGAAGGCAGGGTCGGCAGCCACCTGGAGACGGTAGGCGGCGGCCCCTGGAACCTCCGTCCAGGCAAAGAGCGGGGCACTGGCCTCGACGGATGCCCCGGCAGCGGGGGCGAGCAACGCCGGGATGTCTGCCGTCGGGGTGGGGAAAACGGGGGTGTTCATGGTGTGAAGCAGTTCAGGTGAAAGCAGCTCAGGAGGGTTGTTTGTCGTGGGGTAAGGAAGCCGGTTCGTCTTCGAACAGCATCCGCAGGGCTGGGGTGGTTACGTCGTCGTACTGCCCGCTCCGCACCGACCAGAAGAAGCCATACACGGCCACGCCTGCCAGCAGCAGGGCCAGCGGAACGAGGAAATAGAGCACAGACATGAGATTTATGAATTTTCGTTATTGTAAGTCAAAAACGTCGTGCTGGGCGATGGAGGAGAGCACGACCGTCAGTGAGCTGAGGGGCATGGCGATGGCGGCCACCAGCGGATCGACCAGCCCGGACATCGCCAGGGCCGCGCCGAAGACGTTGTAGGCCAGCGAAAAACCCAGGTTACGCCGGATCACCCGCATCGTCCGGTGTGCCCGCCCCAGCAGCCCTGCGATCGGGGTGAGGCCTTCGCGCGTGAGAAACACGTCGGCGGCGATGAGGCTGGCCGTGCTGCCTCCGTGGACGGCGATGCCGACGTCGGCCTGCTGGAGCGCGGCGGCATCGTTCACCCCGTCGCCCGCCATCGCCACGACATGCCCGTCTGCCTGCAACTGGCGCACATACGCCGCCTTCTCTTCGGGGCCGACTCCTCCCCGGACCTGGTCGGGCGGCAGGTCCAGCGCACGGGCGACGGTCTGCACCACTGCCAGATGGTCGCCGGAGAGCAGGTGCAGCGACCGGCCTTCCTGCTGCCACCGGGCCAGCACCTGCCGGGCATCCGGACGCAGCAGGTCGCCAAAGGCCAGCACGGCCACCGGCTGACCCTCCACAGCCACCAGCACCGGCGTGAGGCCGTCGGCCAGGAACCGCTGGAGCGATGCCCCGAGCAGCGGGTCAACCCCTGCCACGTTATCCCCCGCGGGCGACAGCTCCAGAATCCAGTCCGGGCGCCCGACGGCCACCGCGTTGCCATCTACCCGTCCCCGGATGCCCGTCCCGGTGAAGACTTCCACCTCGCTCACCTGGTGGGTTGCCAGCAGCCGGGCCTCGTAGGGCTGGACAAGGGCGGTTGCCAGTGGATGTGTGCTTTTCGTTTCCAGGGCGGCGGCCAGTTCGAGGGCATAGGCGGGGCCGACGGCTTCGACCAGGGCCATCCGCCCCTGCGTGAGGGTGCCGGTCTTGTCCAGCACCAGCGTGTCGAGGGCTGCCAGTTGCTGGAGGGCTGCCTCGCTCTTGATGTAGAGGCCGTGCCGGGCCGCCTTGCCGGTAGCGACGGCCAACGCCAGCGGCGTTGCCATGCCCAGGGCACAGGGGCAGGTGATGACCAGCAGCGCCACGACCTGCCGCGTGGCGAGCGTGGGGTCGAGCAGCCACCAGATGACAGCGGTGACCCCTGCCAGCGTGAGAACCGCGAGGGTGAACCAGCCGCTGATCCGGTCGGCCAGGAGCAGCACCGGTGCCCGGCGGGCATCCCCGTCGCGCACCCAGGCCAGCAGCCGGCCCACCCGGGTCTGATCCCCGCTGGCCTGTACCTCCACCCGGACGGGGGTGGTCAGGTTGGTGGCCCCGGCACCCACGGCAGCGCCCGGCTGCACCCGCTCCGGGCGACTCTCGCCCGTGAGCACCGCGTTGTTGACATCGGAACACCCGTCCGTCACGAGTCCATCGACCGGGATCACCTCGCCAGGGAGCACCTCCACAACGTCACCCGGACGCAGGTCCGCACTCCGCACTGGCGTCACCGTCTGGTCCGGTGCCACCCGCCGTGCCATCGACGGGATCAAGGCCAGCAGGCGCTCGGTGGCCTCCCCGGCGAGGCGGTGGCTGCGGTGCTGGAGCCAGCGGGCCGTCAGCAGCGCAGCGATGAGTACGGTGATGGAGTCGAACCAGAGTTCTCCCTGCCCGGTGATCGTGGCGCGGGTGCTGTCCAGGAAGCCGACGAGGATGCCCAGGCTGATGGGGGTATCCATGTGCAGGGCACGCACCGAGCGGGTACGGACGGCCACCCGCAAGGAGGCCCACGCACGACGGAAGAACGTGCTGCCGCCATAGAGTACGGCGGGCAGGGCCAGGGCCAGGCTCGCCCAGCGGGCTGCCGCCGCCAGCCCCGGCTCCTCGGCAGCATCCAGCCCGGCATAGAACGCAAAGGCCAGCAGCATCACGTTGCCCGCCAGCGCCCAGCTCACCCCCAGCTTGATCAGCAGGCGGCGTTCCCCCTGCGCGCGTTGGGCCGTGCTACCTTCCCGCGTGGGATGGACGCCATAGCCCACCGCCGCCAGCCACCGGGCTACGTCGGAGAGCCGTACCTGGCGCGGGTCGAACCGCAGGTCGAGCCGGGCACGCGGCAGGTCGAGCCGGGCCTCCTGCACCCCTGGCTGTTCAAACGGCATCCGTTCGACCAGCCAGACACACGCCGCACAGTGTACCCCTTCGAGAAACAGTGTCGCCCGGCGCGTCCCGTCCCGCTCAGCACGGGTATGTTGTTCGAGGAAGGCCGGATGGTCCAGCTCCGAGAGCAGCAGCGGGTCCAGCGTCCCCCGCGCGGCCACCAGTGTCGCCGGCGGGGCGAGGTCGCGCAGGCGGTAGTAGGGGTCGGCCAGCCCGGCGCGGTGCAGCGTCTCATAGGCGAGGGCACAGCCATTACAGCAGAACGCAGGGTCCAGTCCCACCGGATGCCGCCCCACCGGCAGGCCACAATGCGTGCAGGGCTGGTCAGAGGGTGGGATACCGGAGGCCAGACGGGGAGATATGGTAGTCGGTTCTGGCAAGGATCAGCCGAGGCGAGGGTAGCAAGGGCATAGGCTTAACGTTCCACCCGGACCTTCTTCTGGAAACGGTCGGCACCACGCTGGGCCACGATCTCCAGGTCCCACAACCCCGCCTTGTGCAGCGGCAGGGGTTGCCGGTAAAGGCCGGGGGTCGAGGCATCGGCCTGCAAGGCGGCCGTGCCCTGGACGGCTGTCTGCTCCGGACGGAAGGCGCGGATCGTGCCCGCAAGCCCCGTCAGTGGCTGGCGGTGGCGGTCGGTCAGCGTGAGCAGAACCGTATGCTCCAGGGTCGAGGAGGGCAGGACCTGCACCTGCACCTGCCAGCCGAGCGCATCGCTGGCTGCCTGTTGTCGGGCCAGGGTGTCCCAGCGAAGGGCCTGCTGGTAATAGTCTTCCACGACCGCCGGGCCACCATCGGAGCGGGCCGCGATGAGTACGCCGAAGGTGGAAGTGGCACCAAGCAGCAACAGCCCGATGATACCCGCCGGCCAGGCAAGGTGTGGTGGGAGTTTCAAGGGAGCATGGTGGGGTTTCATGCAGGACAAACTACCGCCTCCGGTCGAGCGCACGGGACGGATGGCTCCCGGCATGAAACGTCAGGGAAACACCCGCCCGCCTGTAGGGGGGAATCCTACACTGTACGGAGGTGGTAGCGAAGAAGTATCGTCAAATTGACTATATTATCGTCAAATTGACTATAAACGAAGCGAGCCAGAGCGTTATCGTCCTGTGTGGAGAGGTGGGCAGGCATCCGTTGGAAACCCCGAAAGGTCACGGGAGGCCCGAAATATCCCCACGTGAATTTTGCTGGATGGTATGGTACGCTATATTCAGGAGTTCACAGCTTTTCCGATATCATCTTCGGCCACGAGGCCATCCGGCGCTTCTTTTTCATCCTGCACTGCGAGGTACTCATGCAACTGATCCGGCTTGTTCGTCTGTGGGGGCTGCTGGCCCTGTTGTTCCTCCTGGCCGCCCCTACCACCGTTGCCCAGCAGGCCCAACTCCGCTGGCCTGTCCGCCACGACCGCTCCCGGCCCTTGCGGGAACTACCCCTCATCACCACCCCCCAGTTCAACCAGCAACCCCACTTCCGCGAAATCCCGAACAAGACGCGCGGCGACGAGCGCACTGTCACCGGTGGCCCTGATGGCCCCGACCGCGCCCTGCAAGCCTTCGCAGGCAACGCCCCGACGGCGCTCGACCTGAGCTTCGACGGGGCCGACAGCGACGACAACGCCGCCACACTCGGCTTCCGCGTCACCCCGCCCGACACCGACGGCGACGTTGGCCCGAACCATTTCGTCCAGATGACTAACCTCGTCACCACCATCTATGACAAGAGCGGGAACGTGGTGCTGGGGCCGTTCGCCAACAACAGCTTCTGGGCGGGCTTTGGCGACCTGTGCGAGACGCAGAACAGCGGCGACCCCATCGTGCTCTACGACGAGCGCGCCGACCGATGGTTCGTCAGCCAGTTCGCCATCAGCGGTGCCTTCACCGCGCCGTTTTTCCAATGTATCGCTGTCTCGACCTCGGGTGACCCGACCGGCAGCTACAACCGCTATGCCTACAGCTACGACGAGTTGAACGACTACCCGAAGCACGGTATCTCGTCGGATTCATACCTGTTTATGTACAACTTCTTCACCCCGCCGACCTTTTTCTTCGGGGGGGCGCAGATCGGGGCGTTCGACCGCGACGCGATGCTGGCCGGGAATGCCGCTGCCCAGGTGATCTTCGACATTGGCACGAGCCAGTTCGGGTACGTGCCGGTGGATGTGGACCACTTCGACACCGACACCATCGACCCGCTGTTTGTGACGACGATCACGCCACAGAACATGGTGACCATCCGCAAGATCACCGTGGACTGGAACAACCCCGGTGCGGCTACCACCGGGATTGAGGCCCAGTTTGCCGTCACCGCGTTCGACACCGACCTGTGTGGGGCCAGCCGCGAAGCGTGCGTCCCGCAGCCCTCGCCCGGCGGCTCGCTGGAGGCCCTCTCCGACCGGCTCA
>CAZLRO010000248.1:0-5756 GCA_964561865.1 uncultured Rhodothermaceae bacterium | reverse complement strand
TTACCCCGATCGCTTGCCTGAAGTGCTGCTTTGGGATTGACAAAAAAGTGTGCTACAACCTATGAAAGTTGATGTTGCATATGAGGGCCTTGATACGGTGGTCGCCACTGTAGGAAAGCGGGTGCCAGCGGCCTTGGTAACGGCAGATGCTTTGCAAAAGGTACAGCATGTATTGCAGCACTTCCCTGCATCTATGGCGCACTGCCTGCACCTGGAAACACGCCTGAGTCGCTCGGATCCCCAAGTGGATATAGTATTCTCATTCCGCCAAGGTACTCCAAGCGGATTGCCATTATGGGCAACCCGATTACCGGAGATAGCACTGCTCCATCCTTGCTGGCAAGGAGTACAGGCCTATGACCGTGCCTGTGCAGAGAAAGATGGTCTGTTACATGACTCAATCAAGGCCAGTTGGCTTGAATTCGACGTCCCGCCTGACCATAGAGACGTGCCTTTGCCAGGCCTGTTTGCAGGCATCAGAAAAGACCATCCTATGGCGCTGGTGTCGGGAGACCCATCGGAACGTCTGGAATGGCAGATGTGCGTGACACAAGCAGCGATGAAGCCACTCTGGGGGCGAGAGTTACCCTCAATCGTTAGCCAGACGCTCAGAGAAACCCTACTCGCATTACCTGCTCGTGCTCGCCTGATTTATGTCGGGGCGATGCTGCCGCGTTCCACTCCTGCCATTCGCCTTTGTTTTACCGACATGCAGCATGATGAACTCTTTGCCTATCTACGGCGAGTTTGGCAAGGACCTTCATCAGAATTGGAACAATATGCGATCATGATGTCAGGAGAAGAGGGTATTGGCTTAATGGGGACAATGCGTGCTGCAATGCTGCATCTTGATGTTTGGGACACGGTACATCCTAGGGTGGGGCTTGAATTTATCTTCGCGCGAAAGCCGCAGATCCGGGGGCGGCTTGCGGAAGCCGAAACCGGCTGGCTCTCTCGGCTGGTGCGCCTGGGATTGGCAGACCCCATACGGGCGAAGGCGCTAGCTGCCTGGCCTGGATATCGATCTGAAGTGTTTCCTCACCTCAATCACAAGAACCCGGTATTCCGTTATGTAAACCATGTCAAGTTGGTGTGTGCCCCAGGTCTGTGGTCGATGGCATGAGCATGGCTGGCCCTGGTTTTACCGTGTAGTGTTGGAAACGCCACAGTACAGGGAAGGAGTCAGGGAAGGAGTCAGGGAACGAGCGAGAACCGGCCCACCTGGGCGTTCGTCAGGGTCAGCTTGTCCAGGCCACGCCCCCACAACAGCATCTCCTCGACCGAGATGGTGTCGTTCAGGTCCACTTCGGGGATGAAGCCCAGATGCGAGCAGGTCAGGTTCAGACCCGGTGCAAAGGCCGGTGCCACGCGGGTCGTCCCGGCATCTACGCCATCCCCCTCATCCTTGATGTCTTCTTCCCCGCCCCCATCGCCGGTGCTGCTGTTGTCGTAGTCTACATAGACGATGATGATCTTCTCGCCGTTGATCCACTGGATGATGAAGTGGTAGGAGGTCGGTTCTGTGTCTGCCGAGACCACCGGGGTGCCTGCTTCCACCGGGATGTGCTCCTGTCGGTAGACGACCTCGCCCTGGTTGCGGCATTCAAAGGTCATCTGGCGTGCTGCCAGCGTGCTGAAGTCCACGGCCATGGTATGGTTATGGTCGGGGCCGGGGCGGTGGGTGATGCGGCTCAGGGTCTTGGATTCCCCCGCCAGGGTGCCGTTGAGGTCCATCATCAGCAGACCGTCGGGTTGCAGACGGGCCGGCTGGAACAGGAGGTCGCCTCCCAGCGCCGTCGCCACCGGCAGGCTCACCCCGCCCTCCTTCCCGCGCAGCGAGACCTCCAGCATCTCGCCGCCGGCCGGACGCAGCACCGCCGCTCCTGCGGCGCGGTGGGGCACCCCGTGATAGCGGACCACCTGCACCGGCGCATCCGGTGTGGCAGTGTCGCAGCCTGTGAACGGTACAGCCAGGATCAACATCCCGATCCCGAGCATCCAGGAGGTGAGGCGTGTTCTCATGGTCTTGCAGATGGTTTGGGGGAAGAATGACGTAGTGGGACTAATGTTAAAACAGCCCTTTTGCGGGTGTTTGGTCTCCATGCTTCATTTTGATTGATACACCGCTGTCATTTTTTGCTAAGGCATGAATACTGGGGGATACTGATCTGCTATCTATGTTTCCTAGTACACCAGTACTATGCCTTGGATGATACCTATACTATAGTCCTGTACCGAACCCGAAAATCGTCCTACTCCGGCTCCGGGCCCATCAAGCCGTGCTGCCAGGCCCAGGCGACGGCTTCACGCCACGACTTAACCCCAAGCCGACGGTAGATCCTGCCGATGTGGTTGCGGACGGTGTTTTCCGAGATGTACAACTGGGCCGCGATCTCCTGGTTGGTCATACCCCGGGCCATCAGCCGCAAGACGGCCTGTTCGCGGTCGGTAACGGGTAGGGCATCCCGCTGGACCGGCTGAATAAACCAGCGACCCTCGCCACGGGCCACTGCCCGCACGGCTTCTACGATCATTTGCGGGGGTTTCTCCTTGGTGATGTAGCCCGAGGCCCCCGACTCCAGTAGCCCGGTGATGTAAGCCCGGTCGTCGTAGGCCGAGAGGGCCAGGACGTAGACCGGAAGCCCCTGGTCGCGGATCCGACGGGCAACCTCCACACCCGAAAGCCCTGGCATCTCCATATCGAGCAGCAGGACATCGGGCTTGAGCAGTTCCACCAGACGCAGCGCCTCCAGGCCATTGGCAGCCTCTCCCACCACGTTGAAGTCGGCCTCGACCTCCATCAGGGTGCGAATCCCGGAGCGCATCACCGGATGGTCGTCTGCCAGCACGATACGGATGTTCCCAGCCATGAGCAGTTACATGGGGTTGCATGGGGATGATGCCGGTCGGCTAGGCCGGAATCTCCCATCGTCTTTGCAGCGGGGCTGCCCGTTCGGGCTGCAACGGCTTGACTACCTGAATCCGGGTGCCGACACCGGGCCTGGAAGATACTTCCAACTGCGCCCCAATCGACTCGGCCCGCTCGGACATTCCCAGCAATCCGTAATGCCCCTGTTGCGCCAGCTCCATCCAGGTTCCCGGCAGGGTGAACCCGACACCGTCGTCGATGATCTCCAGGCTGCATCGGCGGGTGTCGAGCTGGAAGCGTACCTGCACGTTGCGCGCCTGGCTGTGGTGAGCCGCATTGCTGAGGGCTTCCTGACAAATGCGGAACAGGGCCAAACGCGTTTGTTCGGGCAACTGCTGGCCGTCCTGCTCGATGTGGCCTTCAATCCGGATCGCAGGGTGGCGCTGCCCGAACCGGTCCAGGTAGGTCTGCAAGGCGGCCCCCAGACCAAACGGAGCCAGTGCGGGCGGGCGCAAGTCCTCGCTGATGGAACGCAGTTCCCGAATGACATGCAGCAGGTCATCCTGGATGGCCTCCGAAGACCACGGTTCACCCTGGGAACCTAGGTTCAGGCGCATCCTGACCGAATGCAGGTCCTGGATGGGACCATCGTGCAGCTCCTGGGCCAGCTTCCGGCGCTCCAGCTCCCGGTCCTCGCTCAGGCGATGGCGCGACTCCGCCAGTTCCGCCTGCTTCAGCTTCTCGCGGCGCAGCCGGTGCAGGAAATACACCAGCAACGGCACCCAGAAAATCAGGATGAATA
This sequence comes from uncultured Rhodothermaceae bacterium, assembly GCA_964561865.1. Taxonomy (GTDB): domain Bacteria; phylum Bacteroidota; class Rhodothermia; order Rhodothermales; family CAZLRO01; genus CAZLRO01. The sequence continues at coordinate 2,085 of CAZLRO010000248.1, read as the reverse complement.
ACCCCGCCATCACCAGCACATTGACACTTTGGGACAGGTTAACCCGCAGTTCGTTGCCTTTGTACCCCAGTTCGAACCGTTCCGATGGGGCACCCGAATCAGGAGGGGACAGGGCACCCACCTGCTGACTGAGGCCCAGAACAATCGAGGTAGGCAACTCGAAGGTTGTGCCAGCAGAGTCGGTGCCCTTGCGAATATAGACCAGGCTGTCCTCAATCGCCCTGAAGTAATACAGCTCCTGACGGGTTTCATGCAGGAGGTATCCTTCGTGGGTTTTCTGGGCATGGGCTGCATCAGCCCCCCCAACCAACACCAGCAACAGGAAGAGCCTGCCAAACAGGCGGGACGAAGGTGTACACATGGTGCAAATCCATTGAGTGGGGTAACCCTCCGATCCAACCGGGCAAGACAGGATAACAGGTCACCAACGACAGGATACAATTTTTTTGAAAGGCTGTTTTGAGCATTACAGCTCATTCTGTATAGTATTGGTATACTATGCGCATGGTTACATCGCCCACCTTAGATGATCAGGGCAGGAGCCGACGGGCTTCGGCTTCCAGCAAGCGACGGTCTACCTTGCTTCCTTCCGGCAGATGGGCCGGCCAGGGATAAAAGGCCGCTGGAACCTTGAAGCGGGGCAGTATCGCTGCGAGCTGTTCCGACAGGTGCTGTGCGTCAGGAGGTAGGGGGTCGGTCTGGACGAAGGCTACCGGACGAAAGCCGAACGCCGGATGTGGCACCGGCACCACTGCTGCCTGCACTACTCCGGGAAGCCCGGTCAGCAGGGCCTCGATCTCCTCCGGCTGGATGTTCTCACCACCGGAGATGAACAGGTGGTCCCGTCGCCCGGTCACGTGCAGAAAGCCCGCCTCGTCCATCCACCCCAGATCTCCGGTAGGGAACCACCCATCGTCTGCAACAGCCGTTTGCCGTACCCCTGCAACCAGATAGCCCTTGAACAGGGTGGCCCCTCGCACCAGTATTTCGCCATCCGGAGCGATGCGCAGCGCCCGGTAAGGGAGCAGCCGACCCGACGTCTGCAATTGCACCCGGGAAGCACCCGGAGGGGTCGCCGTCACTTGCGAGGCCATCTCCGTCAGGCCATAGCTCGTATAGACCGGCCACCCCCGGCCACAGGCCGCCTCCAGCAGTCCGGACGGATGGGCACTGCCGCCCAGCAACAGGGCCTGCAAGCCCAGGTGTCGGGCCGGGGGAGCCTCCAGCAGCCGGATCAACTGGGTGGTGACCAGTGAAACATGGGTGACGGCGTACCGGCTGAGGGCGGCATCGAGCGGCTCGCCAGGTTCCGGGATCACCAGTGTGGCCCCCGCCAGCAGGCACCGGAAGACGATGCCGAGTCCTCCCACATGGTACAGGGGCAACGACCAGAGCCATCGATGCCCCTGTTGCAAATGCAGGTTTGCGTTGGCCCCCCATGCACTGAAAAGGTGGTTGTTCAGGCTGTGCAGGGCCGCTTTCGGCATGCCCGTACTGCCAGAGGTGAATACCAGCGTCGCCCCCCGTGTGCCATCGAGCATCGGCGTTGACGTTGCGGGATCGACATCGGAGGGGCGTTCGCTCGTCGGAGGAGGGAGGTCGGACGTTTGGGAAAGGAGGACGGGTTCGAACAGGTCCGCACGGTCGCTTACCAGAACGGTAGCCCCGATTTGGGCTACCTGGTCGTGCAGGGCCTTCGGTGGAAGTCGGGTACTCAGCAACCCCGCCACTGCTCCCCGGCGCAGCAACGCCAGCAACCAGACCACCGCTGCAGGCTGGTTGGGCAGACACAGGGCCACCCGGGCACCTTCCTCGATCCCCTGGGCTTCCAGGTGAGCGGTCAGTGCCTGCACCCGCGCCTCCAGCGCCGCATACGACCATGTCTCAGCCGCGGTCACCAGTGCGGGCGTATCGGCATGGCGGCGGGCAGCCGTATGGAGGGGGCAAGGCAGGAGCATTCCGGGAGTCAGCCACGTTTGGGAAGACTCTTACCCCGGTTCGGGCACTCCTGTTCGCCCCGGTTGCCAAGCCACCGTGCCCAACTCCTGAGGAGCATGAAAAGAATATAGTCAAATTGACTATATT
>CAZLRO010000247.1:0-5776 GCA_964561865.1 uncultured Rhodothermaceae bacterium | reverse complement strand
TGGCCGCGTTCGCCCCTACGGTGGACTACGACATCGAGTTCATCGGCGGGTGCAAGAATGCGCTCTTCGGGGGGGAAGGGCTGTTTCTCGCCAAACTCACCGGGCCGGGACGGGTCTACCTCCAGAGCCTGCCGTTCTCGCGCCTGGCCGACCGCATCTACTCGGCGGCCCGCTTCGGCGGTAACCGCGAGGAAAGCAAAGGTGCTGCTGGCCTCGGCGGCGACCTGCTCGGCTCCATCCTCAGCGGCCGGAAATGGTGAGGGATCGCGGATTGTGGACCTCGGATTGCGTTCTCGGATTGCGTTCTCGGATTGCGGATTTTTCCAAGCACCAAGTACCAAGTACCAGCCTTTCCCCATGCGCTTCCTCCTGCTGAGCACCTTGCTGCTCCTCGCCTCCCCCACACAGGCCCAGCCGACGGCGGCGTTCTCGCCCGAACCCTGGCGGGCGGTGGCCGACCAACTCATCGACGCGGCGCTGACCGACAGTGCGGCCTACCAGCGCCTCGGCTACCTCGTCGATACCTTCGGCCCGCGTTTCAGCGGCACGGACAACCTCGAACAGGCGCTCGACTGGATCCTGGAGGAGATGCAGCGCGACGGCCTGGACAACGTGCGCGGCGAGCCGGTGATGGTGCCACGCTGGGTGCGGGGCCGCGAGGCGGTCACGCTGCTGGAACCCCGCATGGCCGACCTGCACGTGATGGGCCTGGGCGGGAGCATCGGCACCGGGCCGGACGGGATCACCGCCGAAGTACTTGTCGTCGGCTCGTTCGATGAGCTGGAACAGCGCAAGGCCGAGGTCCCCGGCAAGATCGTCCTCTTCAACGTGCCGTTCACCAACTACGGGCAGACGGTGCAGTACCGCGTCAACGGGGCCATCCGTGCTGCACGGGTGGGGGCTGTTGCCAGCCTCATCCGCAGCGTGGGCAGCAACACGCTCTACACCCCGCACACGGGCGCGATGCGGTATGAGGACGGCACACCGCGCATCCCCCACGCCGCGCTGGCAATCGAAGACGCGATGATGCTCCAGCGCATGCAGGACCGGGGGCAGAAGATTGTCGTCCGGCTGTACATGGAAGCGCAACAGTTGCCCGACCGCCTCTCCCGCAACGCCGTGGCCGAGGTGACAGGCTGGGAGAAGCCCGACGAGGTGATCGTCCTCGGTGGGCATATCGACTCGTGGGACGTAGGCCAGGGCGCGATGGACGATGGCGGCGGCTGTGTGGCAGCGTGGATGGCAGTGAAGCTGATGAAGCAACTGGGCCTGCGCCCGCGCCGCACGGTGCGCGTGGTGCTGTGGACCAACGAGGAGAACGGCCTGCGTGGGGGGGCTGCCTACCGCGACGCCCACGCCGACCAGGTGCCGAACCACATCCTCGCCATCGAGTCCGACGCCGGGGTGTTCAAGCCCTCCGGCTTCGGCTTCACCGGCAGCCACGAGGCCTATGCCCTCGTGCAGCAGATCGGGCAGCTCCTGGACCGCATCGAGGCCGGAAACATCACCCGGGGCGGCGGTGGCGCCGACATCGCGCCGCTCATGCGCGAGGGCGTGCCCGGCATGGGCCTGAGTGTGGACGGGACGAAGTACTTCTGGTACCACCACACCAACGCCGATACGCTCGACAAGGTCGATCCGCACGAACTCAACCTCTGTGTGGCCGCAATGGCCGTCATGGCCTATGTCGTGGCGGACCTGCCGGAACGCCTCCCCCGTGCCACCGGTGCCGAGACGAACTGAGGATGATAGCTGTTAGCCGTTAGCTTTTGGCGGGTGCTTGATGCTTGGGAAGAGAGCAGCAACATCCCCCGTGTCATCACGAGGAGGCCATCAGGCGATCTTGATCGCCAAGCCGACGCGGTGATCTCGCCCTTGCCATCGGGCAGCAGCGTTGAAAAAGCCCTGGCGTCGAGATTGCTACGTCGCTGTGCTCCTCGCAATGACACGGGAAGGAAGACGGTAGCATTCCCAATCCGCAATCCGGGAATCGACCTCCCCCATCCTATCCTGTTCTCAGCAGGGGAAGAAGATGGGCAATCCCAAATCCTTCACCGCTGTGCACGCCGGAGCAGGGCCTTGACGGCTTCGAGCACCGGCACCACCGAGCACGCCCCCAGCACAACCACCAGCCATTCTTTTCCAGTGAGGGGGTAGGTGCCGAAGAGGGTGTTCAGGGCGGGCACGTAGACGATCAGCAGCAGCGTAGCTACCTCGAAGGCGATGGCCGCGTTGAGCCAGCGGTTAGCGAACGGTCGATGCAGGACGGTGTGGTAGTCCGAGCGGAAGCTGTACGCTTTGAAGAACTGGATCAGCGCCAGCGACAGGAACGTGAGGGTCATGGCCTGGACGAGTGAATACCCGGCGTGCAAGGCCCAGGCGAACAGGCCCAGGTTGACCACCATCGACCAGAGGCCCCCGGCCACCATCAGCAGCACGACGGAACGCGAGAAGATGCCCGCTCGCGGGTCGCGCGGGGTGCGCCGCATCAGGTCGTCTTCCGGCGGGTCTACGGCCAGGGCCAGGGCGGGCAGCCCGTCCGTCGCCAGGTTGACGTAGAGCAGTTGCACCGCGCTGAGCGGGAGCGGCCACCCGGCCAGGGCAGCCCCCAGCATCAGCCCGATCTCGCCGATATTGGACGAGAGCAGGTACATCAGGTATTTCTTGATGTTGCTATAGATGCCGCGCCCTTCCTCCACGGCGGCCACAATCGACGCGAAGTTGTCATCCAGCAGCGTCATGGCCGACGCTTCTTTCGTGACGCTGGTGCCGGTCCGGCCCATGGCAATGCCGATATCGGCCTTCTTGAGCGCCGGGGCATCGTTGACCCCGTCGCCGGTCATGGCGACGATATGGCCCTGTTGCTGGAGGGCCGTCACCACGCGCAGCTTGTGCGCGGGGGAGACGCGGGCGTAGATGGTAGTCTCGCCCACGGCAGCAGCCAGTTCAGCGTCGGAGAGGTGCTCCAGTTCGGCCCCGGTGACCACCCGTCCGCCCTGGTCGATGCCCAGTTCGCGGGCGATGGCAGCGGCGGTGAGCGGATGGTCGCCGGTGATCATCACCACGCGGATGCCTGCGGTCCGACAAGTCTCGACGGCAGCTCGGGCTTCGGGGCGGGGCGGGTCGATCAGGCCCACCAGCCCCAGGAACGTCATGCCCTGCTCGGCGTCGGCCAGCGTGGGGGTAGGCTTGATGGCGATGGCAAGCACCCGCAAGGCTTCTGCGGCCATCTGCCGGGCCTGGGCCAGCACGTGTTCGCGGCTCTCCTCGTCCAACGGGACGATGCCCTCGTGCGTCCAGCGGTGGGCGCAGGCGGTCAGCAGGATTTCCGGCGCACCCTTGGCACAGGCCATCCAGCCGCCGGGGCCGTCGTGGATGGTCGTCATCCGCTTGGATTCGGCGGTGAACGGCACTTCGTGGATGCGGGGGTGGTCCCCGTCGAGGTCGGTTTTCCAGAGGCCCACCTTGGCCGCAGCCACCACAAGCGCCCGCTCGGTTGGGTCGCCCTGCGTCTGCCAGACCTGGGCGTCTACATCCCACCGCAGCGTCGCGTCCGAGGCCAGCGCCGCCGTCCGCAGCAGGCGCAGCAGCAACGGCGAGGGTTCGACAGGCTGCCCCGCGTGTACGAAAGCACCGACGGGGTCATAGCCGCTGCCGGTGACGTCGAGCAGCGTCTCGTCCACCAGCACCTTGCGGACGGTCATCTCGTCGCGGGTGAGGGTGCCGGTCTTGTCCGAGCAGATGATCGAGGTGCTGCCGAGCGTCTCGACGGCGGGGAGGCGGCGGATAAGGGCCTGGCGGTGTACCATGCGCTGCACCCCAATGGCGAGCGAGATGGTGACGACGGCGGGCAGGGCCTCCGGCACAACGGCCACCGCCAGGGCGATGCCGAAGAGGAGCATGTCCACCACCGCCTGCCCGCGCAGCAGCCCCAGGATCACCACCAGCGCCACCACGGCGAGCGCCCCGCGGGCGAGGAGCCGCCCGGCCTGGTCGAGGTGTAGCTGCAACGGCGTGCGCCCTGGTGCCACCGTCTGCAACAGCCGTGCGATGGCCCCGAACTCGGTCTGCATCCCGGTCGCCACTACCACCCCCTGCCCCCGCCCGTAGACGACCGTCGTGCCGGCATAGGCCATGTTGTGGCGATCTGGCACAGGCAGCGTCGCATCGGCCAGGGCCGCTGTGTGCTTGGCGACCGGCACCGACTCGCCCGTCAGCGCCGCCTCTTCCAGTTGCAGGTTGATGGCTTCGAGCAGCCGGACGTCAGCCCCAACCTTGTCGCCGGGACGCAAGACGAGGAGGTCACCTGGCACCAGGTGCTGCATGGGCACCTCCTGCACCTGCCCGTCTCGCACCACATGCGCCGTAGGCGCGGCCATACGGCGCAGGGCCTCCAGGGCACGCTCGGTGCGAAACTCCTGCGCGAACCCCAGCAGCACGGAGAATAGCACAATGACTGCGATGGCGAGGGCTTCCACCGGATGCCCCATCAGCGCGGAGAGCACCGTGCCGATGAGCAGGATCACCACCAGTACGTTCTGGAACTGCGCCAGCAGCAGCTTCCAGGGCGTGGTGCGGACCTCGGCCTGCAACCTATTCAGGCCAACGACAGCCAGGCGGCGGGCCGCTTCGGCGGCAGCGAGGCCCTGCGGCGTGGTGTCCAGGCGACGGCATACCGTCGCCGTATCGTGGGTGTGCCAGGCATCCGGAGCCGAAGATGCAGGAAACGCCGAAGAAACAGCGGCGGCTCCAGGGAGAGGGGAAGGGTTCATGGTGGGTGGGCGTGTTCAGGTTGCAAAAGCCACCTGAAGCGGGGTACGTCCACGCAAACACCGAAGTTTGGAGAAGCCCGGAGGCGATGACCGGATGAACAGATTATTCGTCGGCGGTATGCGGAGCCTTCACAAAGACCTCGAAAGTGCCACTCGTCACATCTTTCTCGACCTGTTCTGCCACCCACTCCTGCTCCAGCATCCCCAGGATGCTCAGCCCGTAGGTTGCTTCAAACTGCCGCACCTGGTCAATATCATTCAGGTCCGGTGCCACCTCTTCATCGAAACCGGCTTTGGAAAGGAAATTCCGGATTTTGAGAATCATGCTGTTCATCACTGTGCATCCGTTACATGCTGGATAAGCTGGGTATCGGATTTATGTCAAGCCTTTTTAATCCGTTTTAACTGCGATGCGACGTCTTGCGATCTTTTCAGGCGAGCAGCATCTTCAGCGCGGCGACGACCAGCACCAGGGCCAGCAACCGCCGCAGGGAGGTCGGAGGAAGCCGGCGGCTACCCCACCACGCCCCGGCGAGGCCTCCCACCCCGGCGGCAGTGGCCCACCAGGGCAGCATGGGGGGGAGTGCTGCCGCGTCGGCCAGGTGCCCCAGCAGCCCGGCGACGGAGTTGACGAGGATGAACGCCGCCGACACCCCGGCGGTCTGGCGCGGGCCGGCCCACCGGGCCAGCAGCAGCAGCGGACTCAGAAAGATGCCACCGCCTACCCCCGTCAGCCCGGAGAGGAAGCCGATCCCCACGCCCAGCCCCAGTGCCAGCCCGCGCGGCAGGGCACGTTCCAGCGGCAGCGACGCGGCCCGCGGCCAGAGCCGCCACGCCGCATAGAGCAGCACCAGCCCGACAACCGGCCGGTACCAGTCCATCGGCAGCGTCAGCAGGCCGCCAGCGAAGGCGAGTGGGGCGGAGCCGAGGGCAAACGGCCAGAACGTGCGCCAGGAGAAGCTCCCCGCCCGGTAGAACAGCACCGTGCCGATGCCGGAGACGAG
>CAZLRO010000246.1:0-5782 GCA_964561865.1 uncultured Rhodothermaceae bacterium | reverse complement strand
GACCTCGCCTTCGCGGCGCTCTCAGATGACGATCCGGAGGGCTGGGGCGTGCCGTCGGGGAGGTGTTTCTTCCAGAGGTGCCCTGCCGCGTGAAACACGAGTGTCTGGCCGTCTGGTGCCGTCACCGCATCCCGGATCATCCGGGCCTCGAAGGTGGGGCGGCTGGCAGGCCGGGAGAAGTGCAGCGCTTCGGTGAGCGTCTGGCTTACGTTCACGGTGAAGGGGATTTCCGCCACCTGCTGCGAGGCCACGTGCAGCTTCCAGAGCCGTCCCTGTGCCCAGAAGACGAGGTGCTGGCTGTCCGGCGTCCAGGCGAAGTTGGGATAGACACCAAAAATGGCCCAGGCTTCCTGCTGGTCCCGGCTGAGGCCGTCGTAGAGGGGCTGATAGCCGCCCGTTTGCAGGTCGAACAGCGTCAGGACGCTCTGCTCCCGTACCCGCCGGACGAAGGCCACCCACCGCCCGTCCGGCGACGGCTGCGGGCGCACAGCCCCTCCCTGCACGTCGATCAGGTTCTGCACACGGCCCGTCTGCCGGTCGAGGCGGCGGATCATGTAAATCTGCCCGTTAGGATCCTTGTTGTACTGGAAGAACCCGCCACTGCTCATGTCCTCACTGAAATACACATACCGGCCATCCGGCGAGACGGCGGGTTCGCCCGCATCCTGCTGGTTGTTCTTGCGTGTGGTCAGTTGCAACCCAGAGCCACCTCCCGCGACGTGGTACATCCACATCTCTCCGGCCCCGAGGGAACGGGTGCTCGTGAAATGCTTGCGGGCGATGAGGTACTGCCCGTCGGGCGTCCAGACGGCGTTGTTGAGCAGCCGGAAATCCTCCTTCGTGATCTGCCGGGGTTCCGTGCCGTCGCGTTTCATGATCCAGATATTGTCACCCCCCGCCCGGTCGCTGGTAAAGCTGATCCATTGGCCGTCCGGGCTGAACCGGGGCTGGACTTCGAGGGCGGGGCCACCGGCAAGCAACGTAGCCGCACCGCCCGTGATCGGCAGCGTGTAGAGGTCGCCGAGGAGGTCGAACACGATCTGCTGCCCGTCCGGGCTGACGTCCAGGTTCATCCAGGTGCCTTCGTGCGTGGTGAACGAGACGGTCCGGGTCGGGCCGTGGGCGGCGGTGACATCCCATTCCTTCTGCTCTTGTCCGAAGACGGGGGTGGTCAGAAGCAGACAGGCAGCAAGCAACAGGGCGGGGCGCATACGGTTCATGGGCAGGTGTGCAACAGTCCCGCCAATGTACACGCACCGGACGGGGAGGACAATGCGGCGGCGACCATTTTGAAACCCCGGAGGCGCGGTTCATGGCACAGGAACGCTATCAGGAAGTAGAATCCGGAACAGCCATCCCCTCCTGCACGTAGTGCGCAGGGCGGATGGTTTTCCGCAGCCTGCATCCTGCCCTCAAGACATGACCTTCCTCAACCCGCTCCTGTTGCTGGGCCTGGTGGCGGCGGCGATCCCGCTGATCATCCACCTGTTCAACTTCCGCCGTCCGAAGCGGGTGGACTTCAGCACGCTGGCGTTTTTGAAGGAGTTGCAGCAGACGACGATGCAGCGGGTGCGGATCAAGCAGTGGCTGCTGCTGGCCTTGCGCACGCTCGCCATCGCCAGTCTCGTGCTGGCCTTTGCCCGCCCGACCCTTACGGGCAGCCTGGTGCAGCGTTTCGGAGGCAACGCCCCGGTGGTCGCTGCCCTCGTGGTCGACAACTCGCGCTCGATGGGGGTGCGCGACCAGCAGGGGGAATACCTGGGGCAGGCCCGCACCCTCGCGGCCCGGATCATCGGGCAGATGCAACCGGGAGACGAAGTGTGGGTGCTCTCGACCGCCGACACACTGACGGCCCTGCCCGACGCCTACCGCCACCAGGCCCCAGCCCTCGACGCGGTAGCCGCACTGGAAACCCGGACGAACGCCACCATCGCCACCCGCGTGCTCGTCCGGGCAGCGGCCTTGCTCGACCAGCGTCCTACCTTGAACAAGGAACTCTACCTGCTCTCGGACCTGCAACAGCGGACGCTGGCCGACACCTTCACCGTCGAAATCCCGGACGACGTGCGCCTCATGGTCATCCCTGTCGGGAACCGGCCCCAGCCGAACGTGGGCCTCACCGGGGTGCAGGTGGTCAGCCGAATCGTGGAGGCCGGACAGCCGGTAGAGATTGAGGCGACGGCGACGAACTACGGCACCGAGGCCGTGACGGGGGTGGTGGCTGGGCTGTTCCTCGAAGGCGAGCGGGTGGCCCAGGCCAGCGCCGACCTGCCCCCTGGCGTCCCCACCCTGCTGCGGTTTACGGCCACCCCCCAGCAGCGGGGCTGGCTGGCCGGACAGGTGCAGATAGAAGCCGATGCGTTTGAGTACGACAACACCCGCTACTTCACCCTGCACGTCCCGGCCCGGCGGCGGGTGCTGGTGGTGCGGGGCGACGGACAGGCAACGCCCTACCTGGATGCCGCGCTGTCGGCGCAGGTCGTCCAGGACCGCATGGCACTGGAAGTCCAGACCTTGCCTGAAACCGCGCTGGCCGCTGCCGACCTTGGCACCTTCGGGACCGTAGTGCTTGTGGGCGTGCAGACGCTCTCGAGCGGCGAGACGGCGGCCCTGGCCCGGTACGTCGAAGCCGGGGGCGGGCTGCTGCTCTTTCCGCATGAGCAGCAACAGACCGCAGACCTGAATGCCCTGCTGGCAGCCCTCGGCGGCGGACGCTTCGCGGCGATGAGCGGCGCGCCCGGCGCGGGCACCCCCATTGCCACGTTCGACCAGGTGGCCCTGGAGCATCCACTGTTCGAAGGGGTGCTCGCGCAACCGCAGGACCAGCGGGCGCCCACTGTGGAGCGCCCAACCATCTACGCGGCGATGGGCTACACGCCGGGCACCGGCACCGAGCAGACGCTGGTGGGCCTGACGACCGGCACCCCGTTCCTCCAGGAACTCCGGCATGGAGACGGCAGCGTGCTGGTGCAGACCGTGGCCCCGGACCTGCGCTGGAGCGACCTGCCGGTGCGGGGGCTGTTCCTCCCCCTGCTCTACCGTACGTTGGCCTATCTCTCGGCCAGCGGCGCAGTCCAAGGCGAGGCGCTCACCCTCGGCGAAGGGGGCGAACTGCGCCTGGGCGGTGTCGGCGGGACGACTGCCGTCACCCTCGTCTCGCCCGAAGGCGAGACGTTCACCCCACTGCAGCGTACCCTTCCGGGAGCGACCCTCGTACAGACCGGCACCGAGATGCAAACCCCTGGCGTGTATGAGGTGAAAGCGGGCGACGTGCTGCTGCGCCGCATCGCCTTCAACCTGGACGCGCGGGAATCCGACCTGACCCCTTTTTCGGCCGCCGAAGCCCAGGCCCGCCTCCAGCAAGCCCTCGGACGCGAAGTGGACGTCCTCGACGGCAGCAGCCCGCAGCGGCTGACGGAGGCCCTGACGGCCCAGCGTACCGGTGCCGAAGTCTGGAACGTCTTTCTGGTGCTGGCGTTGGTATGCCTGGTGGCCGAAATGCTGGTGGCCCGGCAATGGCGCCCGGAGACCGTGACCGCCTGAACCCCTCCATAACAACCTGATACAGACCCTGTCTTTTCCGCGTGTAACCCTCGACCGGAAATCATAACGGTGGTGGCAGCGCTACATATCATCCTGCTGGGGGCCTTTCTGAGCGTGACCTTACTCCTGGTGCTCATCACCCTGATGAACCGGCGGCGGATCCAGCGGGTACGCATCGTGTGGCGTCCGGGGGGGCGGTGGTACATTCCGGCCTGGCCTACAGCCTTTGTGGGCATCGTGCTCCTGCTCTGGTCCCTCTCCCTATCCGTTGGGCCGTCCCTTCCTCCCATTCTCTTCACAGGTTACTTGCTGGGCGGGGTGTTCTGGTGGGTGGCCGTCTGGTTGTCCCAGGCCGTCCTCGTCACCGAATACGGCATCCACCGGTATATCGGGCGACGCCATGAGGCCGTGGCCTGGGGCCAGGTGTGCGACTACGTGGAACTGTCCGGCCCCAACCCGATCCGTTTCTCCTTCTTCTATACGGACGATGCGGGCCACCGACACCGGTTCGACCTCGCGGTGCCGGCTGCGTGCCAGGCCCGCTTCCGCCAGCTCTTGCGCGACAAGCTCGACGTCCGCATCGCCTTCATGGCCGGAAAACGCTATGGCGAGGAAGCGCTGGAAGGATGACCGGTTCCACCGCTTTCCGGGGCCGCACAGCACAGCCGGCCCGTTTGTAGGAGCCTAATCCCGCATGCCCTTGTTTTCAACCCAGAAACCCCAGAAGGAATCCGCCATCCTCGTCGGCGTGGTCAAGCCCGGCGAAGAACGCTGGGATGTGGAGGACTCGCTCAATGAGCTGGAGCTGCTGGCCGATACCGCCGGTGCTGCCGTCACCGACCGGATCATCCAGCAACGCCACCAGCTCGAAGTGGCTACCTACCTCGGCAAGGGCAAGGTGGCCGAACTCAAGCACCTGGCCGGTGCCCGCAAGACCGACCTCGTCATCTTCGACGACGACCTCTCGCCCGTGCAGTTGCGCAACCTGGAGCGGGAACTGCACTGCAAGCTGCTCGACCGCAGTGCGCTGATCCTGGACATCTTCGCGCGGAACGCCCGCACGGCCACAGCCAAGACCCAGGTGGAACTGGCCCAGCTCGACTACCTCCGCACCCGCCTCACCCGGCAGTGGACGCACCTCTCCCGGCAGAAGGGGGGGATTGGCACCAAAGGCCCCGGCGAGACCCAGATCGAGACGGACCGGCGGCTGATCGGGCACCGCATGGCTACCCTGCGAGAGCGGCTCGACCAGATCGACCGGCAGCGAACGCTGCAACGCAAGGGCCGCACCGACTTCACCCGCGTCTCACTCGTGGGATATACCAACGCGGGCAAGTCCACGCTCATGAACGCCCTGGCCGGTGCCGGGGTGCTGGCCGAGAACCGCCTCTTCGCCACGCTCGACGCCACCACCCGGCTGGTCAACCTCGCCCCGAACAAGCAAATCCTGCTCTCGGACACCGTCGGGTTCATCCGGAAGCTACCCCACCGGCTGATCGAAAGCTTCAAGAGCACCCTGGATGAGGTGCGCGAGAGCGATCTGCTCCTTCATGTCGTCGATGTCACCCACCCCCGCTTCGAGGACCAGATGGCCGTGGTCCGACAAACCCTGAAGGAACTGGAGGCCGACAACAAGCCCACACTGCTGGTGTTCAACAAGCTCGATGCCTTGCCCGACCCCGGCCTGCTGGCGACCCTGCGGGCGGAGCACCCCGATGTTGCCTGCGTCTCGGCCATGCGGGGCATCGGCCTGAATGACCTGAAAAAGGCCCTGCTGACCCTGGTGGAACAGGATTTCCAGGAACATGTGGCCTGCATCCCCGTCGCCGAGGCCCGGACGCTGGCCCACCTGCGCCGGGTGGCCGAGGTCACCGACGAACAATACCTGTTCGCCCAGCCCGGCAGCGACAGCGAGGCACCCGTCGCCGTGGTGCGGGTCCGCTTCCGGCTGGCCCATCGCTACGAAGCCGACCTCCAGCCCCTGCTGCGCAAGTACGTGCAACTGACCCCGCTGCCGCTACCCCTCCCGACGTAGGCAACCAGATGCCACCACCGGACGTATCGCCGGACAGCCCTGGGGCATATTATTTTCTCCTGCACCGAGGAGGACTTTATTAGCCCTTGCGCATGGACGATGTAATTCGTAAATCTGGGGGTGGCCTGAAAACCAGCCCTGTATTTTTCTCTGGTCACCGTCCCTTCCTCAAAAGGCATGAAACATCCCCTGATGAACCCTGAT
>CAZLRO010000245.1:0-5801 GCA_964561865.1 uncultured Rhodothermaceae bacterium | reverse complement strand
CGTAAGCTGTTAATGGGTACTTGGTGTCTGGAAAGATTCGCACTCCGCAATTTGAATTCCGCAATCCCCTTCCGCTCATTCAAAGTCGGTGTTGAGGCGGTACCGGGCGAGGCGGTGGTTGCCGGTATCAGCCACATAGACGGTGCGATCGAAGTAAGCCACACCCTGGGGATGGCGGAACTGGAGGGCAGCATCGCCGGTGCCGCCGAAAGAGACGACCACCGGCTGGGTAGTGCGGGCACCGGGTGGTGGGGCTACCCCTTCCACCCCTTGGGCGGTAAAGACGAACAGGCTGTCCTTGCCTGCGTCGAGCACGAAGAGGTAGTTCGTCCCGTCGGCGGCAAAGGCCAGGTCGGACGGGGTGTGGAACCGGAACGATTCGTAGAGGAAGCCGGTGCCGCGTGTGGGGTCGCTGGCGATGGTCAGCTTGGGGGTGTCCGGGCGGTATTCGATGCCGTCCGGCGTCTCCACGGCCAGCACCGAGAGGACGGCAAACTGAAGCGGCACGCCGTCCGGAGGCGACTGGGCGATGACAAAGTGCCGGTTGGGAGGGAAAGCCGACCGCTGGGGGGGGTGGACGAACGTGAGGACGTCGCTGGGATTGACGGCGCTGCGCAGGTTGGCCTGGCTGGGGTGCAGGGCTACCAGGGCCTGGATGTTCTCGCCTTCAGGGGAGAACTCCAGTACAGTGTTGTGCGGGTAGAAGAGGGTTGCGCGGCTGTTGTCTGGCCCGCGTCGGGAGACGAAGAGGCGGTTATCGGGCAACACGGCCACGCCGGTGAAAGCAACCTGGGTATCGGACTCGACGGGGTCGGGCCGGGTGAACCGGCGCGAGGCATCGTCGAAGGGATGCCAGAGCACCTGGACGAGCCGGGCCTGGCCGGTACTGAGGCCGTCGTAGTGCAGCACCACCGGCAGGTTCCACGTCCGACCGCCGAGGGTGGTGTCCCGCCGGGCAGTGACGAACACGTGCAGCCGCCGGTCCTGGATTACGGAAGTGCCCCCACCGGGGATAGGCAGGAACGTGGCGGCCCGCCCGGACAGGTCCAGCACATGCAGGCCTCGGGCGTCGACCACGTAGAGCAGCCCGTCGAAGCCGGCATACACATCCTGCGGCGCGTCGAGGGGCTGTCCATCGCCGCCCCTGGTGAAGAACGGGAACAGCGGGACGTATTCGACCTCGTTGAGCAGTGTCGGATCCTGTTGCCCGGCCTCGAAGATAGCGTCGGTGGTGGCATCGTCCTTACTGCCGAACACGTCGCAGCCGTGCAGGAGCAAGGCTGGAAGGAGCAGCAGGTACAGGGCAGGGGGCGGCATGGGGCACCTCAGAGGCCGAGGCTGAGGCCGACCTGGTGTACCGCGCCGAGGCGGTCCAGGCGGTGGAAGGCGTAGTCGAAGGTGACCTCCGGGCCGAGGCCCGGCATCAGCAGGCCGAACCCCGCGGTGGGCAAGTGGGCCTCCTCGATCCCGAAGCGGTAGCCAGTTCGGAGGGTGAGTGTCTGGTGCCAGGTATATTCCAGCCCCACATTCCAGTGCTCGGCGTTGTCGTTCGGGCGCATGAGTTGGGTGGAGACACGGAGGCGGTGGTCTGCCTGATGGCGCAGGGCCTCGTAGCGCAGTCCCAGCAGGAACGTAGTAGGAGGCGTGACCGAGGTCAGGTCAGTCTCCTGCAACGGGACGGGTTCGCCGATGACCGTCCGGTCGAGTGCTCCGCTCGTCGTGGCGTCGAGGCCGAAGTGGCGGATGGCGACGGCCATCTGTGCCCCGGTAGCGCCTATGCGGTAGAAGATGCCGAGGTCGAAGACGGCGCTGTGGAGCGACATCCCGGCGGTGCTCTCGCGCACATAGCGGCCCGTCACGCCATAGCTGAACAGGTCGGTGAGCCGTTGGGCGAAGGTCAGGCCGGCGGCCAGGCCGCGGAACCCGAACGTCTCGCCGGTGCCGAACGGGGCGAACTCGGTGGTCACCGGCATCTCGCCGGCGTCGAAGGCGTGCAGGCTGGCCCCCAGCGCCACCGTACCCAGCGGGACGGTGAGGGCCGCAGCGGAGACCCGGGTGTCGGCGAACCAGCGGGCATGGCCGAGGCTGGCGTGGATGCCTTCGAGCTGCGGAGCCAGGGCCGGGTTGACGAACAGGGCATGGGCGTTGTCCGGGCTGGCGACGGTCGTCTCGCCGAGGGCGGCAGACCGGGGATCGACGGTGATCTTGAGAAACTGGAAGCCGGAGGTTCCGGCTCGGTCCCGCCCGAACGAAGGTAGCACCTGGGCCAATGACGGTGTTGCTAACCCGGAGAGGGCAACCAGGAGCCACACCAGCCGCCCGGATCTCCAGCGGCGGCGGGGCGCTACGCTTCGGGAGGACGGCATCCGGGTCATGAGTTGCGGGGCGTGGTGCTTCTTGGAAACCCCATGTTAGCGCAATGCTGGCTTCTTTCTCAAGGGGAGACACAGGATTTGCTGTTATCTTATCATCGCTTCCTGGCTGTCTCGCGGAGGGCCTGGTACCGTTTCACCCTGTATGTTGGGCTGGTCTTGCTACACCGATCACCATGAATGATACCCGCCGCGCCTTTCTGAAACAAGGGTTTCTGGGCCTGGGGCAGGCCCTGCTCGGCTGCTGGGGTCTCCATGCAGAGACTGGTTTTCCGCCTGGTCTCCGGGGGGTGGACTACCCCGACAAGCTGCGGGGGATGGTGTTGCTGGGGGCGTATGGGGATGCCCTCGGGGCCAGGCACGAGGGGAGCGCCCTGGGCGGTGCGTTGGCCCCGCCAGAGCGGGCGCGGCGGCTGCCGGTGGCCTCCGCGTACCAGCCCCCTGGTCAGGAGGCTGGGGCCTGGTGGGTCTGGTTCGAGGGCGGGTTGATCCCCGCCGGGATGCGGGGCGTCCCCACCGACGACACCTCGTTTCGGGTGATGGTGCTCCAGCCCTGGCTGTGCAGCCTGCCGCCTGCGCCGGTGCCCCCCACTGAGGCGCAGTTCGAGCAGTGGGTGACAGCGCAGCAGTCCCTCCCGCCGAGCGAAGTCGCGCCACCCTGGCACCGTCCGCGTGCGGCGCAGATGGCAGACTGGCTGGTGATGTGGGCCGATGCCCGCCGGTGGCAGCAGGTTCGGGCCGCCGGGCCGGAGGCTGACCCCGCTGCTTTTGTGCCCACACCGGGCAACCCGTTCTTCCGGGCGGGCATCCCGGTCGTCTTCGGGATGTTCATGTACCTGGAACTGGCGGCCCTCTACACGGCGTGGGGCGGAGCCGCTGTGATGCGGCACTTTGCCACCTACAGCCTGCTCGACCAGGGCTATTCCGGGCTGATGACCGGGCTGTTTGCCGGTCTCGTGGCTGAGGCCATGCAACACCCGCACCTGGCGGATAACTTCTCTGACTGGTACGCCCGCCAGGTGCTCCGCCTGCTGGACGTGGAGGTGGGCACCCCCGACGACCGCTCCCGCGTGCGCGACACGTTCACCAGCTTGTGGGCACGGGGGGTGGCCCTGCGTGGGCAGCCGGAGGTGGAATTCCTTGTGCAGGTGAAGGTCCATGCCTATGAAGCCCCCTTGCTGCCCCCCCTGGAACGCTACGGCCTCGACAACTTCGACCCGCTTCTGTTTTTCCGGCAGATCACCATCACCCTGGCCTATGCCGACGGTGACGTGCAGCAAGCCCTGCGGCTGCTGGCCTCCGGGCCGGGCGATGCCGACACCGTGCCGTCCGTGCTGGGCACGGTGGCAGGAGCCTGGGCCGGGGAGGCGGCCCTCCGGGCACGGGATGCCGGGTTGTCCGAAGACCTCGACCACGTGCGCCACGTCCTCACTACCCTGTATGCCATCGACTTCGATGTCCGGATCGAGTGCCTGGTCGAGCGCATGGCAGGCTGACCATCTCGCAGACCGTTTTGGTTGTACCCATGTCTATCTCCTTGCCTTTTGCCGTCCCGTACCATCTCCAGGCCAAAATCTCACCGGGAAGCCTGCATGCATTCCTGGCCGACCGTGGCTGGCTGCAAGCCGACGAGCGGGTGGTGCAAGTCTCACGCGCTGGAGAGGGCAACATGAACCTGACCCTGCGCGTGGTGACGAACCAGCGGTCGTTCATCCTGAAACAGTCGCGCCCCTGGGTGGAGAAATACCCGCACCTTGCCGCCCCGGAGGACCGGCTGCTCCAGGAGGTGGCGTTCTACCGGGCGGTGGCGGACCTGCCCGACGTGGCTGCGCGGATGCCCCGGCTCTTGCAGGTGGACGAGGCGCACCGGGTAGCGGTCTTTCAGGACCTGGGCCTTGCCAACGACTACACGTTTCTGTACCGTGCGGGCGCAGAAGCCCTCGCCGACGGGCCAGCCTTGTGCCACTGGCTCTCTGCCCTGCATAGGGCTTCGTTCCCGGAAGCGGTACGTTCCCGGATGGCGAACCGGGAGATGCGCCAGCTCAACCACGAGCACCTGTTTCACTTCCCGCTGGTGCAGGATAACGGCCTCTCGCTCGACGCGATTACGCCGGGGCTACAGGCCGAGGCAGACCGGCTCAAGCGCCACGGGGCGTATGTGGCCGGGATTGAACGGCTGGGGCAGCGCTACCTCGCCGACGGCCCCGTGCTGCTGCATGGCGACTTCTATCCGGGAAGCTGGCTCTACACCCCCGACGGCCCGGCCATCCTGGACCCGGAGTTCGGCTTTTTCGGGGAGGCCGAATATGACGTGGGCATCTTCATCGGCCATCTCCTGCTGGCGGGTGCTGCCTTCTCCGTGGCCGGGACCGTCTTCGAACACTATGTCCCTTCAGGTGACTTCAACCGTGCGCGGGCGCTCCAGTATGCTGGCATGGAACTCATGCGGCGGCTCATCGGCGTGGCCCAGTTGCCCCTGTCTGCCAGCCTGGTGCGCAAGACCGCGTTGCTGCGCCTGTCCAAACGCCTGGTGCTGAACCCTCCATCTGCCTAGAACTGGTAGGACAACCCCAGCATCAGGTGGCGCTGGGGCAGGAAGCGGGCAGGGTTCAGAGGCGGCAAACCACCCGACGCCGGGTCCTCATAGCGCAGGTCGCGGGTGCCGGTGGGGACGTCATAGGCCGGGTTGTCCCGCAGCCGGGTGAAGTCGGTGTCCGGTGCGACATCCGGATAGGCTGTGCCCGTCACAGGGTTGATGATCACGCTGTTGCGCTGGTTGAACAGATTGGTCACCTCCAGCGTCAGTTGCAGGTCTGAGGGGCCAAGGCGCACCCGCCGTTGCAGGCTCAGGTCGAACCACCACCAGGGGTCTCCCAGCGCCGAGAAGCGTTTGGTGGGGTCGGAGACGGTGGTGTAGATGGGCCGCCAGTCGGCCTCTCCCGTGAACGGGTTGACCTCGCGGCCCTGGAACGTGACGGGGGTGTAGCGTTGCCCGCTACGGAACGTGGTGGAGAGGTAGACCTGAATCCGGTTCAGGCCGGGGATGCCCTTCCAGGGGCGTCGTGCATCGTGGCGCAGCGTAATGCTGCCCTTGAGGTCGAGCGGGCGGTCCCAGGCCAGCGGGGTCTCGGCGGTGTTGTCGATGTCGCCCCGCGCCAAGAACTGCACGAGTGCATCGTTGTTGGTCGAACTGAGGCCCGTCGCCCGGCTGAACCCGGCAGAGAGTTGTCCCTGGAACCATTGCCCGATGCGTTTCAGGTAGCTGGCTTCGAGGCCGCGCACCCGCGCAAAGTCGCCGTTGACCCGGAACGCCCGCACCGTCTCCCGCCCCGTCGCGTCGGGGATGACCACGTCTTCGACCGTGATGAAGTCGAACTTGTCGCGCCAGAAAGCAGAGACGTTGAGGACGTCGTTGCCCGAAAACTGGTT
>CAZLRO010000244.1:0-5860 GCA_964561865.1 uncultured Rhodothermaceae bacterium | reverse complement strand
CCGAAGGCTGTACCAAAGGCTGTCAGGCCGTACCAGGTTCCCAACAGCCATCTCCCCAGCCACCAAAACATGAAGAAAACATGAGACCGGAAATTTCCCCTTGCAAAAGGCAGAATGGATTGATATAATTCGGACAAAAGAGTCTTAAAACCGAATTAAAATCATGGGGCTGCTCTCGAAACGGTGTGAGTACGGCATCCGGGCGGTGCTTTACCTGGCAACCCGCGAGGGGAACAGCTACGTGCCCATCCGGGAGATCAGCGAACGGCTGGGGGTCTCGTTCCACTTCCTGACCAAAGTGTTGCAGGACCTGACCGACGCCGGGCTGATGCATTCGTTCCGGGGGCCCAACGGGGGGGTGGCCCTGGCCCAACCTGCAAGCCAGGTGTCGATGGCCGAGATCGTGCAAACCCTCGAAGGTCCTGGCCTGTTCGAAGCCTGCATCCTCGGCCTGCCCAACTGCGGTGAGGCCCGGCCCTGCCCGATGCACGCGCACTGGAGCGGCATCCGGGCCAGCCTCCACCAGATGTTTTCCGGCATCACCGTGGCCGACCTCGCCCACCAGCTCGCAACCCGGAACCTCCGCATCGCGGAAGGATGATTTTTTTAACTCTATTTCGGATAAAAGACTCTTAATACCGAAATAAGAAGAAACCATGAACACCTGCACCGCCTCCTGTCGAGAGAAGCCCTACACGGGTGTCGGACATTCTTCGGCGCAGCCGTGATCGGATGACCTGACAACCGCTTCGGTATGCCGGTGCTAGACTCGACCAACCCTGCTAGACCCATGAAAACGCTTCTCATCCCTACCCTTTTGCTGGCCGTCGGACTGTCGCTCACGGCACTGACCGGCTGTGGCAACGACCAGGCTGCTCCTTCCACCACCAACGCCCAGACGGTTGCAACTGAAGGCACGCTCTCGCCCGAACAGCTCACCAACGGCGTCGGCCCCATCATCGAGGTGACGCTTGGTGAACCGGATGCCGCCCTGGCAGCGAAGGGGGAAGAGGTGTTCACCACCAAGTGCTCGGCCTGCCACAAGCTCGACCAGCGGTACGTCGGGCCGGAACTGGGCACGGTGCTAAGCCGCCGCACCCCGGCCTACATCATGAACATGATGCTCAACCCGGAAGGTATGCTCAAGGAGCACCCGGCAGCAAAGGAACTGCTCGCCCAGTTCATGACGCAGATGCCCAACCAGCACCTGACGCAGGACGACGCCCGCGCCGTGCTCGAATACCTGCGCGCCCATCAGATGGACGCAGACGAAGCAGGTGAAGACGCGGGCGACCATTCTGATGCAGCCGAGACGGAGTAGGCCGTGTCGGCCTGCTGCCGTTTCGATTTCCTTCCCTCCCACTCCAACGACGAGGAACCCACCATGTCGAACCAGACGCGCAAACAGGCCCTGCTGGGGTTGATGGCCCTGGCGGTGCTGGCCGGGGCCTGGGGCAGTTGCCGCACCAGCGGCAGCACCAGTGGCACCGACGCCGCTTCCGCCGAGGCGGTCTATGTAGCCCCCGGCGCCTACGACGAATTCTACGCCTTCATGTCCGGCGGCTTCAGCGGGCAGGTGGGCGTCTACGGGCTGCCCTCCGGGCGGCTGCTGCGGTACGTGCCGGTCTTCTCCCAGCACCCGGAAAACGGCTACGGCTATTCTGAAGAGACGAAGCCGCTGCTGATGACCTCCTTCGGCTTCGTGCCGTGGGACGACGCCCACCACCCCTCGCTCTCGATGACCGGCGGCGAGCAGGACGGGCGCTGGCTCTTCATCAACGGCAACAACACCCCGCGTGTCGCCCGCATCGACCTTACCCGGTTCCAGACCGAGGAGATCATCGAAATCCCGAACACGGGAGGCAACCACGGCTCGCCCTTCGTCACCGAGAACACCGAATATGTGGTGGCCGCCACGCGCTTCAGCCTGCCGATCCCTCAGCAAGACGTGCCGATTGCCGACTACAAGAACACCTTCAAGGGCACCATCACGTTCGTCCGTGCCGACCAGCCGCGCCAGATGGACGTGGCCTTCCAACTCCTCCTGCCGGGCTACAACTACGACCTGGCACGCCCCGGCAAGGGGCCGTCGCATGGCTGGGCGTTCTTCACCTCGTACAACAGCGAGCAGGCTAACACGCTGCTGGAGGTCAACGCCTCGCAGAACGACAAGGACTTCATCGCCGCCGTCAACTGGAAGCAGGCCGAAACCTGTGTGGCCGACGGCAAGGGCACCGAGATGCCCACGCGCTACCGCCACAACTACCTCGACGAGCGGCACGTGGGCGTCTCCGAAGAAAAGGCGAGTGTGAAGGTGCTCCAGCCCGCCGACTGCCCCGGCATGGTCTACTACCTGCCCACACCCAAGTCGCCGCATGGTGTGGACGTGGACCCGACGGGTGAGTACATCGTGGCCGGGGGCAAGCTGGCAACGGTGATCCCGGTGCATTCGTTCTCGAAGATGCTCCAGGCCATCGAGGCGAAGGCATTTGAGACCGAGATCGAGGGCATCCCGGTGCTGCAATACGACCAGATTGTAGCCGGTGAAGTGCCCGAGGCGGGCCTGGGGCCGCTCCACACCGAGTTCGACGGCAAGGGCTTCGCCTACACCACCTTCTTCATCTCTTCCGAGATCGTGAAGTGGAAGCTGGGCACATGGGAAGTGGTGGACCGCGCCCCGTGCTACTATTCGGTGGGCCACCTGATGATCCCCGGCGGCGACACGAAGACGCCCGGTGGCAAGTACATGGTGGCGCTGAACAAGATCACGAAGGACCGCTACCTGCCCACCGGCCCCGAACTGACACAGTCCGCCCAGCTCTACGACATCACCGGCGACAAAATCCGGATGATCCTGGACTTCCCAACCATCGGCGAGCCGCACTATGCGCAGGCCCTCCCGGCCAGCCTCATCAAGGACAAGCAGGTGCAGTTCTACCCGCTGGCGGAGAACACCAACCCCTATGCCATCAAGAGCGAGGCCGAGGCCCGTGTCGAGCGCAACGGCAACGAGGTACACGTGTACATGTCGACCATCCGCAGCCACTTCGCCCCGGACAACATCGAGGGTCTGCGTGTGGGCGACGACGTCTACTTCCACGTCACCAACCTGGAGCAGGACTGGGACGTGCCGCACGGTTTCGCGGTGAAGGGGGCGAACAACGCCGAGCTGCTCATCATGCCAGGGGAGACGCGCACGCTGAAGTGGACGCCTGCCGAGCCGGGGGTATATCCGTTCTACTGCACGGACTTCTGCTCGGCCCTCCACCAGGAGATGCAGGGCTACGTCCGCGTCTCACCGGGCGGCGCTGCCACCCCGCTGGCGTTCCACACTGGGCAATAAGGGGTGCAGGTAGGTTTGAGGGGGTGGGTGTGGAACCTGGAACACCAGCGAATGCCCCCACCTCCTCGAACTTCCACTGACCGCTCTCACCCCCCACCTATCCATCATTGAGCCATGACCCGGCAGACCCGCATCGGACTGACAGGGGCGGCGCTGGCACTGCTGCTGCTCTACGTGGTGCCCCTCTGGCGCATCGACCTCGAAGCCCCGCAGTACCCCGAAGGCATCGGCATGCTGATCCGGCTCCACACCGTAGAAGGGTTGAAGCCGCACGACCTGGACAACATCAACAACCTGAACCACTACATCGGCATGAAGCGGATCGTGCCGGAGGCGATCCCGGAACTGAAGCTGATGCCATGGATCATCGGGGCGCTGGTGGTGCTGGGCCTGGGGGCCGCCGCCCTCGGCCAGCGGTGGGCACTTTATGCCTGGACGCTGCTGTTTCTGGCCGTGGCCCTGTTCGGGATGTGGGACTTCTGGTCGTGGGAGTACGACTACGGACACGACCTCGATCCGGCAGCGATCATCAAGGTGCCGGGTATGAACTACCAGCCCCCACTGATCGGCTCCCGGAAACTGCTCAATTTCACCGCGCACTCATGGCCCGCCCTCGGCGGCTGGATGGCCTTCTGCTCGCTGGGGGTGGGGCTGCTGCTCTCGGCATGGGAGTTCCGCCGCACCACCCGGCCCGCCGTCACCTGAGCGGCGTGGGAACCTGATCGGAAGGAGGCTAGCAGCGGTGGCGCCCCGATGCCCCTTTCTCGCCCCGATGCCCATTTTTCCCTTTCGCAATCCGCAATCCTGGATCGTTGTGAATGCTCCTCGTCCATATCCCAATGGCTGGCTGTGGGTGCTGGTGGGACTGGCCGCCTGTGCGGACGGGCCGCGTCCGCTGGCCTACGGACATGAAGCCTGCGCCTTCTGCCGCATGACCCTCACCGACGTGCGGTATGGTGCAGAGGTCCTCACCACCAAAGGCAAGGTCTACCCGTTCGATTCCATCGAGTGCATGGCCTCGTTTTACCAGACACTGCCGCCGGAAAATGGGAAGGGAATCTACGTGGTGGACTTCGAGCATCCGGGGGTGTGGGTTCCCGCCGAGCAGGCCCGTTATGTGCGGTCCGAGCAGTTGCCCAGCCCGATGGGCCTCCACCTGACGGCCTTTGCCCCCGACCATGCGCCTGAACACTTGCAAGCCACTTATGGCGGCGAAGTGCTCACGTGGGGCGGCATACAGCAGTTCGTCCAGGCCCATCCGCTCCGATGAACACCCTTCCGTACCTCCTGCTCGTTGCCCTGTTGCCGATGGTGCCGTCGGCAACCGCCCGGGACATCCTGGTGCAGCCGGGTGGGGCGGTCGCCCGGATCGGGCAGGCCGTGGCGCAGGCCCGGCCGGGCGACCGGATTGTAGTGCGGGCGGGAGTCTACGCCGAAACGCTCACGCTCGACAAGCCGCTCACGCTCGTCGGCGAGGGGTGGCCGGTGCTCGACGGCGGCGGCAAGCACCAGATCGTCACCGTCACCGCCTCCGGCGTCACCCTCCGGGGCTTCGTCTTCCGCAACACCGGCGTCAGCTACGCCGAAGACCGCGCCGCCGTCAAGTTTATCGGCGTCGTGGGGTGCCGCGTGGAAGGCAACCGGTTCGAGCAGACCTTCTTCGCCCTCTACCTCGCCCGCTCAGCCGACTGCGTCATCGCGGGCAACACCATCCGGGGCACGGGCACGTCGCAGACCGCCAACGGCAACGGCATCCACACCTGGCACGGGCGCAACCTCCGCATCACGCAGAACCACATCGAAGGGCAGCGAGACGGTATCTACCTCGAATTCACCCGCCAGACGGTCGTCGAGGGCAACACCAGCGCCCACAACTTGCGCTATGGCCTGCACTTCATGTTCTCGGACAGTTGCCGCTACGAAGGTAACCAGTTCCGCAACAACGAGGCCGGAGTGGCGGTGATGTACAGCCATTACGTGGACATGCACGGCAACACCTTCGCCGACAACTGGGGCGGGGCCTCCTACGGGCTGCTGCTGAAAGACCTCTCGCGCAGCCACATCACCGGCAACACCTTCGTGCGCAACACCACCGGCCTCTATGCCGAAGACGTGACGCGCACCGACGTGGCGGCAAACGACTTCCAGGGCAACGGCTGGGCGCTGAAAATTGCAGCGAACGCGCAACAGAACACGTTCCGTGACAATAACTTCCTGGGCAATTCGTTCGACGTAGCCACCAACAGCCGTTCCAGCTTCAATACCTTCTCGGCCAACTTCTGGGACCGCTACGAGGGCTACGACCTGGGCCGCGACGGGACGGGCGATGTGCCGTTCCGTCCGGTGCGGCTCTTCTCCTGGCTCGTCGAGCAGCATGAGCCGTCGCTGGTGCTGCTGCGCAGCGCCTTCATCGACCTGCTGGAGGTGGCCGAACGGCTGCTGCCCGTGCTCACCCCTGCCACCCTCCTGGACGAACAACCCCGGATGCACCCGGCGCTGCGATGATCGAGATCGACC
>CAZLRO010000243.1:0-5929 GCA_964561865.1 uncultured Rhodothermaceae bacterium | reverse complement strand
CTGAGCACATTGAAGGCCTCCAGGATGTTGCGCACCTCGATTTCCTGATACTGTTTGCTGGGGGAGAGGTGGTCTCCCGCTTTCACCCGTTCGATCTCCTCGTCGGTGAGGGTATTGCCCTCGATGGCGGTTGTAGCCTGTGCCCCCCGAATCAGGGATACCTGCATCAGGCGCTGGGCCTGCTGGGGCAGAATCGGCGTGTTGCTGATAGCATCGACATAGGCCACGCATTGCCCCAGAAGGAATTGCACGGCAGGAGTCAAGGTCCAGTGCTGCCGGAACTGCAAGTGTGGGTACTTTTCTTCCAGGTGCGACGACATCAGGCGTGTCAAAACGGATGACAAAAAAAGAGGTTTTTTGTCAAAGTACCGTTTTTTAGCCTAAAAACGAAACTTTTCAACCTGTTTTTTGCGACAGTTTTGAAACCATGCTGGTGTTCAGGGCCTCACTTCGTCCACATCCTGCACGCGCAGCACACTGACCGCTGCCAGCAACATGAACACCCCGGCCATGACCAGGGCGAAGATGGCCTGCCCGCCGTAGAGGTGCTTGACGATGGGGCCACCGATGACGCCGTTGACGATCTGCGGGAGGGTGATGAAGAAATTGAAGATGCCCATGTACACCCCCAGCTTGCCTGCGGGAATGGACCCGGCCAGGATGGCATAGGGCATGGCGAGGATGCTCGCCCAGGCGATCCCCACTCCGATCATCGGCAGGATGAGCAGGGTGGGGTTCGAGATGAAATAGATCGAGACCAGCCCGATCCCACCACAGACGAGGCTGACGGCATGGGTGGCCCGTCGCCCGATCTTCGCGGCGATGGTGGGCAGGAGCAGGGCATACAGGGCCGAGATGCCGTTGTACACCCCAAAGATGATCCCCACCCAGTTGCCCGCATCCTGGTAGGTGGTGGAGCTGGTGTCCGAGGCGGCCAGGCCGTAGACATGCGTCGCCACGGCGGGGGTCGTGAACACCCACATCGAGAACAGCGCAAACCACGAGAAGAACTGTACCCAGCCGAGTTGCCGCATCGTCCTGGGGGCATGGGCGAAGTCCCGAAAAATCTGGGACAACCCGGCCTGAGGCCCGGTGTCCTCCTCCGGATGGTAGCGCCGGTACTCGTCCGGTGGGTATTCGCGGGTGGTGAAGACCGTCCACAGGATGGCTCCCAGAAACACGGTGGCCCCTGCATAGAACGAGAGGATGACGTTGAACGGCACCTGCCCTGCGGCGGCGGTCTTGGCAACCCCGAATCCTTCTGCCAGCACATAGGGCAGCCAGGAGCCGACGACGGCCCCGATCCCGATCAGGAATGTCTGTACCGAGAAGCCCAGCGTCCGTTGCTCCGACGGGGTATTGTCGGCCACGAGGGCGCGGAACGGCTCCATCGCCACGTTGAAGGAGGCATCCATGAGTACCAGGAAGCCTGCCCCGATCCACAACGCAGGCAGGAACGCGGTGAACAGGGCCGCATTGGGCATCAGAGTGAGGGCCAGGGAGGCGAGGAGGGCCCCGGTGAGGAAATACGGGCGACGGCGGCCCAGCGGCCCCCACGTCCGGTCGCTGTAGTGCCCGATGAGCGGCTGCACGATCATGCCCGTGAGTGGTGCCACCACCCAGAACCACGACAAGTGCTCCACATCGGCTCCGAAGGTTTGCAGAATGCGGCTGGCATTGCCGTTCTGCAGGGCAAACCCGAACTGGATGCCCAGAAAACCGATACTCATGTTCCAGATTTGCACCGCACGCAGGCGCGGCTTGGGCAAGGCAACGGTCGTCGACATGGCGGAAGGGGGATAGCTGATGGCTCCGCAGATTAGCGCAACAACAGGGGCTTGTCAAATGCAATGGAGAGGTAGCGGGGGCTGTTGGCTGTTTTGTACTTGGGGCTTGGTACTTGGGGCTTGGAGGGCGAAGAAGACCTTCGCCCCTGCGGGGGCTTGGGAAAATCCCCTCTTGAGAGGGGTGGCCCGCACGGCACCAGCCGGGCGGGACGGGGTGTGGTGCACCCGCCGTGTCCTTGCGAGGCGCACAGTGACGAGGCAAGCTCTATGCTGGATTCGGCAATATAGTCAAATTGACTATATTGTGTAGGGCTTGACTGGGGCAAGCTGGACGCGGGGGGGCTGGCGCGGCGCTGTGCTCACACCGCCGCTGACGGAGAGCGGATCGCTGCCCGCTCCTCCCCTTTCAGCCAGCAGCCTCACAGTTCGTAGGCCCGGTATCGTTCGAGGTCATAGGTTTCGAAGTAGAATTTCTCCTCGGACCGGGCCTGGGCGAAGGGGATGATGAAAACACGAAGACCTGGGCTACACAGCGACTGGAAGACCTGCGCGAGGGCTGCCTGCATCGGATGGGCAGAGAAGAGGCTCCAGTCGTACCCGTGGTGCGCTGGTTCCGGGTAGAGTGCCATGGCACCGGTATCCAGCACCGCCCGCAGGGCCGGCAGGGCCGACCGCCGTTCCCCCACTCCTGTGGCCGCCAGGGCCTCTGGTGCGACGGGCGTCGGCGTTCCCACCAGCAGTGTGCAGTCGGACGGCTGGGCGAGGTGCAGGGCCACCGCATGGGCCGGCAAGTGGTGAACCTGGTGTTCCTGATCGAGGTATTGCCACGTACAGCCGGATTGCCAGCCGATCAGGGTCTGCATGATCCGGGGAGCGGCAGGCAGGGCCGTGAGGCCAAACCTGCCGGTGGTCAGATCCGTGCCCGTCAGGTAACCTCTGTAGTATCGGGGCAGGTGCCACACGTCATCGGCCGTCAAGGGCAAGCTGGGCAAGGGGGGCACGGCCTGGTCGGATCCTTCCAGGGCAGCGGGTTCTTCAAAAAAGTACTTGATGATCTGCATACTGCTGGCATATTTCCACCTGGATGAAACGCAGCCTTAACTTGCGACGTTTCCCGCCTGCTGTTTGTTGTCTGTCTGCCGATGCTTTCGATCCTGCGTTCGTGCTGGGCCTGGGCGGCCATTGCCCTGCTGATCCTGTTCTGGCTGCCGTTGCTGGCGGTGGTCTGGCTGTTCGACCGCGACCCGGCGAAGTACCGCACGGGCCGCTGGTTCCGCCGCCTGGGGGCAGCCATGACCCATGCCAACCCGGTATGGCGGGTTGAGGTCTCCGGCGAGCGCATCGAGAATCCGCGCCGTCCGTATGTGGTGGTGAGCAACCACCAGTCGAACGCCGACATCCCGGTGATCAGCCGGCTGCCGTGGGACATGAAGTGGGTGGCGAAGGCAGAACTGTTTCGGGTGCCCCTGGTGGGATGGATGATGCAACTGGCGAACGACATCCCGGTGGATCGCGATGCCCGTACCAGCCGGGCGCGGGTGCTGATCCTGGCCCAGCAAGTGCTCGAAAAACGGTGCTCGGTGATGTTTTTTCCTGAAGGAACCCGTTCGAAGGACGGGCGGGTGCATGCCTTCAACGACGGGGCCTTTCGCCTGGCGATCAAGGCCCAGGTGCCCATCCTGCCCCTGGCGCTGGATGGAACGGTGGATGCGCTCCCCAAGCACAGCTGGCGGTTTGGCGAACCGGCGACGATCCGCCTGCAGGTGCTCCCCCCTATCGACACTGCCGGGATGAAGGCCGCCGATACCGAAGGGTTGCGCGAGCAGGTCCGCCGCCGGATTGTGGCGCAGGTGGCTGCCTGGCGGGGGGTCCCGGCAACAGCAGTAGATGGGGAGGCCATCGCGTAAAACGTCGATGAATCAGCCACCTGGCCCTGGCAGCATCTTGGCACGGGGACTGGAGCGCCGTACCTTTGCACCCCTGCGACATCTTTGCCCTGTAGCTCAATTGGCAGAGCACCTGACTCTGGATCAGGGGGTTTCAGGTTCGAATCCTGACAGGGCAGCTTCTCACAAGCCCCGAAATTGGACTAAAACGCTGATTTTGGGGCTGCTTGTTTTGGCAGCATCCTGCAAGAATATGCAACGCCAACAGTAAATCTACGGTAAGCGGTTTACCGCCTGGCTGCACAACCATGGGGCTTAAAGGAACGGCGTGGAGGTCTTCGCTGTCTTAACCTCCTCGCTGGCCTGGGTATGTCTTGACAAGCGGCCCGGACAGCGCCCTTTCCCAGTCTCGCGTTCTGCCTAAAGAAGGTTCAACTGCCGTGTGTCGTAAGGAGTCTCTCCTCCCGGAACGCTCCTCCCGTCCTTACGTAAAACAACCCGTCTGAACACCGCTCGATTTCCCCTCCTCGATACCCTCGAATCGATGCCTGTCATCTCCTTGTCCGAATTCCATCGGCACCTCTCCAGGCTGATCCGCCGCGTGGCAGATCGGGGCGAGCACCTGATCCTGAGCCGAAACGGAAGGCCAGTAGCAGAAGTGCGACCTGTTCCAGAGGGCCGATCACTCCAGCAGGCATTTGAATTGCTTAACCGTTTACCCAAGTTCAACGAGGAGGAGGCACAGGATTTTGCCAGGGATATAGAGCAGGGGCGTCGCTCCCTCGGCGAAGACCAGATCCGAGACGTATGGGATTCCTGATCGATACCAGCGTGCTGATCCAGGCCTTTCGTACCCGGCTGGCACTGGGTGAGGTGTTGAAGCCGTATGCCGAATCCCCCACCTTTCTTTCGGTCATCACTGTCTCCGAGCTACTGCATGGGACGTACCGGGCGGCTTCGCCGGAGGCTCAGGTCCGCCGTTCCGGGTTCGCTGAAGGCGTGATCACGGCTTTCCCCATCCTGGAGTGACCCTTGCGACGGCGCGGATCCACGCCCGCATCGGTGCAACTCTGGTAATGCAAGGCTATCAGATCGGAGTCAACGACCTGTGGATTGCTCCCCTGGCACTCCAGCACAACCTGGCCGTGCTGACGATGAACACGCGGCATTTCCGTTATGTGTCTGGCCTTGAGGTAATGGCACCCTGAACCTGGGTTCAGGGGATGACCTGTACAGCCTCATACGCGGGAAGAGCATTCACGCAAACGCTGTTCTGATAACTGATCTTCTTCTTGAGAGTATTGAGCGCACATCCTAAAGCCTTATCAGTTCTTGACTTATTACCATTGAAGTAATATGAGGTATCGAGATTCTTTATCTCATATTTCGAGAGTGCATGAGATGAGCATCTGGTCTTCCGACTACGCACACCGGCTAACCCCCGAACAGGTCGCCGGTATGGACAGGGGGCTGGAAGCCGAAGTGGGCATAGGCCCGCGGGGTGGCGACGCGCCCGCGGGCGGTGCGTTCCAGAAACCCTTCCTGGATCAGATATGGCTCGTAGACCTCCTCAATCGTGCCCGCGTCTTCGCTGACCGAGACCGACAGGTTCGACAATCCCGACGGGCCGCCGCCGAACTTCTCGATGAGGGTGAGCAGGATGCGGGCATCCATCTCATCCAGCCCCTCACGGTCTACGTTCAGGGCGTTGAGGGCACGGTCGGCCACCGCCTGGGTGATGCTGCCATCGCCTTCCACCTCGGCGAAGTCGCGGGTGCGGCGCAGCAGCCGGTTTGCCACGCGGGGGGTTCCCCGGCTCCGGCGGGCGATCTCGTGGGCCCCGTCGTCCGTGATGGTCACGCCCAGCAGCCGGGCCGAACGCAGGACGATCTCTTGCAACAGTTCCGCCGTGTAGTAGTCATAGCGGAAGTCGATACCGAAGCGGGCGCGGAGGGGGGCCGTGAGCAGGCCCTTGCGCGTGGTGGCCCCGATGAGGGTGAAAGGGGGCAGGCTGATCTTCACACTGCGGGCATTCGGCCCGGCGTCGATCAGGATGTCGATCCGGTAGTCTTCCATCGCCGAGTACAGGTATTCCTCCACGACCGGGGGCATCCGGTGAATCTCGTCGATGAAGAGCACGTCGCCTTCCTGGAGGTTCGTGAGCAGGCCCGCGATGGCGGCAGGCTTGTCCAGCACCGGGCCGCTGGTGGTCTTGATCGTCGCACCCATCTCAGCAGCGATGACGTGGCCGAGGGT
>CAZLRO010000242.1:0-5929 GCA_964561865.1 uncultured Rhodothermaceae bacterium | reverse complement strand
GCAACCTCGGCGAGGCGGCAATGGCGGTGGCGACGGGGCAGTTTGAGGCGTTGGAACAGATCGTGGCAGGGTTCCAGCAGGCCATCCTGCGTGTGCGCTATGCCGAGAAGCCGGTGGTGGTGGCCGTCCATCAGCGGGTGCTGGGGGGGGCGTGCGAGTTGCTGATGGCATGCCCGCACCCGGTGGCCGCAGCCGAGAGCTACATCGGTCTCGTCGAAGTGGGCGTGGGGCTGATCCCCGGCGGCACCGGCACGACGCACCTGGCGGCGCTGGCCTCCGAAAAGGCTGCCAACGGGCATCCGAGCGAGATCATGGCCTTCCTTCAGAAATACTTCGAGCAGATGGCGATGGCGAAGGTGTCGATGAGCGCCCGGCAGGCGCAGGAGATGGACTACCTGCCTGCCCATGCCCAGGTGGTGATGAACGCCGAGCGGCGGCTGTACGTGGCGAAGGAGGCGGTCCTGCGGCTTTCCAACGCAGGCTACCTGCCTCCGCCGCGGCGAACGGCCATCACAGTGCTGGGCCGACAGGCCGGGGCGGCGCTGCAGGTAGGGGCCTACCAGTTCCTCGCCGGGCGCTACATCAGCGAATACGACTACCACCTGGCCCAGGAGATCGCCTGGGTGCTCACCGGCGGCGACCTCTCCGGCCCGCAGGAGGTCCCGGAAGACTACCTGCTGGCCCTCGAACGGGAAGCCCTCTTGCGCTGCGCCCAGCAGCCCAAGACCCAGGAACGTATCAGTTACCTGCTGATGCACAACAAGCCGCTCAGGAATTAAGGTCCGTATGGCGCGCGGCTCGCTGTATGAGACCCGAAACTGGTTACGAAGGGCGTATCGAAGGTACCTCCTTGAACAGGCAGAGGTTCATCGGATCAAGCCGTTAGTGAAGTCACTTTCAAGACTGTTGAATGCTTACTACCGTTCGATTCAATAGCCCCAAGCTCCCGCTCCAAGCACCAGTAGCCGTGCAGCACCGTCGAAATGACCACAGCGTCGAGATTGCCACCCCCGCCTTCTTCCCGCGTAGGCGGGGATGACGGGGAATGACAGGGGGCAGGCTTGTGGTCGATCTCATCATGGTCCATCTCATGAGATCGACCATGATCGACCATGCTCCTCGCAAGGACACGGGGGCATAAGGTCCTGCCAAGCCCCAAGTACCAAGCACCAAGCCCCAAGTACCAAGCCCCAAGTACCAAATCCATGCAAGCCAACAACGCCTATATCGTAAGCAGTGTACGGACCGCCGTCGGGAAGGCGAAGCGGGGGGCACTGCGGAATGCGCGTCCCGAAGACCTGGGGGCGGTAGCCGTGCGTGAGGCCCTCCGCCGCGTGCCCGGCCTGGACGATGCCGCGGTCGACGATGTGCTCATCGGCTGTGCGTTCCCGGAAGGGGCGCAGGGCATGAACATGGGGCGGCTCATCGCCCAGCGGGCCGGGTTGCCAGACAGTGTGCCGGGCGCCACCATCAACCGCTTCTGCTCGTCGGGCCTCCAGACCATCGCCCTGGCGACGCAGGCCATCCAGGGGGGCTATGCCGAGGTCGTCGTGGCAGGTGGGGCCGAGTCGATGAGCCTGGTGCCCATGTCCGGCTACTACTTCCAGCCCGACCCGTCGCTGGTGGACCTGGACGTCGACGCCTACATCTCGATGGGCAACACCGCCGAGAACCTGGCCGAGCACTATGGCATCGGGCGGGAGGAACAAGACCGGTTCGCGCTCCAGTCCAACCAGCGGGCTGTCGCCGCCATCGCCGCCGGGCGGTTTGCCGAAGAGGTCGTGCCGTTCCCCGTCCGCGAGGTGGTTTATGCCCAGGGGCGCACGGCCACGACCGAGCAGGTGTTCGCCGTCGATGAGGGGCCGCGGGCGGACACGTCGATGGAGGCGTTGGCGAAGCTGAAGCCCGCGTTCCGCGACCGGGGCACCGTCACGGCGGGCAATGCCTCGCAGGTCTCCGACGGCGCCGCTGCGACGGTGGTGATGGGCGAGGCCCGGATGCGTGCGCTGGGCCTCGCGCCAATGGCGCGGCTTGTGGGTTATGCCGTAGCGGGGGTGGCCCCGGAGGTGATGGGCATCGGCCCGGTGGATGCCATCCGCAAGGTGCTCCGGCAGACGGGCCTCTCGCTGGCCGACATCGGCCTGGTCGAACTCAACGAAGCCTTCGCTGTGCAGGCCCTGGCCGTCATCCGCGAAGTGGGGCTGGACGAAGCCATCGTCAACGTCAACGGTGGAGCCATCGCCCTGGGGCATCCGCTCGGCTGCACCGGCGCCAAGCTCACCGCCACACTGCTGCACGAGATGAAACGGCGGGGCGTCCGCTACGGGATGTGTACGATGTGCATCGGCGGAGGCATGGGGGCCGCCGGCGTGTTCGAGAACCTGGTGCTGTGAACCGGTGGGCCCCGTGCTTCCTTTCCAACAGCATCCTCCTGCCAGCAATGCGATGGATACCCCGGAAAAACATGTTGCTGTGACCGTTGAACTGCCGCAGCGCCTGTACGAGCAGGTGATGGACATGGCCGCTTCGGAACAGCAGCCGGTTGAAAAGTTGCTGCCCCTCCTGGTAGCAGAAGGACTGGATACACACCGGTCGGTTGGCGACCTGTGGAACGAACTGGCTGGGCATGTTCAGGCCCGTTTAACCCGGGAAGGACAGGCCGAGGAGTCCAGCGATGAAGTGCTGGCATCCCTTCGGAAGCTGCGCGAGGAGCTGGCCCGTGCCTACTATCCATGAACTACCGATTGCGTTGGATACCAACGTGGTCATCTTTGCGCTGCGCGGAACAGGGAACCAACAGGCTTGCCGGACACTGCTCTTTGAACGTCTTCCTGAATTAAAGGTGTATCTGCCACTTCAGGTGATGCTTGAACTGGACCGCAACCTGACCCGGCGCGAGATGCAACTACTCTGGCGTGTTTTCAGGGGCATGCCCGACCTGGTGGTTGATTACCAGCGGGCAGCATCGGAACGAATCCGCTACTGGCAACAGCAGGGAGCTAAAAAAGGAGATGCGGTTATCGTAGCACAACTTGAAGCCCGAGACATCCGCTTACTGATCTCTGAAAACCGTCATTTTCTTGCAGAGGTGGCTGGATTGCCTTTCGATGTGCTTTCCAGCAGCGCTGTGCTCACTCTGCTCGACCAATGAGGCTATTCCCAAACGGTCATCTTCAAACCGGATACATCCATGAACTTTCCATTCTTGCCTGACTTTCCGACCTGGGCAGCGGTGCTCGGGACGGTGCTGGTAGCCCTGGCGCTGGGCTATGTAGGAGCGCCGTTGCTGGTGTGGGCCGTGGCGGGCGCGGTGGCCCTGTACGGTCTGGGGGCGCCTCTCTGGCTGTGGGGCCTCTACGGCGTGCTCGTGGCCGTGTTCAACCTGCCGCCGGTGCGCCGCCTCCTCAGCAGCGCGGTGATGCGGGCGATGCAGGCGATGCAGTTCCTGCCGACGATCTCCGAGACCGAGAAGGAGGCCATCGACGCAGGCACGGTGTGGGTGGAGGGCGAACTGTTCTCCGGCAAGCCCGACTTCCGGCGCATCCTCGCCCAGCCGTACCCCGACCTGACGGCCGAGGAGCAGGCGTTCCTGGATGGGCCGATGGCCGAGATCTGTGCGGCCACCGACGACTGGGAGGTGTTCCAGCGCCGCGACCTCCCGCCCCGGGTGTGGGACCTGCTGAAGCAGCACCGGGTCTTCGGCCTGATCATCCCGAAGGCCTACGGCGGCTGGGGCTTCTCGCCTTCGGCCAACAGCGCCATCGTAGGCCAGGCCGCCTCGACAAGCACGGTGCTGGGCATCACCGTGATGGTGCCCAACTCGCTCGGCCCGGCGGAGCTGCTCATTCACTATGGCACCGAGGCCCAGAAAAACCACTACCTGCCCCGGCTGGCCCGGCATGAGGAGATTCCCGCCTTCGCCCTCACTGAGCCGGGCGCGGGTTCCGATGCAGGCGCGATCACGTCTACCGGGGTGGTCTTCCGCGGCGACGATGGCGAGTTGTACCTGCGCCTGAACTGGAAGAAGCGCTACATCACCCTGGCGGCGATCTCTACCGTGCTGGGGCTGGCCTTCAAGCTGCGCGACCCGGAGAACCTGCTGGGGGGTGGGGCGGAACGGGGCATCACCTGCGCGCTCATCCCCACGGGCACACCGGGGGTGGTGCTCGGCAAGCGGCACGACCCGCTGGGCATCCCGTTCGTCAACGCGCCCACTGAAGGGCATGATGTGGTGGTGAAGCTGGAGGAGGCCGTCATCGGCGGGCGGGCCGGGGTGGGACGCGGCTGGCGGATGCTGATGGAGAGCCTCGCCGCCGGGCGGGGCATCTCGCTGCCCGCCACGAGCACCGCCGGGGCGAAGGCCGCCGCACGGGTGGCCGGGGCGCACGCCCTCCTCCGCAAGCAGTTCGGCCTGCCCATCGGACGCTTCGAGGGCATCGAGGAGCCGCTGGCCCGCATCGGCGGCTTCGCCTACCTGATGGAAGCCGCCCGGCGCTACACCTGCGGCGGACTCGACCAGGGGGTGAAGCCCGCCGTTGTCACGGCCATGATGAAATACAACACCACCGAGCTGTATCGCAAGGCCATCAACGACGCGATGGACATCCTCGGTGGCAACGCCATCTCGCGCGGGCCGCGCAACACCCTCGCCCATGCCTACATCAACACGCCCGTCAGCATCACCGTCGAGGGGGCGAATATCCTCACGCGCACGCTGATGATTTTCGGCCAGGGGGCCATCCGCTGCCATCCCTATGCCCTTCGGGAGATCCAGGCCCTCGAAACGGGCGACGTGGCGGCGTTCGACCGGGCCTTCTGGGCACACCTGGGGCATGTCGTCCGCAACAAGACGCGGGCGTTCGTGCTGAGCCTGACGCGCGGGGCGCTGGCCCCGGCCCCGGTAGGGGGGGCGACGGCGCGGTACTACCGCCGGCTCGCCTGGGCCTCGGCCTCGTTCGCCTTCCTGGCCGACGTGGCGATGGGCACGCTCGGCGGCAACCTCAAACGCAAGGAGAAGCTCACCGGGCGCTTCGCCGACCTGTTCTCGTGGATGTACCTGGGCGCGGCTACGCTCCGCCGCTTCGAGGCCGAAGGGCGGCGTACGGAAGACCTGCCGCTCGTCCACTGGTCGCTGCAATACGCCCTGGCCCAGATGCAGGATGCCTTCGACGGCCTCTACGCAAACCTGACCCTGCCGGGCCTGACGTGGCTCTTCCGCGGGCCGGTGGCCGCCTGGTCGCGCCTGAACCGGCTGGGGTCGATGCCCTCGGACGACCTGGGGCACCGCGTCGCCCGCATCCTCCTCACCCCGGGTGCCCAGCGGGACCGCCTCACGGCAGGCATCTTCCTCCCGGCAGATCCGTCCACCGCCCTGGGCCGCCTCGACCATGCGATGGCGCTGTGCCACCAGTCCGACGCCCTGCAGACGAAGCTGCGCGATGCGGTCAAGTCCGGGGCGCTGGAGAAGGCTGCGCCTGCCCGGCTCGTGCAGCAGGCCGTCGAAAAGGGCGTGCTCACGGCTGCCGAGGCGAAGCTGCTGGCCGAGGCCGAGGCCGCCCGCGAGGACGCCATCCAGGTGGATGCCTTCACGCTGGAGGCGTACATGCAGTCCGCCGTCGTGCCGGAGGAAGACCTCGGCGGGGATGGGGCCGGGGCCAGCGTGCCGGCCCGCCAGCGTGCGTGACTCCCACGACCTTCCCAGGCCGCTCGTGTCATCGCGTCGATAGCCTCTGTTCGGAAAGGCAGCAGGACAGGAGATGTGTGCGGTTTCCTGATACGAAATGCCATTCAGCCTGTAGCCGTGGAGTCCATCTCACTTTAATAATATAGTCAAATTGACTATATCAGAGCGCTACCCGTCTCAAGCGGGGTTTTAGGGGTTGTGCCGTCGGCCACCGCGCTGCCGTCATGGGGTGGCTGGAACCGGTGC
>CAZLRO010000241.1:0-5963 GCA_964561865.1 uncultured Rhodothermaceae bacterium | reverse complement strand
CTTGGTGCTTGGAAAAATCCGCAAGAGATTGCCACCCCCGCCTGCGCGGGGGCAGGCTTGTGGTCGATCAGGGTCGATCTCATGAGATTGACCCTGATCGACCATACTCCTCGCAAGGACATGATCCGCAATCCGAAATCCGCAATCGAATCAATCCACAATCCCAAACCCTACCCATTCAGCCGGACGAGGCAGTATGACTTCTGCCCCTTTCGCAGGACGAGCACCTGTCCGCCGAGGGTCTCAGCCATCGTCACGCGCTGCTGGGGGTCAGTGAGGCGGCGGTTGTTGAGGTAAACCCCTCCCCCTTGCACGAGCCGCCGGGCCTCACCTTTCGATGGTGCCAGGCCCGCCGCCACCAGCAGGTCGGGCAAGCCCATCCCTTCGCCAGCGAAAGCCTCGCGGTGGAGCGTCTGCGACGGCACGTCGGCGAAGACCTCCAGGAGGTCGGCCAGGGGCAGGGTGGTCATGTCGGCCCCGAAGAGCACCTGCGATGCCTGCTCGGCTCGTGCCAGCGCGGCCTCACCGTGGACAAGACGGGTGACCTCGCAGGCGAGTGTACGCTGCGCCTCGCGGCGTTCAGGGGCGGTCTCAACCCCTTGTGCGAGGGCGGCAATCTCGTCTTGCCCCAGCCAGGTGAAGAACTTCAGGTAGGAGACCACATCCCGGTCGTCGGTGTTGCGCCAGAACTGGTAGAATCGGTACGGCGAGGTGAGGGTGGGGTCGAGCCAGACGTTTCCGGCCTCGGTCTTGCCGAACTTGGCCCCACTGGCGTTGGTCACCAGGGGGAACACCAGTCCGTGCGCCGGGGTGCCGTGAATCCGCCGGATCAGTTCGGTGCCCGCCGTGATGTTGCCCCACTGGTCGCTGCCGCCCATCTGCACCGTGCAGCCGTAGCGCTCGTGCAACACCAGGAAGTCGTAGGCCTGGAGCAGCATGTAGGTGAACTCGGTGTAGGAAATCCCCTCCTCCGACTCAATCCGTCGCCGGACGGACTCCTTCGCCAGCATGTAGTTGACGGTGAAGTGCTTGCCGACATCGCGCAGGAAGGTGATCATCGAGGCCGTTCCCAGCCAGTCGTAGTTGTTGACGATCCGGGCGGGATTGCGGGGGGCTTCAAAATCCAGGAACCGCGCCAGTTGTGCGCGGATGCCTTCCAGGTT
The DNA here is from genome assembly GCA_964561865.1 of uncultured Rhodothermaceae bacterium. Classification (GTDB taxonomy): domain Bacteria; phylum Bacteroidota; class Rhodothermia; order Rhodothermales; family CAZLRO01; genus CAZLRO01. The sequence continues at coordinate 4,800 of CAZLRO010000241.1, read as the reverse complement.
GACCTCCACCTGGTCCGGCGTGAGCAGGAGGCGCTCCTTCGTCTTGCCGCTGGGATCTCCGATGAGGCCCGTCCCACCACCCACGAGGGCAATGGGGGTATGGCCGAAGCGCTGGAGCCGTGCCAGCCCCATGATAGGCAGGAGCGACCCCACATGCAGGCTCGCCGCCGTCGGGTCGAAGCCGATGTAGGCGGTCATAGGCTGGGTCGCCAGCGCCGACCGCAGTTCGGGCGTGGCGTCGTAGACCAGTCCACGCCAGGTGAACTCGTCGAAAAGGCTGACCGGCCCTTGCGCCTCCGCAACCGGAGGTACTGTCCTCGGCTCCATAGCTCCCTGCAGCAGATGAAGAAACAAGTCTTGATTAAACGACAGACAAGACGTGCTTGGAAACCCCTGCACTGATTATTCACGCGATAGAAGACCCGCGGAAAAAATGTCCCTGCGAGGTGATGCCCGGCTGGGTGTGGCCGTCCAGACAGGCGCGTTTCGTGGAGCACCCGTCTGGTGGCAGGGCCTACTTTTCACGGCCCGGCGCTAAAGTTGCCGCCTGCTTTACCGATACCAAGAGAAAGGGATTGTGTCAGACAACTCCCTCTTCATGGCAGTACGTCCTCCTGAGACGAGGCCCGGTCCGGTAAGACCGGGCCTTTTTTACGGGACGGCCTCTTGGCCTTTGGTTTTCTGTTCCTCCAACCAAACTGTCATTCCGACCATAGGGAGAAACCGCAGGTTGCACGAAGTGAACATCGACCGAAGGGAGATTGCGCTCCAGCGAAATCTCACGCGAGCTTTTTATGAGATTCCTCCTCCCTTCGGTCGTTCGGAATGACAGAGGGTGTTGGAACAGCCTTCGGCCTTTGGGACGGCCTCTCGGCCTTTGAGACTTGGGGAAAACAGGTCCTGTCAAGCCCCGAGCACTCGCCAACGCTAACGGCTAACGGCCATCTTCCCAAACCCCAGGCATTGCTTCAGCGGACGTCATTCAGGTCCACATCGGCGAAGGAGGTCCAACGGGGCAAGCGGCTTTGCTGGGGCTGTTGATCCCGTTCGATCCAGAAGACGAGCACATCGTCGGAGAAATGCGGGGTGTTGCTGCGCTGGAGGACCGTCTGGAGGGTTTCGGTGAGGGCATCGGGGCTGCCAAAGGTTTTGCTCAGCACTTGCACCAGCCCTGTCTCGCCCAGAGCCTGCCCGTCCCGCTCGACCTGTTCTACCAGGCCATCGGTGTAGCTGATAAGGGCGCTGCCGGGTGGCAACTCAATTATGGTATCGCGGTACTCTGCCTGGGCTTCGAGTCCGAGGACGAGGTCGCTGTAGGATACGATTTCAGCCCCTCGGGGCGTGATCAGGACGGGACGGCAATGCCCGGCATTGGTATAGGTCACCCGGTTCAGGGCTGGTTCCCAGCGCATGAGCAGGAGCGAGGCGAAGGTGTCGTCCATCATCGCATCCTCAATCAGCATCTGGTTGACCCGGCGCATCAGTTCAGCGGGCGAACTGGTCGTGCGCAGCATGGCATGGATGGTACTGCGGATGTACCCCAGAAAACTGAACGCATAGAACTTGGCCTGCAAGCCCTTGCCCATCACATCCCCGATGCAGATGAAGCAGATGTTATTTTCGACCAGGATCCAGTCGAAGAAGTCGCCGCCGCCGTGTTCTCGCGGCAGGTTCTGGAAGTAGACCCGATACCCGGGTACTTCCGGCATCTTCTTGGGCAGGAGCTTGCTAGAGAAGTCTTTCCCAATCCTGTCGTCTAGGCGGTTCTGGTAAAGCTGGGTGCGTTCGAGCAGGCGCTCCACACGCAAGAGCAGGTAGTCGATATCGAACGGCTTGGTGATGTAGTCGTCCACGCCGGTGCGTACCCCTTTGACGCGGCTCGAATCGTCGGCCTTGGCAGTAAGGAAGATGAACGGGATGGCCCGTGTTTCCATCTTGGACTGCAACGTTTCCTGCAGGACAAAGCCATCCATGCCGGGCATCATGATGTCCGAGATGATCAAGTGGGGCAGGGCCTCCTCGATCTTCTGCAGGGCTTCCTGTCCATTGGCAGCGGTACGCACCGCATACTGCCGGCCCAGGCGATATTCCAGCAAGCGCCGCAGGGTAAATTCGTCTTCGACGATTAGAATGGAATATTCAGCCATGGATCCTGCGCGGCGCTCACCGAGAATTCGAGCCGATAGCGGCCGATCTCTGTGCGGGTGTAGGTAAGGTTATCGGAGCAAGCCTGGAGCATGAGCAGGCCCATGCCGCGCTCCGGAAAGGCGCTGAGGTTGCCCGCCTTCTGTAGGAGCTGGGCAGCGAGGTCGAAGCCTTCCGAGTTGTCTTCAATCCGGCAATGCACCTCCTGGCCGTTGGGGCTGACCTCCAGATAGATTTCCGGGTGACGCCCCTGGAAGTCGGCATATTGTACCAGGTTGGCAACCCATTCGTGTACGGCCACCTTCATCAGGTCCAGGCTATGGGCATACATCAGGCTTTCCCGGTGCCACACCCCAAAGAGGGTGTGGAGCTGGTCGATGACCGTACCCAGGTCGGTAAAGCGACACCTCACCTGCACATGCGGTTCTGTGGGGTCCATACCAGGCATGCCAGTAGTTAAGCGATCAGCAAGCGGCTGATCAGCGCAGGGCCTCACGGGCGGCATCGACCGTGGGGAACTGCCGGAAGACCTTGTAGGTGCGCGTCAGCTGCACCACCACCTGCACGGGGCGGGAAACCGAGGCGAACACGACCTGTCCTTCCAACGGCGAAACCTGGCGATAGAGCGAAAAGATGGAACCGAGGCCCGTCGAGTCCAGAATCCCCGTCTCCGAGAAATCCAGAACGAAATTGCGCCAGCCCGACCGGACCTGCTCCTGACAGGCCGTCTTGAAGTCGGCTGCATTGCGGAAATCGAGCGCCTTGCCGACGCGTACAATCACCGTCTCGTGGTTTACGGGTTCGACCCCAAAATTCATGGTCGTCAATTGCATGGCTTTGCGGATGCTGATTGAGAAACGGTCTCCTGCTCCTGGAGATATCGACCCCCTCTGGGGAAACTAAAGCTGCGGACGCTCGATAAATGGCAGGCCCTGCAACCAGCCGATCAGGCGAAAAAGGCGGGTACCGGGGGTGTCCAACCCATCGTACCCTTAGCCTGACCTTCTTGCATCCCTGCACTTTTCTAAAGTTTCAATCGCCTTGTGCTTTTCTCATGATTCTTGACTGCGGATGATCGAAGTTCACCACCAGATTCCTCATCCAGGTGTCTTGCTGGGGCTGGTGCGGGCTGAGGGCGTACACCCGGATGCCTCCACCTCCGCCCTCGACCAACGGCTGCAACCCCTCCTGGCCCAACGCCAGCACCCCCTGTCGGCAACCGAGGAGGCCACCCGCCAGGCTGTCCGCGACCTGGTGCGCTATGGACGTTACCGCCCTACCGGACGCAGCAAGCCGGCCAGCGAATACCTGCTGCGCAGCGTACAGCCCAACCAAGAACAGCCCAACGCCACACCCGGTTTCCCGCGCATCAACGCCCTGGTGGACACGGCCAACTACATCAGCCTGCTGGCCTTGCTGCCGGTTTCGCTTTGGGACCTGGACCGGGCAGCCACCCGCCGCTTTATCTTCCGGCACGGCCAGGCGGGCGAGTCGTATGTCTTCAATGAAGGCGGGCAAGCCATCGACGTGGAAGACCTGATCGTGGGCTGCGGCCTCTACGACCACCACGCGGCACATGGCACGCCCCTTATCAACCCTGTCAAGGACAGCCTGGCTACAAAGACACAGGCCAACACCCGGCATGTGGCCGCCTGCATCTATGCGCCGGAGACGGTTGTCCCGGCTGAGGCGCTCGCCGACCTGTGCGAAACGTTCGCGGAACTGCTTACCCAGTGTGGCCCCCGGGTGGAGGCTGCCTGGCAGATCGCCCGACCCGGCACAACCATCGGGGTCTGAACCGTATGGTGCATTTGGCGCTCCACTGCTTCAGGTCGCCGGGGCCGCTGCTCCCGGGCCACCGACTCCGCACCCGATGGACCGGGTGGGGACGGTACCTCGTCCTTGCCGCAGTGCTGCTCGTGGGGACAGGCTGTGAACGCCGGGCGGGCCGGGGTGCCCTCACAGCCGCCGACGACCCCAACGCGCCGGAGCAGGAAACCTGGGGTGCCCACTATTACGTGAGCGAAGAAGGTCGTCCCCACCTCGAAATGTTGGCTCCCTACATGGCCCAGTACAGCCGTCCCGACAGCGCCTGGCTGTGGCTCACCGGCGTGCCCGGCCCTCCCGACAGCAGCCGGGTGCGCGTGCAGCTCTACGATGCCAGCGGCCAGGTGACGACCACCCTCACCGCCGACGAAGTGTTGTATTTTGACCGTGAACGTCGCTTCCAGGCCCGTGGGGGGGTGCTGGTCGTCACCCGCACAGGGCGGCGGCTTGAGAGCGAAGACCTGCACTGGCGCGAAGATACCCGCCAGGTCCGCACCCAGGGCTTCGCCCATATCACCACGCCACAGGAAGAACTCCAGGGCTACGACCTCGTGGCCGACGAGAACCTGGCCTCGTACCAGCTCTCCCGCGTAACCGGCATCGTGACTTACTCTGAAGAATAAGGTGCCCCCCTTGCTACAAGACCCTGCTGGCCGACAGAAAAGGGCTCACCCTCCCCCTCCTGCCTGTCCGCACGCGGCATTGCCCTTCTGCCTCCTGCTGCTGCTCGCCGCTCCACTCCAGGCCCAGAACACCCGCACCGTCGAACTCAGCGCCAACTCCCTGGTCGGATATGAGCAGGCGGGCGGCAGGGTCAACCGGCTCCTC
>CAZLRO010000240.1:0-5980 GCA_964561865.1 uncultured Rhodothermaceae bacterium | reverse complement strand
CAACTTCGCCGGCGAAGTGTTCCCGATCAAGCACTTCCGGGCGCTGAAGGCCCTCTGGCCCCACCCGCACTACTATAACCTCTACGGCCCCACCGAGACCAACGTCTGCACCTACTACGATGTGCCAGACGACATCGGCGACCGTACCACGCCCTTCCCCATCGGCTGGAAGTGCTCCGACGACGAATGCCTCGTCATGGACATGGACGAGAGGCCGGTGGCCCCGGGCGAGGAAGGGGAACTCTACGTGGCGGGCGGCTCGGTGATGAAAGGCTACTGGAACCTGCCCGAACGCAACGCCCTCGCCTTCTTCGTGGATGCCGATGGCACGCCTTGGTACAAGACCGGCGACGTGGTGCGCGAGGAGGGGGACGGCCTCTACCTCTTCATCGGGCGGCGCGACCGCATGGTGAAACGCCGGGGCTACCGCGTCGAACTCGGCGAGATCGAGTCCGCGCTCTACAAGCACCCGTCCATCACCGAGGCTGCCGTCGTGGCGATGCCGGATGCCGAAGGCGGGGTGGTCATCAAGGCGTTCTATGCCTCCGACACCGGGGAGACGCTTGGCCTGATCGCCCTCAAGCAGTACTGCGCCAAGGCCCTGCCCAGCTACATGAGTCCCGACCGCTTCCACCACCTCGCCGTCCTGCCCAAGACCTCCACCGACAAGGTCGACTACCAGCGGCTGAAGGAGATGGGGTGAGGGGATTGGGACGGTCTGACAGCCTTTGGTGCGGCCTTTGGGGTATGCGATTCCCCTCCTTATCTAGGAAGGGGTGGCAGACCACCTTGTTTGGTGGGCCGGGGCGGTTGGATCACCGTCTGTCATCGACCACCCCATGACCGATCTCATGAGATCGGTCATCCTCCTGTCCAGAGCCTGCTCCCGCGAAGGCGGGAGAGAGGCACTGGAGGTGGCCTTTGGTACGGCCTACGATCCGCAATCCGCAATCCGAGACCCGCAATCCGAAATCCCAAATCGAATTAATCCGCAATTGAACCATGGACTTTACGCTTTCCCAGGACCAGAAGGTTTTCCGCGACGAGATCATCCGGTTTGCGAAGAAGGAACTCAACCCCGGCGTGATCGAGCGCGACCGGGCGCAGGAATTTCCGCACGACCTCTGGCGCAAGTGTGGCGAGATGGGCTTCCAGGGCCTGCCGGTGCCGGAAGAATACGGGGGCATCGGCCTCGACCCGCTCTCGTCGGCGCTGGCGATGGAGGCGCTCGGCTATGGCTGTGAGGATGGTGGCCTCGTGTTCTCGATCTGCGCCCACCTGCTGGCCTGTGTGATCCCCGTGTGGCGGCACGGCACCGAGGAGCAGAAGCAGCAGTACCTGTCCCGGCTGTGCAGCGGCGAACTCATCGCCGTCAACGCCATGTCCGAACCCGGCTCCGGCTCGGACGCCTACGCGATGAAGACCCGCGCCGTGCCCGACGGCGACGGCTACCGCATCAACGGGACGAAGATCTGGAGTACCAACGGCCCCATCGCCGACCTGGCGCTCGTCTACGCCATCACCGACCCGGAGAAAGGGTTCTTCGGGGGCACGTCCGTCTTCCTCGTCGAGCGGGATACGCCGGGCTATGCGCCGGGGCAGAAGTTCGAGAAGATGGGACTGCGCACCTCGCCCATCGGCGAGATCGTGCTCGAAGACGTGTGGGTGCCGAAGGAGGCGCTGCTCGGCGGCGTCGGCGGCGGAGCGGCGCTCTTCACCCAGTCGATGGAGTGGGAGCGCGTACTCATCGGGGCCAAGCACTGCGGCACGATGCAGCGGCTCATGGAGAAGTCCATCCAGTACGCCCGCACCCGCTCGGCCTATGGCGAGCGCATCGGCAAGTTCCAGGGCGTCTCGTACAAGATCGTGGACATGAAGATCCGCCTCGAAGCGGCCCGACTGCTCTGCTACAAGGCCGCCACCCGCCTCGACAAGGCCCGCGACGTAGGCATCGACGCCTCGATGGTGAAGGTCTTCTGCGCCGATGCGCTCGTGCAGACGGCGATGGACACCGTGCAAATCTTCGGGGGCAACGGGTTTATGACCGAGTATGAGGTCGAACGCTCCCTTCGCGACGCCATCGGCGGCAAGATCTACTCCGGCACGAACGAGGTCAACCGCAACATCGTGGCGAAGTGGCTGGGGCTGTGACGGCGTGTGGGGCGTGATCTCGCCCTTTGTACCGGGCAGGGGCGTTGCCTCCGCAAAAGTCCCCTCTCAAGAGGGGACTTTCGGGGTTATGGTACTCGGTGCCTGGTGTCTGGGAAGATAAACGTGATCTCGCCCTGTCCACCGGGCAGGGGCGTTGCAGCAGCTTTCGGCGTTGAGATTGCCACGTCGCTGCGCTCCTCGCAATGACACGTTTGGGAGGGCACCCTGGGCGGGTGAGATCGAATGGGCGGGGATGGATGTTGCATCCGCTGAGGCTCGACCTCCCCCATCCCCTCCTGTTTTCAGGAGGGGGGTGGCACTTGCGGTCGCTCCTTCCCGTGCAGGCTGGTTGGGCTTGCAGGCACAAGGGAACGTACTCACCGCCGCACGAGCGTGACCTCGTTCCAGGCGGTGGTGGCGTCCTCGGTGTTGCCATTGCCGGTGAGGCGCACGTAGCGGGCCTGCGTGGCCGGGAAGGGGAACGCTTCCGGCAGCCCGGTGCCCCGGCTCTCGCCTGCGAACACCGTCTTCCAGCGCCGCCCGTCGGGGGAGGTCGCCACCGAGAAACGGTAGCGGCGGCGGGCGCCCGCGTGGAAGTCCACCGTCACCCCGGCGAGGGGGGCGGGCTGCCGCAGGTCGAACTGGAGCCAGGCCCCGAGGCTGTCGGCCTGCCAGTAGGTGGCGGGGTTGCCGTCGGTGGCGGCGGTGAGGGGCGCGGCGGCGGGGTCGGTGCTGGCCGTGACCACCTGGGCGCTGAGGTCGCGCAGGCGGAGGTTGCGCCAGCGTACCTGCCGCCCGGCCAGGTGCGGCTGCTCGACGCTGTGGACTTGCAGGGCGATGAACCCGCTGGTCGTGCGCGTATCGATGAGGTCGGCAGCCAGCACGCCGTTGAGCCAGGTGCGCAGGTGCGGCCCCCGCGCCTCGATGCGGAAATGGTTCCAGCCGTGCTTGCGGAACGCCTGCTGCGCCGTCGGCTGCCCGGTGAGGTCGAAGAGCCAGCCACGCCGTCCCTCCTCGTAGAGACCACCCGTCCACGCCCGGGGCGAGGGGTCGATCTCCACCTGGTAGCCGTGGACGCGCCCTTGCTGGTAGTCCACGTACTGGTTGCTGCGGATCTGGATGCCGGAGTTGATGAGGCTGTCCACCCGGAACTCCAGTTCGAGGATGAAATCGGCGTAGGACTGGTCGGTGGCGAGGAAGGTGTTGGGTGTGCCCATCCGCGTAGTGCCGACGAGGGTATGGTCCTGCACGGTGTAGGCCGCCGTCCCGCCGAGGCGCGTCCAGCCGCGCAGCGAACGTCCGTTGAAGAGGGGCGTCCAGCCCGGCGCGGTGGCGGCCAGGCGGGTCAGTTCGTCGGGCGTCCAGGCTGTGCCTGCGCGTGCGGCGCTGCTGGCCCGCACCTGCGCCACTGTTTCGGGCGTGAGGGCGGGGGCGCGGTTGCCCCAGCCGTTGCGGACGAAGGTGAGCAGCCGCGCCAGTTCGCTGTCGCCGAGCAGGGCGCGGTGGCCGGGCATGAGCGGGGCAATGGCGGGCGGGGCATACCGGTGCCCGTCCACCGCCACCGGCCCGGCGAGGCCGTCGAGGGTGAGGCGGACGAGCGTGGCCTCGTCTTGCAAGACCCAGTGGGAGCGCACCAGCGGCGGGGCCAGCCCGTCGATGCCGCGCCCGTCCGGGCCGTGGCAGGCGGCGCAGTGCCGGGCATAGAGCGCTTCCCCTTCCGGCAGGTGGGCGACCTCCTCCGGGGAGAGCACATCGGCGAGGGCCACCGGCTTGATCTGGGCGTTGATCCGGGCCTGGGCCAGGGCGTCGGTGAACGCCGCCGGAGGGGCCTGGAGCTGTGCGGCCAGCCGCCGCTCGAACGCCGCCTCGCGGTCGGTCAGCCCGCCGAGGAGGGCGTCGCGGAAGAGGGCCTCGCCACCGTGGCGGACGGCCATCTGCGCCAGCAGTGCATCGGTGGCGTCGGGCAGGCGGGCGTGCAGCCGGTGCAGCGCGAGCACCACGGCCAGGTCTACGTCCGGCACGGCGGCTTCGGCCAGCGTCGAGAGCAGGCGCAGGGCCGTCGGGGCCTGGGGTAGCGTGGGGGCGAGCTGGGCGATAGTGGCGCGGAGGCCATCGTCGCCAGCGGCGGCGGCCTGTTCGAGCAGCGGGGCACGGAGCGCCGAGAGGCCCTCCAGCGTCCACAGCGCGTGGAGCTGGCGTTGCGGCTGCGTGGCATCGACGGCCAGGCGCTCCAGCACCGGCAGGACCGAGAGGTCGCCGCGCTCGACGAGCAGGCGCTGCGCGGTGTCCCGCCACCAGCCGTTGGGGTGGCCGAGGGCCGCCACGAGGGTGTCGGACGGCGCGTGTTCGAGGCGCGGGGCACGGCCCAGCGGGCGGCCCTGGTACCGCACCCGGTAGATGCGCCCCAGCCCGCGCGGCGCCTCAAGCTGGCGGTAGCCGACCTGTCGGCGCAGGTAGTCCGTCAGGTAGGTCTTGTGCTGGATGACACCCCGGTACATGTCCACCACGAACAGGCTGCCGTCCGGTGCCGTGTAGGCGTTGACGGGGCGGAAGCGCTCGTCGGTGGCGCTGAGGAACTCCCGCCCCTCGTAAGGCAGCCGCCCGACCACGTGGCCGCTGCTGTCGGCCAGAACGACGCGCTTGACGAGGTACGCGGCGGGTTCCGGCACGAACGCCTGCCCGTAGAAGTCCGGCGGGAACTGGTCGCCCCGGTAGACCACCGGCCCGCACGCGGAGGTCACATTCACCAGCTTGTGCTCGGCGTCGAGTGTGCCCTTGCGGTAGGCACGGTTCACCCCCGGCGTCATGCGGCGTGGGTAGACGCGGTTCGTGACCTTCTGCGCCCCGTAGGGGGTGCGCGTAGCCGTGCGGTGGTGCGGGTTCTGCGGGAACGTGTTGGGCAGGAAGTCGTCGCCGAGGAGCGTGGCGCTGTTATGGTTGTAGAAGAGCCGCCCTTCGTCGTCCTGCGAGAGGCCCCACTGCCCGCGAAACGTGGTGCTGTCGCGCTCCCACGCGCCGTTGCGGTAGCGGTAGCGGATACTGGACTTGGCGCTGTAGATCCAGTTGTCGCGCGCCCAGAGCAAGCCGTTGGGCAGGTGCTCCGGGTCGCCGCCGGTGTCGGCGTAGTGGGCATCGACCACCGTCCGCCGACCCGCCGTGTAGCCGTGGCGTTCATAGAAAGACAGGTTGGGCGGCTCGGCCACCAGCACGCCGCTGGCGAGGGGCAGCACCGCCCTCGGCAGCACGAGGCTGTCGAGGAACGTCGTCGCATGCTCGTAGAAGCCGTCGCCGTCGGTGTCCTGCAGCACCCGGATGCGGCCCACCGGAGCGTCCTCGCCCTGGCCATCGAGCGTCGCCATGTAGCCGCGCATCTCCACGACAAACATCACCCCGTCGCCATCGAAGGCCAGCGCCACCGGGTCGGAGACGAGCGGCTCGTGGGCCACGAGTTCGACGGTGAAGCCGTCTTCCACCAGCAGGTCGGCCAGGGCCTCGGCGGGCGGGCGCACCGGGGCAGGCGGGATCAGCGCCGGGGCCACCTGGTCCACCATCGGGTCGTCGCCCGGAGGCGGGGGCAGCGGCATGGACGTGCCCGCGCAGCCGCCCAGCAGCAGGAGCAGGACAGGGCCGCAGCGGTGAAGGGCAGGATAGCGGTAGGGGATGCGCACAGCGGGGCCGGTCGGGTTTGGGATGCCGGAGCTTACCGATTTCGGCGGTGTGGATCAAGGGTGCCACCGGCCCGCTCTCCAGGGCAACCCTTGAAGCAGTATCCCCTGGGGTAAAATTTTTGTTACCCCCTTGCTTTTACAGGTGAATGAGAATAAGATTA